>JBKCOM010000024.1:0-6453 GCA_046309775.1 Flavobacteriales bacterium
CCTATTCGCATATTTCCCTCTGCATTCAATACTGCTGCATTCTTTGTCCAGTAAATGAATCCTCCCTCCATGCGGATAAATGAAGTAGAACCACCCGGTTCCGTATTTCGAAATGTGGCAGGGTTCATGAAAGTTTTCTCACCTGCGATGTTTTGATTGGTGCTATTGTCAACAGCACCCTCAACTTGTTTTACTTGTACTTTTTCCATTTTCTTTAAGTGGAGTAATAAATGATTACACTATCGGTGGCATCTATTGAATAAGGGACGGAGAACTCTACAATATCTGTCCCGAGCTCAGCGGTTAGTTTTGTTATCAAAACACCATTAACGAATACCTGAACATCTTGATCGTTGGCAATTGTACCGCTGAGTTGCAACTGTATTTTGGTGTTAGGATGGGAAACTATTCCTTTGATTGTTTCTTTTACCCTTGACGAAATCTTTGCACTTGCTGCCGCCGCGGCCTCAAGTTTTGCCGCAGCCGCTAGATCACCTGCATCCTTGGCCAACTGTTCGACGGTTGCTATCTTGTCAAGCTCCGTCTGAAGATTTTCTACTTGTTTGATTTTAATCAGTTCGCCCATTTAGCCTTAGCTGATTTTCAACCATTTCACAAGTATCACATCCTTCGCCTCAATGGGGAAACTGCCGTGCCATAGAAGCTCTCCACCAGCCACATGAAAGTCCTTTGTTTGACCATACTGATACAAAATCCCGTTGATTGTCAAAAACAAACCAAGGGTTTCAGTAGATGAAGTAAAGGGGAAAGAGCTCGCGCCATTGGTAGCTGTCAATTGGACCTGAGCCCATTCAAAAGTGGGAGGTGTAAAATCACCGCCATCGGTAGCCTCAAAAGAGCTTATGCGATAGACCTCTCCCTTTAGGAGAATTTCATCGTTGATTTTATCACCGAGTATTTCAAGCAGTTCTTTTGTGCTGAAATGTTCGACTTCCGCAGTTCTTAAATGTCTGAGTGTAAATCCCATTATTTCGATTTTTTCGAATTATTTGGAGCAATCAGGTTTTTCCAAACCCATCTACCACCAAAGAATATGGCTGCTGCTCCAACTAAGCCAATTCCTCCCTTCGCTGCCGCTGCTGGGGTTATATCAAGGCTTTTTTTTTAGCAGCCTCGATAATGCGATCATATAATTTGATGATCCCGTTCTTGTAATTCTCACGGTTATCACCGTTCTTTTCACTGATGTATGGAGAGTAGGCAATACGCTGCGCATAGGTCTTATAATCCTTTCCTGCGGCATGTGCAGCCTTGTACTTGCTCTCAATCAAACGAGCAAAATCCATGAAGCTCTCCTGAGGACTCTTGTACACTCTGAACTTGAGCTTGTATTTATTTTTCGCCTCATAGAATTTTCCATCCCAAAACTCATTGGGTTTACCACCTGCAGTGAATCCAAAGAAGTTGTTGTAATTCTGAGAAAGATTGGAAGTACCCCAGCCGCTTTCTTGCGCTCCTTGCGCTAAAATCACAAAAGGATCCATATTGAACCTTTCACCTGCTGCTTTAGCATAGGGCAAGTATTTCTCTACATAGCTTTCGCTTTTATCGCTCATTGATCTTGAATTTTTATATGATTGGCGTTGACCCACCTTTCGGTATTGTCAACTGTTTTGAACTTATAGAATCTTCCCTTTCCAGTATCGAGGGTCATAATGAGACTACCCAGCAGTGTATTCGGACTTACATGAGCAATTACTTTGAACTTCTCGTCCAGTACCTGTGAATGGGATAGTGTTAGAAGTCTTGAAAAAGACATTCCTTTTACGGATTTGTCTCCACCTTCGAAAAAGTCGAGAGGCTTCATCCACGGAGTCAGTTTGAGGCTGTCAGGATAGCGATCAAACATTGGTTTGTAGTATTCGAAAATATCAACGTAAGTGGAAGAAGAGCTCACCCAAAAGATGTATTTCTTCTTATTCATGCTTCGTAGATTCGATGGTGCTTTCTCACCATTCACTACATACCCGACCTCAATGAATTTCACATTATTTACCTCATCAAAATGTTGTTTGCCCGTGGCATAACCAATAAATTCTCCGGCCTTTGCTTTACGAATGATATTGTTCTCAGAGAACATTTCATAGAAAGCCCCGTGATTGGATGCGTCCGGTGTCTTTCGAATAGTGACTTCCTTTTTGGCCACCACTAAATTGGACTTCTTTGCAAACTGAACAGGTGGTGCGCTCCCATTCTTGGTGGACTTCTTAGGATTACTGCTAACTATTGTAAGAAGTTTAGAATAATCGTCAGAAGAGAGTTCTCTTTGTAAATCGTCCAGTAGATTACTCTGATATAAATCCTTGTAATTCTTGGATACTTCATCAAGGTCAGTTATTGATCGAGCGGTATCGAAAATGAGTTTCTCATTTGTACCATCTGTACTAATCAACCAAGAAACACCTGATGGATTGAGTCCAGAGCGAAAGTTCATAGCTTGGCGAACCGATGGCTTATCATCAGCTTGACTTTGTGCAGCATTTTTACTGATATCTCCGATAATCTTTTTACCAAAGCGATATGCGAGATAAGTTCCACCCACGATTAGTAAACCGTTGATGATCTTACCCCGATTGTTGTTCACTGCTTCTATGACTTTCTGCTGAATTGGCATTTTATAACATCGATCTAATTTTCATTTGAACCAGAGGCATTTCAACCTTCTTTGCAATAAGAGCAAGCTCTTGTGGCTTAAAAGTCTTAGCGATGGATTCAAGTGCTTGTTTCACTTGTCGCGCTTCAATGTCATTTCTCACATTGATCGATACGCTGATTTCGTTGCTAGGCATGTGCTGTTTGTTGTGGCTCTGCGGTATCGGTGATATACCTTAGAATTTTTTGAATGTTGTTTTTATCTTTTTCAAACTCAATGAAAAGGAGGTATAGTGTACCCAGTTCTTGGTTGTTTAGAGTAGCGCTGAACTCTCCAATAAGTTTGATAATGCTTTGTCTTTGATCTGGTGATGAGCTCGAACCCTCTTCAATGAGTTCCTTTTCGTCTTCCTGTCCAGCGAGAAAATTCATAGCCTCAGCGACTGGAGTTCCCGTGAAAAATTTTGCGAGACCAGGCATCGCCATTCCAATGATGCTCGAATAGTATTCCACTTGTTTCTTTGCATCTAATGTGGTTTGTAAATCGGCAACTTGAAACTGTAAATCCGCATTTAGTTCTTTTTGGACTTGAAGCTCAGCTTGCAGTTGCTCAATAGCCTTTTGCCTTTCGAGTTCTGCAAATTTTCTTTGTACCAGGTCATTCACTTCTGCTTCACCAAGTCCCGAAAAATTGGTAGTAGTTCGGTGAATTTCCTCATCCAATTCATTTACTTCAAAAGTCTTTGCCCAAATCAAAACACCTTTGTTTTGGTCTTTAAATTCAACCTTGACTTTATCCGGATTTTCGCTCTTATCATAACTTCGAACGAGCTGAGAAAAGTTGGCTACCTCAGCATGTTCGATTGCATTGAGTTTCTTGCCATTTCGATAGAAGGTAGCATTGAACACAACACTAGAATAGCCTTGCTTGGGAAATGTGTTGATCATTTTCCTGCATACTTCTATCAAATGATATATTCTTCGCTTACTCAATTTCTAAAGGGTGATTTGAACAAACTCAATGGTTTTCTTTTTAGCTGGAACTCCCGGTAGTTGAATGACTACAAGACCTGAAAAATCTTCAATGCCTTGTATCTCGGCTACATCTGTTGGTATAACCCTTGATCTGCATTCTGAAACGATCACTGTGCCAACGGGAAGTTGACTTGGCTTAATGAGAAAAAGGATTTCATTATACGCCTTCATTTCATAGCGCGTCAATCCGGGTTCAAGGCTCAAGTATCGAAACTGTTGAAGTTTAGGCTCGATACATCGCTGCTCTAATTGGAGATTGATATGATTTAAGTAGTCGTACATTTTTTGGCTTCAATACTTACTTCCATTTCGCAGCGCAGGTAGATGGATACCACATATGGCTTGAAATCGGAAACCGAAACTTGGTTTGTGTCCATGTAATAACCCGTCACAAGCTGTCCGTTTTCAATTGGGATGTTGACCTCTTGATAATCTGGTAGCTGTTCAACCTTGGATTCAAAACCAACCATTGCATTGATCAGAAGCTGTTTTCTGCTGTTAAATTCAAGAGCTAGTAATCCTATTTCGTTGAGATTGTTTGCAAGCGTTAATCCTTTAGTGTGTCTGGCAATAAAGCCAGTGCAAACCTTCAAATGGAGAGGCAGCTTGTGACTTATCTCTACGATCTGTCCTTGCTCGTTGACTTCTAGTTGAATGATCTGGTAGCGAATTTTTGTGGCCATTATGAAGTCGTTTTTGGTTCATCATTCACAAGCCACAAATAAATTTTCGCCTCATAAGGGAATGATGATTGATCCATCGTTCCTCCATCAGTCACGCGACCTTCAATAGCAGATCCTCCAGCTTCGATATTTTCCTCGAAAAGAAAGAACTTCATGTTAGGAGCTACTTGATGTCCGCAGGTAATCAACCTCATTTCATGAGCATCATCAAAAATCTCCGTTCCGTTGATCTTTAAGCCAAGAGTAGTTCCAACAAGCACATCGTCATTAGGCATGGAGATATGAATGCCGCGCACACGCGCAAACTGCTTGTCAGTTTCAGCACTGAAACGCACGGACTCACCGGGGTCTTTTACCTGAACTCGTACTTGTTGGAACTTGTGATTTTTCATAATGAAAAGGAACTTTGGAATTAAGCCTTGATTACAGATGTACCGCGAAGGATTGCCTTCAAATAGGTATTCGCTGGCGCATTTGTTCCCCATTCAAGGTTGAATTCAATGGCCTGTTGATCCTTGATCACCTTTGGGTTGTCAAGCACATATAGACCCTTGAAAATGTCTCTTCCTTCGGTGAAGAATGCCTCATTCGAAGTATTTGGAACAAGCACTGTTCCGTTCGCCTTGAATTCAAACTCACCATTTCTTACATAGTCAGGAATGGTATTGAAGTTCACGTCTGCTGCCGTTTCGTTGCCCTCGGCAACACCCGCCATAAGCTGAATTCCATAGAGAAGGAAGAAGTTTCCTTTCTCCAGCTTTCCAGAGGAAATATTCGAGATACCAACCACTTTGTTGTCGTCGTCCTTGAACATTTTTACCACTTTACTACCGGCTACCGATTTTACTACGTAGATAACCGTGTCCACGGCTTGCAAGCTTTGACTTGCCAAACCCTTTTGGATTTCAGTGGGTAATAGGTGAATACGCTTTTCAAATTCAGCGCGGCTGCGTGAACTTGTTGCAGTGGTTTGAACACGCGACTGCATTTGCATCTTTTTGAAGAATTTCTTCTTGGTTTGAGCAGGGGCTGTATCCAATGCTTCCAAGAAGTCATCCTCTGTGATAGCCCCGAGCAAATTGTGCTCACTCTGTTCGATTTCTCCGAGTGTAAACATGATGTTGTTTTTGTTGATTTGGTTTGACTTAGATGATTTCCATGAAGGCACTTTCTGCTTTACGCTCACGCATACCTTCCATGCTTTGAGCACGCTCGTTTTCGTCTTCTACATCCATCGGATTAGGGTAGGGCATGTAGATCGCATTCAGCTCAGGCAAGTCCGGATTGTATCGTTCCACTTGAAGTTGGACTGGATCACGGAAGACTGTTGGTTCATTTGCTCCAAGACCTTTAAAGTCTGCGAGCCCAGCAAGAAGATCTTTCTTCAAAATGACCTTCACGCCGCTGAGTACTCCTGCCGCGCCGACACCCGTTGCGAGCATCTTCATGTTTTTGTCTTTGAGCATGATTGCTCCAGCAGTGCCTGCTGCAATGAGGACTACAGGTCGAGCCAAAGCTTTGGCTTGAAATCCTGTCGCTGCTGGATCGACTTTGAGAACTTTGTCAATGAGCCTTCCGCCCACGGAACCCAGAACTACACCGCCTCCGAGCATTGCCAGCGTTTTTACTTCTTCCATAACCGCCTGGCTGCTGATCTTGGAAGGGGCTTTCTTTTGAGTTGCCATTGTATTGACTATTTATGGGTTGACTAGAGAAGTTTTACTGCCTTTACAGGTAGTTTTTTACTGTGACTTTTCGAAGCACTAAGGCGCTTCGTTTTTTGATGATGTGAGCCTTTATTTGCTTTGTAACCAGCTAGATTGTCGGTCTTCTTTTTCTTAGGTGAAACGAGTTTATAAATCCCAAAGGCAAGCAGTCCGCCACCTATAACCGAAGGGACCGGATTTGCTTTTACAAATCCGACAATTCCACCTTGCTTTTGCGGTTCACTTCCACCTCCTGAAGGTGACTCTGAACTCCCGCCTTGATCGGAACTTGAATTTTCTAGTTCCTTCATTGCCTCCATAGCAGCAGGGTCGTTGCTCAACTCGGCTGCTAGTGCCTCTGGATCAATTTTCTCATTCGCACCGATAAGACCAGACTTTTTGAGAATATCAACCGT
>JBKCOM010000025.1:0-10141 GCA_046309775.1 Flavobacteriales bacterium
ATATTCACTGGTCGTCAGTTGCCGAACTATCAATATGTTCACGGCAAAATTTTTGAAGTTTTAAAACGATTCAAAAGTCGTTTACAAGAAAAGCCTAATGAGAATGATGCAGATTAAAAATATTTTTTCAAAACCCAAGCGTTGGTTCGCCGCGCTCGTGGTGGCAGGTGTGGTAACATCTTCAGCTACCTTGGCTGATGAGTACTTCGAAATTTCAAAGAATATTGAAATTTTCACCTCGATGTACAAGGAGCTCAACATCTATTACGTAGATGACACCAAGCCAGGCATGCTCATGAAGACCGGAATCGACGCGATGTTGCGTTCGTTGGATCCTTACACGGTGTATTATCCAGAGACGCGCATTGAAGATGCGATGTTCATGCAAACGGGCCAATATGGCGGCATTGGAGCATTGGTAAACACCATCGAAGGAAAGATTACGATTGTAGAACCGTATCAAAACTATGCTGCGGTAAAAGCAGGCCTGATGGCGGGCGACGTGGTGCTTATGGTGAACGGAAAATCAGTGGAGGGAAAAAATCATGAAGAGATTTCTGATTTGCTCACGGGTAATCCGGGAACCAAGGTGGATCTAACGGTTCAAAGAAAAGGAGAAAGTGGAACCAAAGTCATCTCCGTAACGCGTGAAGAAATCAAGATTCCAGACGTGCCTTACTACACGTTGATGGACGATGGCAAAACGGGTTATATCAAACTCACAGGATTCACACAAACCGCTAGCACCGAAGTAAAGACAGCTTTTGTGGATTTGAAAAAGAAAAATATGTCGCAGCTCATTCTTGATTTGCGCGGCAACGGTGGAGGATTGTTGAGAGAGGCAGTAAATATTGTGAACTTTTTCGTGCCCAAGGGAACGGAGATTGTGCGCACAAAAGGGAAGATTGAAGAATGGAATAAGGTGTATCCGGGCCTCAATGACCCATTGGACACTCAGATTCCGTTGGTCGTATTGGTGGACGAGATGTCTGCATCGGCTTCAGAAATTGTGAGCGGCAGTTTGCAAGATTTAGATAGAGCCGTGGTATTGGGAGTAGAGTCTTATGGAAAAGGATTGGTGCAACAAACAAAGGATTTGGCGTACAACACCAAGATGAAGCTGACCGTAGCAAAGTATTATACTCCAAGTGGTCGCTGCATTCAGCGCTTGGATTATAGCCACCGCGACGATGAAACGGGACAAGTGGAAGCCGTGAGTGATAGTTTGATCAAGCCTTTCAAAACGAAGGCAGGCCGCACCGTTTACGACGGAAGGGGCATTTCGCCAGATGT
The DNA here is from genome assembly GCA_046309775.1 of Flavobacteriales bacterium. GTDB lineage: Bacteria > Bacteroidota > Bacteroidia > Flavobacteriales_D > Sanyastnellaceae > JAIXWP01. The sequence goes on from JBKCOM010000025.1 coordinate 1,294, forward strand.
CGAAGTATTGCCTGATGAAGCCTCCAACATTTTGGCAGCAATGGTCAACAACTGGGTCATTTTTGATTGGGCCACGGAATTCAGAACGAAAAATCCTAAGATCGACAGCAGCGATGTATTCAGACTCACCGATGCTCAATACCAAGACTTCGTGAATTGGGCGTCCAGTCGCAAGTTTGAATACAATACAGGTACGGAGCAGTTGTACAAGCAGTTGAAAGAGCAAGCCACTACGGAAAAATATTATCAGGGAGCGGAGAAAGAATTTGATCAATTGTTTGCGAAGATAGAACCGAACAAAGGACAGGATTTGTTGAAATTTAAATCGCAGATCAAAGAATATTTGGAGAATGAAATCGTTTCCCGCTACTACTACCAAGACGGACGCATCCGTCACTCCTTGCCTCAGGACCCGTGTATAGTGAAGTCGAAAGAAGTATTTTCTTCTAATTACAAAGCAATATTATCAGGTGTTGGCGGTAAGAAGTAAGTGGTGACCAAGACCTTATGACCGCCTCTCTGCGAATTAAAATTTTAGACATCCTTCAGTGGGTGGGTTTTGCCATCGTATTGGTGGCTCTGCCTTTTTCAAATTTTTTCATTTCGTTCGGTTCCTTTTGGTTGGTAGGAGTATGGTTGCTGAATCTGCTCAACGCTCATTTTACCGATCGCACAGCAAAAGAATATTTCAAGAATTTTTTAAGTAAAAAGTATTACCACGCGCCGACATTGATTTTTATGTTGCCGCTGATAGGCTTGCTTTGGACAGAAGATTTCAAATTTGGTGCTTGGGATTTGCGTACTAAGCTGCCATTGCTTTTCATGCCATTATTAGTGACCACACTGCGACCCATGTCAGCGCGCGCGGTGGAAGCGCTTTTAGCCACGTTTGTATGTGCCTTGGGTATCGCAGCGCTAATTTGTATCGGCGTTTATTTTGGACTCGGTAAAAAGCCAATTTTGAATATTCGTGATATATCTATTTTTATATCACACATACGGTTTAGTATGTTGCTAGTGCTAGGCTCGGCAATAATTATTTTGAGCTGGCTTAAAAAGGGCAAATGGGTCGTAGCCTCAATAATATTGCTGCTGATTTACTTCTCGTTTATGTGGCTCATAGAGTCACTCACGGGTATCTTGTTGTTGTTGGCTGTTGGTTTTATTCTCGCATATTTCTTTTTTTCTAGTAGAGATAATAAAATTTTGAAGTGGGTGTTGCCATCGTTACTGCTTGTGGCGAGTGTTGGAGGAACCATGTACGTAGTGACAGCGTTTAATAAGTATTTCACAGCCGAGAATTTGGATAAAGTAAAGTTGGAAATGACTACGCCTAGAGGGGCGATATATACTCACTATCCAGAAAATTCGATGCTAGAAAATGGTCATTATATCTACTACTATATTTGTTGGGATGAGTTGAAAGAAGGATGGACCAAGCGGAGTAAAATTCATTTTGACTCGCTCGATCGCAAGGGGAATGAGGTCAAGTGGACGCTCATTCGTTACATCACTTCGAAAGGAATGAGAAAAGATTTAGACGGAGTAAAAGCCTTGACAGATCAAGACATTGAGCATATTGAAGGTGGTATTCCCAGTTATTTGTTTTATTCGCAATCAGGAATAACCAAAAGGTTGAATAAAGTTTTTTTTGAATACGACAACTATCGCAATGGAGGCAGCCCGAATGGTCATTCGGTTTTTCAGCGATTAGAATTTTGGAAAACAGGATGGGATATTTTTTCCCGGAATCTATGGTTTGGCGTGGGGACAGGAGATTTAAAGAAATCTTTTAAGGAGCAATATGAATTGAATCAAACGAAGCTTGAGGAAAAGAATAGGCTCCGCGCTCATAATCAGTTTCTAACCTTCTTTATCTCGTATGGAATTATTGGAGGATTATTGTTTTTAGTGTTTTTCTTTTATCCTATATTTTACTCTGAAGTACGCAAAAATCCATACTACATCGTTTTGTTGGCAATATGCGCCATTTCTTTTTTAACAGAAGACACTTTGGAAACACAGGTTGGGGTGACGTTCTACGCATTTTTTCACCCCTTTATCTTAAGATTTATAAAATCGAATAAAGAAGTCTAACACTTCTTGCGCGCTTATGTTAAGTTCACCCTCCGCAGGGTGTTCGGGCGCGGTGATCACGTGGGCATTTTTGCCAATAGGAGCCCATCTGCCGGCATGAATCGGACGCATTGGAGAGTAGAGGCCCACAACAGGTTTGTTCAGTTGTGAGGCAATGTGAAGCGGACCTGTGCTGGCCGCAACCAAGCCGTCACATTGGTTAATGAGAGCAATGAGTTGTTTCAAACTTAATTTTCCGGTCAAATCCACCACGCCTTCTTTGATAAGGTTGGAGTTGGCTTTTATCTTTTCACCTTCTGCCGCAGTGCCGGTTATCACAGGAGTGATATTGTTTTGAATGAGAAGCGTTGCTAGTTCTTCAAACTTTTTTAAACTCCAGTTTACTGCGCTTCCTTTCGATAGGCAGTGTAAAATGATGTAGCGCTGATTGGATTTTTTTGTAAAAAAATCTTCAATAGAAATGTCGGGTGCCTTGAATCCTGAAAGATCGTTAAGCTCGGAAAGGCTTGGTACATGAGTTATTCCAAGAGGACTCAAGAGTTTGATGTTGAGTTGGCTTTCATGCAATGCTGATTTTCTTCTTGAAAAAAACACAGGTTTGTTGCACTTGGTAAGTGTGTACCATCTACGCGCGGTTGCGATGCGATATCGAATGCCCGCTTTTTTCGCGAGCCATACAATTTCTTTTTTAGGAAAAACATGTATCACCACATCGGCAGCGATGGATCTCATAGTGTTCAATTGCTCTGTGGGCGACATTTTTTCCAATAAATCCCAATTCAAAAAATGATCAACATGCGCACAAGCTTCGATGATATCCTGTGTGTATGATTTACCTAAGAATGTAATTTTTACTTCAGGAAAATATTGCTTCAGCAAGCCACACATCGGTAGTGTGAGCATTACATCACCGATGCTATCGGGTCGTGAAATGAGGATATGTTCAGGATTTATTTTCACGGTGGAGCAGCATGAGTTTGTAGTACTTGCGATATGTGGCATAAGCTGAGAGACGCGCGATGGTGAAACCCGCGCGTCCGTCTAAAAAACCAACCTTCAAAATGAGGTTTTTGAAATACTGTACGATGACTTTTAGAATGATCATCGGCCACGAAACTTTTTTATTTTTCTTAAAAAGTTCTTTGCTGGCAATGCCAGAGAAGAACTCAATTTGTTTGAGATGATCTTCTTGCGTGTAATAGCTGTAATGCAGCAAATCACCAACTAAAAAGCCCGTTGAGGAACCGTCAATTACTTCCAAACGGTCATGGGGATTTACACCCATCCAACGCGCTTCCGATTTGAGTACCAATCTCACTTTTGTATCAGGATACCAACCACTGTGTCGAATCCAAGTGCCGCAGTAATTAGTGAGACGATTGAAGCGATACCCTTTATGCGAAGGATTATTTTTTTTTAATTCTAAAATGCTTTGAGTCAATTGTGGATCCAGCGCCTCGTCAGCATCAAGAGAGAGAACCCACGGATACGACGCCTGATCGATGGCAAAGTTCTTCTGTTCGATATGCCCACCAAATGGATTTTGTATAAAGCGTACACCGAATTCCTTGCAGATATTTTCTGTGTTATCTTTAGAAAAAGAATCGACCACAATGATTTCATCTGCCACGGGAACAAGACTTTCAAGGCAGCGACGAATGTTTCTCTCCTCGTTGAATGTGATGATGGTAGCGGAGATTTTCATACCGAATGTTTAGTCGGTTATGGTGAGATTTACTCCTTGCCAAATGAGCAGAAGCAATACAGCGCCAAGGATGATTCGGTAATATCCGAAAGCCTTAAAGCCATATTTGGTGAGGATTGCAATAAAGCCTTTGATAGCGATCACCGCTACGATGAAGGCCACAATATTTCCAATGACAAGAATGAAAATATTATCGGATGTAAAAACATTAGGCGAATCTTTTAGTCCTTTGTAAAGCTTGAGCGTGCTGGCGCCAAACATAGTGGGCACAGCGAGGAAGAATGAAAATTCGGCGGCTTGTTTGCGTGTAAGTCCTTGTGTCATGCCGCCGATGATGGTGGCGGCAGAGCGTGACATGCCGGGCACCATTGCCAAACATTGAAACAATCCGATTTTGAATGCTTTAGGATAGGATATTTCTGCCTCCGTCTTGGGGTTGAGATATTTATCTATGAAAATTAAAACAATACCGCCAAGGAGTAGAGTTGCGGCAACTCCTGTGACGCTTTCGAGCATCGAATCAATCCAGTCTTCCAGAAGCAAACCCAACACTACCGCGGGTATGAATGCAACTAGTAGTTTGAAGTAGAAATCAAGTGATTGGAAAAAACGTTTCCAGTAGAGCAGCACTACACTCAAGATAGCTGAGAACTGTGTAGTGATGATAAATATTTTGGTGAATTCATCGTCAGGAGCTCCGAGTAAGTGCTGGGCAATGATCATGTGTCCAGTACTTGAAACGGGCAAGAATTCAGTGAGCCCTTCGACAATAGCGATGATGATCGCCTGTATCAGCGTCATGATCGCTTAGTTTTTTGGACGGAGCATGATGCCATAACCAACGATACCGTATCCTATAAGGATTGTGATAGGAGCCAGGGTAATACGACGCGCGCTGAAAAGCTCGTCGGCATTGAAAGTATTCGGGTCGGGAGAGCCACCACCACTCATGAGAATATAGCCGAGTGTGATTACCACTAAGCCGATGACGATTACCAAATAATTCTTCTTGCTCAAGGCAAAGTTAAAAGATGAGGTTTTGCTCATATACCAACGTTGTTTGTGGCAAATATAAACAAACCTTAGCCATCCACTAACTTGAAGCCTCTTCCGTGGATATTGATGATTTCAATTGCAGGGTCTTCCTTGAGATGTTTGCGCAGTTTGGCTATGTAAACGTCCATCGAACGGCCGTTGAAGTAATTGTCGTCACCCCAAATGGCTTTAAGAGCGAAGCTGCGTTCCATGATGCCATTTTTATTTTTGCACAACAAGTAAAGGAGCTCATTTTCTTTCGTTGTGAGCTTGTATTCTTGGTTGTTGAAAAGCAAGCGCTGCTTGTTGTAGTCAAAATGATATCCCCCCACTTTGAATTCTTTCACCTCTTCCCCGTCTTCCGGTAGAGCAGCGGTGCGACGAAGGATTGCATTCATGCGAACGAGCAATTCTTCCATACTGAAAGGCTTCGTCATGTAGTCGTCAGCGCCGGCTTTGAAGCCCTCGAGCGTATCTTCTTTCATGCTTTTTGCAGTGAGGAATAGGATAGGAGTGTGTTTGTCTTCCTCGCGGATTTCCGCAGCTAGTGTGAAACCATCTTTTACTGGCATCATCACATCGAGCACGAGGAAGTCGTAGGTGTTTTTCTTATAAAGTTTGCTTCCTTCTGCGCCATCCACTGCGAGGTCTGTTTCAAAGCCTTTGGCGTTCAAGTATTCGGTAAGCAATGTACCGAGGTTTGGATCATCTTCACAGAGTAAAACTCTAACTTTCTTTTTCATATTTTCTTGGTATATGTATCGTAAATGTGCTTCCTTTTTTCACTTCACTTTCTACCTCTACTGTTCCGTTGTGCTTTTCAATCACGCCTTTCACGTAGCTCAATCCAAGGCCAAAGCCTTTTACATTGTGCACGTTACCAGTAGGTACGCGGTATAATTTGTCGAATATTTTTCGTTGGTTTTCTCTAGAAATTCCAATTCCATTATCCTTAAAATCTATCGCAATTCCATTGAGTTCATCACGTGTGAAAATCTCGATGGTTGGTTCCGTTTCACTGTATTTAATGCCGTTGTCAATCAAGTTATAAATCACATTGGTGATGTGTAAATGGTCGCCTTCGATGATGGGGTTGCTTGCGTCGAGGTGTTTGATAATCTGACCTTTTTTCTTCTTCACTTGAATTTCAATATTGCGAATCACTTGATCAATCACTTCATGCAGGTTCACTTTATTGATGCGCAATTGCATTTCTCCTTGCTCAAAAATGGCCGTTCTCAAAACATTTTCTACAAGCACTCCGAGACGTTTATTTTCCTCATTAATCATGCCGATATAGGTCTGCATGGCGCGTTGACTTTTTTGCATATCGGGGTCATTCATCGCTTCGCACGCCAGAGATATAGTAGCAATAGGGGTTTTGAGTTCATGCGTCATATTATTGATGAAATCATTCTTGATGTCGCTTAACTTCTTTTGGCGATAAATGGTGCCGATTGAAAAAGAAAACAAGAACATTATGACAATGAGAAGAACACCGGACAAGGCAAGGTTGGTCCACATGGAGCGCACGAGATATCCGCGCTGATTTGGGAACCATACGCGGAGATAATTTATGTCGCTATAGGGATCGTTTGGAAAAAGCTGACACTTGTAACCATCACTTACGAACTGTTCAATGTACTCCTTGTTTTCTTCGCTGATAACTTCAGGGGCGCGCATTTTGTCAAAAATAGCAAACTTAAATTCAGCCTTGATACCATAGTTTTCTAGTTCGCTGGTGATGAGGCTATCAAGTCTGGTAGTATCAACGCGCTCAGCTATAGTTTTGGCTACGATATCGACGTCTACCGCACCTCCCATTATATCGTCCAATAGCCCCGATTGTTTTAAAATAGTACTCTGATCTATTCCGCCATCTCCGAGCTTACTATAAAAAGCGGAATCGCGACTTTCGTCAAGTTTTGCGTTTGCAACATAATTGGAAGACTTGTCACGTGATTTGATGACGATGTTCTTTTTTCCTCTACCCGAAACACGAACGCTTGCTGGGTTCGCATCGCCGTCGGCGATTTTTTTTGCTTCTTCCAATTCAATGATATCAGCTACACGATGGAGAGCTTTGCTCACATTGGTCGCAAAGTTCTGCTCGCGCAGTTGGAATGTATTATTTACCCAATAAAGCTGCAACGCAATGAGACCAACAACCGAGAAGGTGCTCAAGGCAATGAGTATTTGCAACCTTAATAATTTCATTTTCTAAATAATGAGTGCAAAGTACGGCAGAGTTTCATTTGTTAAAATCATAATCCCTGTCTTGCTTAACGACTTTTAACAGCGCATGAACGGATTGCAATACAAACGAATAGAAGGAGATGATAATTCATCGGTGGTATAAGGCAGTTCATCCGAACTTGTTTTTTTGCGCGCAGTCTTGATCGGATGTTTGCTTAAAATTATTGAATCATGCGACCAATTGTACTTTTTCTTTTTCTTATTTCTCTACTTAGTTTTAGTACTGCAAGTGCACAAAATACAGGTACTATCAGAGGTTCTGTGATAGACAAACAGAGTCAGTTTCCGCTGTACGGAGTGCAGGTGGTTGTTACATCCACCAATCCTTTGACAGGCGCAGTAACAGATGCTGATGGTTTTTTTAGAATTACAAATGTTCCAGTAGGGCGTGTCAATATTGAGGTGAAGTTTACAGGATATGAGCCTCAAACATTTTCCAATCTATTATTGAATTCGGGAAAAGATTTAGAGTTGAATATACAATTAATTGAGAGTGTGAATACACTGACAGGAGTGGAGATTGTAGCTACTGAAAACAAGTCAGAATCAGTAAATAAGATGTCTTCGGTATCAGCGCGTTCGTTTAGTGTTGACGAGGCGATGCGCTACAGCGGCACGCTTCAAGATCCTTCTCGGATGGCTCAAAACTACGCAGGTGTTAGCGGAGCAAGTGATGATAGAAACGACATCATTATTCGTGGAAATAGTCCAACGGGAGTGTTGTGGCGCTTGGAGGGAATAGATATCCCAAGCCCAAACCACTTCGCAACGGTGGGCACCACGGGTGGACCAATTTCATTGCTCAACATAAATAATTTGGCGAATAGTGATTTTGCGACGAGTGCTTTTTCAGCAGACTATGGAAATGCTCTTTCAGGAGTATTCGATCTGCGCTTGAGAAGCGGCAATCGCGATAAGCGAGAATACATGGCGCAGATGGGCTTTAATGGTTTTGAACTCGGTGCTGAAGGACCATTCAAACAAGGAGGTAGCGCCACTTATATCGTGAATGCGCGCTATTCATTTTTAGAAATCATGAATCAGTTGGGTGTGAATTTCGGCACCGGTAGCGCTATTCCGGAGTATCAAGACATTACTTTCAAAGTAGATTTACCTACCAAGAAGGCGGGTAAGTTTTCGATTTTTGGAATCGGTGGAAGTAGCTTTATTGACTTCAACGGAGCCGACGAAGAAGAGGGCGATAACCTATATTCAAGCAATCGCGAGAATCAACAGTTTAGAAGCACCACTGGTGTTGTAGGCGCTTCACACACTTATTTTTTCAATGAAAAAACTCAGGGTAAAGCCATTATAGCCGCATCAACCGGAGGTACCGATGGATATACAGACACGCTCGACGTGGCTGGAAATGCTTATCGTTTTTATGGTGTCACGCAAAGACAAAACAAACTCAGTGCGCATTATTACGTGAATAGCAAGCGCAGTGCGCGCAACACTATCAAGGCAGGTGTTATGTACGATCATTATTTGATAGATGTTCGCGACAGCGTCTTGTTTGAAGGGAACAGATTTTTTACTCAAACGGATTTTGAAGGTGATGCTGGATTGGCCCAGGCTTATGTGCTTTGGCAGAATAGACCAACTGACCGATGGACCATCAACAGCGGTTTACATGGACAGTATTTTGTATTCAATGACAGTTATATCGTAGAGCCGCGTGTTGGAGCGCGCTATGCGACCAAGCCTGGGCAGAGTCTAAATTTCGGAGCGGGTCTTCACAGTCAGATGCAGCCG
>JBKCOM010000026.1:0-33056 GCA_046309775.1 Flavobacteriales bacterium
CGCAATTTTGCGGGCATCGTCAATTCTCATTTTAAAATCTTGTCTTTGGTGTTCGCCCTCCGCGATATACCTCAAGATATATGGCTGCATGTGACAAATATAGAGGGGAAATCAACCGTTGGTCTTACCACATTGTTCGCAACCCTTCTCCGATTTACCAAAGAAGCGGCGCCACAGATAGAAAGTGGCTCCCCCGATGCTGGCTATGACTAATGCGGATTGTATCATGATAATACAGTAAAGGTAATGAAAGCGCCCAGATAGGCCAATATGCCCATATACAACAGTTGAATCAGCGGCCATTTCCAGGTTTTTGTTTCGCGCTTCACCACGGCGAGTGTGGCCATGCACTGCATTGCAAACACATAAAACACCATGAGCGATGCGCCATTGGCAAGGTTGTATGCTGGCTGGCCCGTGCGCAAATCTTTCTCTTCCCGAAGGCGGTCCAGCAGACTTGAATCGGCTTCAAAATCTTCACCCACACTGTATATGGTAGCCATCGAACCCACGAAAACTTCGCGTGCAGCGAATGATGTAATCAGCGCTATTCCAATCTTCCAATCGTAGCCTAAGGGTCGAATGGCTGGTTCTATTGCATGACCCAAAATGCCGATGTAAGAATTTTCAAGTTTAGCAGAGGCAATTTTCAATTCATACTCTTCTTGACTCTCGCTGGCTTGCACTTCAACAGCGGCCACGGCCCGCTCGATGCGCTCTCCGGGGCCGTAACTGGCCAAGGCCCAAAGTATAATTGATATCGCCAAAATCACTTTTCCAGCATCCAGCACAAATACTTTTACTTTCTCCCAAACAGATATCGCCACGTACTTCGCACGCGGCAAGCGGTATGAGGGCAATTCCAACAACAATACACTGCGGTCTTTTGAATTGATGATCCACTTTAAAAGGGCTGCAATCAATAGCGCTGCAACGACTCCCAAAGCATACAAACCAAACAATACTAAGCCTTTTAAATTAAAAAATCCCCACACCTCAGCATCAGGGATGACCAATGCGATCAGGAGAGTATACACAGGAATGCGCGCCGAACAAGACATCAGCGGCGCTACCAAAATGGTAATCAAACGATCTTTCCAACTGGCGATGCTGCGTGTAGCCATCACACCCGGAATGGCGCATGCCACGCTGCTCATCAAGGGTACTACCGACTTTCCATTCAGCCCAAATGGTCGCATCAAACGATCCATGATGAATACAACGCGCGCCATATATCCCGTCTCCTCAAGTATGGTCAGGAATAAAAAAAGTAAGGCTATTTGTGGTACAAAAACAACTACACCGCCAATTCCAGGAATGATGCCTTCTGACAACAGATTGGTAAAAACACCTTCCGGTAAATGTGATTGCGCATAATGACTCAAATCACTGAACAGCCCGTCAATCCAATCCATTGGAATGGATGCGAAATTGAAAATGCTTTGAAATATCAAAAGCAAAATGCCCGTAAATATGAGATAGCCCCAAATCGGATGCACTAAAATTTTATCCAATTTGGAAGAAAATGGATCGCTAAATCGATCGATGCGGCGTTCGCAACTTTTGAGAATATCGCGAATGGCTGCAAAACGTGTTTCCGCATCCGCGGCCTGTTTTTCCTCACTTTGCAACAACTCTTCGAAGCGATTGCTAACGAAAATTTTCTTTTGAATATTCTTAGGGTAATGTGCTATCGTTTGCTTGAGCTTGTCAATCCCTTCTCCTGTTCTGCCATTCACCTCTAACACCGGCACACCGCCAAATAAAAAAGACAGTGCGCGCATATCTAATTTTATATCGCGCTTCTTAGAAACATCGGGCATTGTCAACACGAGTATACACGAAAGTCCCATATCATAGAGCTGCGTGAAAAGCAAGAGATTCCTTTCGAGGTTCGAACTATCGGCCACTACAATGGTAAGCTCTGGAAAATCGGGATGATCGGGCTTAGAAAGAATATTGAAAACAACGCGTTCATCTTTGGATCTAGGGAAAACGCTATAAGTGCCGGGTAAGTCTATGACTTCCACTTTTTCACCAGAATCTAAACTGAGGGTACCCGTTTTTTTGTCAACAGTAACGCCCGGAAAATTGCCTACCTGCTGGTTGAGGCCAGTGAGGAGGTTGAAGATGGATGTTTTACCTGTATTCGGGTTACCAATTAATGCGATGCGTTTCACTCCCATAAATCAATGTCATTTCGCCTCCACTTCCACGAGTTCGGCTTCATCTTTACGGAGCGAAAGTACATAACCTTCCACATCTACGGCGATGGGATCGCCAAATGGTGCTTTAAATAAGACTTTGATTTCTTTTCCTTGAAAAAGTCCCAACTCTGTAAGTTTTGCAAACAGTTCACCACGCTTCACACCAGTGATGGTGGCACTATTGCCGGGAACGACATTTGAGAGGGCAGTCTTCATAACTACAAATAAACGAAAAGCGACAGTAAACGCGATACCCTAAACATGGTATTCGGTGGTTTTTCTGAAAAATTAAAATTTAAAGACTTCGGCCTCGGCTCCGGTTTTGAGCAAACGGGTGCCAAAACCCGCCAACTCGCGCTTACTACCATCGGAGAATTGGAGAATGACAATTGGTGAAAACAGCCATTCATCGGGATTTTCGCCTTCTATTTTGACTGTGAATTGGCCTCTTACGAAATCACGTTTATAGACTGGCGCATTGTATATAAACTTGAAAGGTCCTACATAAGGTGTTTTCACACCTTCACATTCAAGTTCTGAAGCTCCTTCAAAACGCCCTAAAACTCCTCTACTATAGCCGTCTAGCGTTGCAACGATTTTTGTTCCTATTGCCTTTGGATCGCCTTTTTCAGGAGTAAATACAGTGATAATTGCACTGGTAAGCACTATTTGTTCTACATCCAGCTTCACTTGTTTTGTAACACTACCATGAGCATTGGTGGCCGTGAGTGTGTAAACTATGGTATCTTCAGGGGAAATACTAATTTGCCATTTTGAAGGCTGCATGCCCACACCCATATCCATCATGATTTCTTTAGTGCCCAAAACATTCCACGTCAAAAACACCCTTTGAGTTTCCATAGGTGCATATTCGGATGCGAAAAAATCGACGATAAATGGCGGATTCCTTTCTATACTTGGAAGTGTAAATGAAAATGATTGATCGTTTACAGACCATGAAAGATTCAAACTCTCTAAATTAGAAAATGTAAAATACTGACTAATCAAAGCGCCCGAATGAACATTCGGTTTTCTAAATTTTCCATTTTTCTTCATCCATTTAGAATCTCCTAATGGCGATATTTTTTTGCTTGCAGTAATTCGAGGGGCCTTAGTTTTTTCTAATGAATAATTAAAAAAACTAACTTGATATTTGCCTGCGGTAGAAGCAAAAGTCAGTTCTACGAAGCGCTGTTTGTCTGCTTTCAGAGCTTGCTTTTTTTCATCTATTTTAGAAATAATGTCCTTAATTAATCTTAGCAGTTGTTCCTTTTCTTTTACGGTTAATTCTATCGCGTAATCCAAGCGGTGATTCAATTTTTTCCAATCCTCGGCATTTTTCTGATACCCCATTACATTTAGGAAAAGGCTAGGATTTACGCCATAAGGCTTTAATATATCATTTGATTTTTCAAAGTTTTCTTCATTTTCAAAATGATTCCACCAATTTTGAAAAGCGGAGATATTGGAATCAAGCGGCGCCGCATCCTTGTAGTCAAAGCTGACGATAAAGTCGGACGCTATTATTTTTCCAGAAAAAAATAAAGAAAAAAACACAATAACGAAAAGAGCACTAGCGCTTCGGGAAGTGGGCATAGTAAGCGATAAGAATTAATGGAATTACATAATCACCCATTCGCTCTATTGTTTCAAATACATCGCGCGAATGACCGGCAATTGGGTGTAGTGATTCTGTAAATAGTTTATAAAGCAGCACAAAAACCATCAAACCAGCGATGCGTGGGCGAAGCAGAACTACCAAACCGAGCAACATTTCAAATGCCCCGAATATCATAATATTGGAGCGCGAGGTGCCCCAACCGATAAAATCAAGATGTTTTGTTATCACAGGATGCTCATTAAAAAACGCGAGACCTCCATGCCCTGCAAGCAATAGGAAAAGCGACCAACGAAGGATGCGTTCAAATCCCAAATGATATTTTTCCCATTGTATATCTTGAAAATGAATTGCGCCCGTGAATTGAAGTCGGGGATGGATGCTCGCTGTCAAGTAAAGCATAGCGATAGGAACACCATAATTTCCAGCGCGCTCAAAAAACTCTGACATCCCCATACCCGCACTGGGGCGCAGCATTGCGGTGAAGATTGTCCAAATCGCAGCCCACCAAAGCCATCGGCGGGAAGGTGCGAAAAATAAAACCAGTCCAACAGTGATATCCATCAATCCCACGATTGGCATTGCAATGCGCGAGATAGAATCAGGGAAATAAAAGACATTAAAAAAAGCGAGCCATGATTCTTTTCCAATCAAACCCCACACGCCATGTCCCACGAAGCAGCCTAAAATGCCAAAACGCAGAAGAAAGTACATTCTTTCTTCTGCGCTTTCATATTTCAATATAGCGATACTTCGCATCATTATTCTTTACTTCAAAATCATCAACTTGAGCGTCGTTTCAGCCTTGTTGTTGTAGAGTCTTACTAGATAATTGCCTGCTGCAAGTCTAGCTGTAGGCAATTCTATTCTTTGATTCGAAGTATTTATATTTTGATTGTTGGACACCACTTTGCCATCCACATCTAGAATCTGGATATTGATATTCTTCATATCACCGCTCAATTCAACAATTGCATTTTGGCCTTCCATCAATGGATTTGGGTAAAGTCTAGCAGTGCCCAGAGCAAGCTCATCCACGCCTACATAAGTCACCTCGAATGCGTCATTGATTATTGACTCTTCCATAGGGTTGCCCAATACATCTTGTGCAGCATTAATGGTAACATTTGCTACACCATTGAATGTGCCAGATGTTTCCCAAGCAAAATTCACTTGATATGAAGTAGCACTGAGCCATTCACCAGTAATTCCTGTGAGAAGATCTGCTGCTTCAATTGGTTCTACCACTACCAATGGCGCAACATTGACATTCATTGGCTCATCGAAAGATATCACAAGGTTGTTTGAAGATCCGAATTCATTGTTTGTAGAAGAAACAAAATCAGCAATTGGATTGCGCGTATCGATGATGATATTGCCAACATCGTTCGTTTCCCCTGTCACATTACCATTGGCATCTTCATATCCTGATAGGGTAACAAATGCATTGGATAATTCTACACCTTCATCGATACCATCAAAGTAAATCACCACTGAGGTTTCGCTGAGCCATTCAGAAGTTAAAGTGTTTACTTCAATTGAAGACTGTGCTTCTGTTGAAAGCACCACCGAAGGCAATACTTCTGTATTCATTGGTTCATTGAAATCAATGGTCCAACCGAAAGTATTTTCAACTGCGTTTGCATCGGTGAGTGTGAAGTTTACTTCTGTAGTACTTGTGATAACAGGAGCATTAAAGTCGACTTCGAATGCATTGTTAAACTCAGCTGAATTTGCAGCATTTCCGTTCGCATCTTCACCACCAGAAATCGTAATGTTGATACCTTCAATTTCTTCTGCAACCTGGTTGATTGCATACGTCCACTGATAGGTTTGCGTATCTGTCCAACCTTCTGAAACAACGCTACCAAGAACGGCAGAAATGTCATTACCAGAAAACGCGATACTAGGAACTTCAAGAGCACTCATTGGTTCTGGATACACCGCTTGCACTGTAAAGTTATCGCTAATCGTTTGGAAGTTGATTCCTAGTTCAGAAGTGTTGATTGTTGATGTAGGGTTTTGTGTATCCAATTCAAACAAATTGCCATTTCCATATTCCACCATTGGATTGCCATTGATATCAGCAACACCTGTGATAGCTATATTACCAAAACCTTCTATGTTTGAGTCTACCACATCAAAGAAAGCTTGATATGACGTAGCGCTTTGCCAAAAACTGAGTGAGGTGTTGTGTGATACAGCAGCCGCAATATTTTCATCAGCGAAAGTGATGTTTGGAACAGTAGTTTGATTCACAGCTTCAGTAAAATTGAAAGTGGCTGTGATAAATCCATCTTGCGCCGTCGCATCGTTAATGAGCGTGCTTGATATGTTTGCTGTAACGATGCTTGGGTTAGAAGTATCAATAATAAAGACATTTGCCAAAGCAGGTACGATTGAGTTTGCATCAGGATCTTTCGCGTCGTTCATCTTAAATACAACGTTTCCTAGAGCTTGATTTGCGTCGAGGATATTGTATGTAAGCGTGTAAGTCTGTGCGTCCACCCAACCTTGAGAAGCTAGGGCTAATGCTGAAGTGGTTGGGTTCATCGTAGTCCATTGGATCTCTGGAGTGAATCCAGTATTCATTTCTTCAGTGAAAGTTACTGTGATTGTAACCGTTGAATTAACGTCAGCGTCAGTGATCAAAGTCTTGTCTGCGCTAATAGAAGCCACGTGAGGAATTCCCGCCAACATAAAAGATTCTGCCTTTTCAAACGCCGCAGGACCTACAAGCAATCCTACTCTGCGTCCCGGGATGTCGTCGCATGGTGGGTGAAGACCGCCATAGATGCGTGAGAGGCTGCACTGATCAGCCGCATCAGCATATTTGGCCCACTGCAAGCGTGTTTGAACGCTTGGGCCAGTGCTTGCGCGCAAATAACCGGGATTGGCCACAAATTCTCCAAGACCACCAGGGTAGTATTCGCTACCTGTGATGCGCGTGAGAACCTCGGCTGCTGTTCTAGAATATGTAGAGTGTCCAGAATAATAACCGGGGAATGGAGGTGTCACGAAAGTGCGCACTTGGAAGGTCCACCAATTTTCTCCACGAATCCAACCCACACCGTCCATTCCAGTTGCTTCCACTGGACCGCGGAAAGTATAGAGTTTAATTTTTCCTACGTGCTCATTATTTGTACCCGCCAATGGGTCACCTTCTTCAATCACTTCAATGAAGCCGGGTATAAGCGGGATACCAGCAGGGTCATAATTTGGTAACGACATATCACTGCATTGACCGTGATCGATCATGTAGCGAATCGCCATGATTGGGCGTGTAAAATCATAATAACCTTTGGTAGACCAACATGCGACGGCTGCATCGTGAATAGCACCACCAAGCGCTAGATAGGATCTAACGTCCCATTCTAGATCTTCAAGAATATCTCCTTCGCCTCCCCAACGCTTTTCGAGCAATGGGTGTTGGTTGATATTATTGATATTTAAAAACCAGTGACCGGGAGGAGTTTCTGATTGTGGACCGTCCGCCCAATATTCTGAGAGCACACGTGAATAGTCGGCGCGAGGCACGATTTGTTCTGGATATGGAAGACCTGTTGCAGGATTGATATCATAACCTTGATCCGAAGAGGTCCCACCTTCAAATACATTATAAAAATTCTTGTATTCTTCGAACGTGGTCGGCAACGTGCTTAAATCGACATTCCCAATTGAATTTGGACTGATGTCTTTCATCACGCCATCTGCAACGTCATGGAAGCTATGCCAAATGGCAACTGTAGCGAAGCCCCAACGGAAGAAATCTTCGTCCCATTGTCTTTCTACTTCTGTGATGGTATCTAAATAAGGAGGGTGTCCTTGGTCGTGATAAACGTTCCAGTTGTATGAATCTCTTTGATAAACTGTTTTATCTTCTTCGGTTAATGCAAAAGGAACGACATTTCCCCATTCTGATGAGAGGGCTGGAGCCGAATTCGCTAATGGGAATCCATTTTGGTCAAGAGTGACTGTCAAAGAAAGCGGTTGCCAACGATTACCGTCGTATTGTAGGGCGTTACCTGGTATCTCTGGGAATAAATCCCCATTTACCGTTTGATAATATTGATTAGCATAATTGAACTGCTGGTTCGATCCATCTTGAAACGCGTACTCTTGCATGCGGGCAGCGATATAATTTCCCAATTTGGCTGGGTCACCATCGCTATAATCCGTAGAAGTAATATTTGTTGGATAGCCTAGTTCTGCCATCAAATCATTGCAATAACCCAGAATAAATGTGTTCCAGTTATTGAGCGGTGCATTGCTATAACGATGTGCCATGAAGCGATACATAGCATAGCTCATTGCTTTTTCCTGCGCCGCTTGACGATCTTCAGGAATGATAATTCCATTGAAAGGGCATGTGTAGTTGCCTAGAGTTTTACCGAGAAAAACGGTAGAAGCATCATTGTCATAAACAGCCCAACAGTCGTAAAGAAGTATAGAGGCATGATAAAGGTTTCTTGCTTGAACAGTAGGACGCGCTGCATCCTTTCGAATACCGTTCAACTGAACCTGATTCCACTTCATAGCCACTGAAATCTCTTGCGCCATAAGTGATACAGGCACAAACATGATAGCTAGTAAAAAGACTCTTAATGCAGAAATTCGAGTAGAAATTTCCATTTGCTAATGATTTAAGGTTGTTAGTGAAATAAGACGAACTCATTGGAAATTTAGACCAATCACACCTTATTCACCACAAATATATTTAAGTTATAACAAAATTGTAAACTTTCTGTGATTTTTAACAATTCGAACAACCCCGAAATATACGAAAAGCGTTCATCGAATCAAAATCACGTTCCCCTCCTGCTCTACCACGTCGATATCTGCGCCCTTGTAGCTCATCTTCCAAAAATATAGATCATTCATTCCATAATACTCGCCTTCATTTACCTCGCCAAGCCACGGCTGTTTCCAATCAGTAGTTTCAAAAATCTTGTCTCCCCAGCGATTAAAAACTTGTAGAGAATAAAGTTCAGGTTCCGTTGAGAAAATTGGAAGAAAGACATCATTCAATCCATCATCATCGGGTGTGAAACTGTTTGGGATGAATACCACCAAATTATCAACTACACGAACCGATAACGTACTGCGCTGCTCACAGCCATTTGAATACACCACCAATTCCACATTATAAAAACCTGGCAAAGCAGGAAGCTCTACGATAGATGGGTTCGTCACAAATCGCTCTCCTTCAATACTTGGGATTATGAATTCGAGTGAATCATAAATCTCTTCGAGTGCAGTAAAGGTAACTACCGAATTGTCGACCGTTGCCGGATTTGGGGTGTATTCGAAATCGGCAGAAAATGCCAAAGGACTTTCAATGGTAAATGAATAGAACGCAAAGCAACCGGGGGTGAAGGTTACTAAAGCGTCATAGCTCCCCGCACAAAAGTTTTCGAAAACAACAGGATTTCCAGTCTCGATTACACCGTCTATTTCTACTTCAATAGATGGATTATTATCATCTTGAAAACTCACAGCACCATCGCATAGGTAAAAGCAACTGAGAGCTGTTGGTTCTATATTCAAATTTGGCGGACTTGAAAATGAGATATTCACTTCATCGGTAGCTACACATTCCCCAACCGTCAATGTTCCTGTTATGGCGTATGTGCCTGGCGCGATCACTGACACTATTGTTTGAGGGGAGTTGGGATCTTGAAAAGACACACCAGCAGGACCTGTCCACACAAAATTGCCCGCAGGTACGTTTATGCTTATAGCGCTTGACAATTCACATGACCAAAAGTCAAGACCAGCATTCACGATTGGATTATCATTAATTACCGCAATGTTGTTTTGTGTAATCACGCATCCATTGTCATTATTTGTAACACTTACATTATAATTTCCCGGAGTTAAATTAGAAGCCAAAAGCGGCCCACAACCTGCTTCAGCGCTCGGAATGGCAGTACCATTTATGGTTAGCGTAGGACAACTCACTCCGGCATTTGCTACTTCCACTTCGATGCTTCCGCCTTGTCCATTGCACGCAGGACCTGTGGATATTTCAATCGTCATCGCTCCCTCTAAGGTCACTGGAAAGTCACTAGTGAGCACATTACCGCACACATCTGTAATTTCTGCTTCAAACAAAACCTCAGCAACGCCAGTCTCATTCGCCAAATCAGGCGTTACGAGTGTAATTTCTGAAACGTAGGTATTTCCTGTGCTTTCAATAGACGTTACCGCTACAAAAGTCCCTTCTACGCTGACTACAATTTCATTCGCATTGAATTCCGACAACAATAAACTCTCACTAAACGTCACAGTCACTTCGTTTTGAGCACAATTGACTTGAACATCTGTGACCACTGGTGGCGTATTATCAAAAATCTCCGCCTCATTTCCAAACTCCAAAGAATATCCGTTAAGTGTTGCGCTAAAATTCATTACAACCAAAGCGAGCACTTGCCCTTGTGTCACTGGAAGGTCAGCGTTGAAAGGAGGTCCTGCAGCATTTCCAGGACCATTGCTATTACCAGTGCCTCCGTTTGCAGAACTGATACCTGTGGGTCCTTGCTCTGGGTCAAAGCTTCCGTAACTATTACAACTTATTTCTGGAGATACACCTGTATTAATTCCTGCGCAACCGCCTTGCGTGATGTCGTAAAGCGACCAGTCGTAATCATCTGCATTATCATTCGGTTGAAGAATAAATGAAAGATCTCCATCTTCTTGCACTGTAAACACATACCATGCGCTATTGAATTCACCAAAGGTCTGACAACTCCCGGGAGCTTGTTCGAAGACGTTGCCAGTTCCGGCAGGACTGTTATTTTGCTCAAAAAGACCCGCACATACAGAACTCGCTGTTTCGCAATCGCTCGTCTGCGCAGCTAGACACTGATGTAAAAAACAAACCAGCAATAGCGATAGAAATCTGTAGAAGTTGCTCATGTACTTTAAAGACTATGCGTTGGTGAAAATAGTTGCATTTATCATTTCTTCACACATAAAAAAACAAATGGTCAAAACAAATTGTAGTAATCTTGCGAAAATTCATTAAACCAAATTTTTTATGAAAAAAGTATTTGCAGTTCTTGCCATAGCATTGATGGCTATCACCAATGCGCAATCACAACAACTTAAAACACCAGCACCAAGTCCGCTTTCCACGCTGAAGCAAGCTTTCGGTTTGTCTGACATCACGATTGAATATTCTAGACCAAGCGCGAAAGGCCGCGCAGTATATGGAGATGTTGTTCCCTTTGGACAAATTTGGAGAACAGGAGCTAATGGTGCTACCATCATTACTTTCGGCGAAACTACATTCGTGGAAGGCAAAGAAGTTGCCGCGGGCACCTATGCTTTATATTCTATTCCAAACAAAGAGTCGTGGACGATCATGCTATACAAAGACACAAAACTTGGGGGTAATGTTGGTGAATACAAGCAAGAAAATGAATTATTGCGCTTTGATGTGAAGCCAACTCAAGTAAGTCCGAAGGTAGAGACCTTCACCATCAACATCGCAGATCAAACAGCTACAACCGCTAATATTGAATTGGTGTGGGAAAATACACGTGTGGCATTCGGCATTCGCGTAGAAGTGGATGAGAAAATCATGAAGAATATCGAGAACGTAATGATCAAGGACACCAAGCCTTATTATACTGCTGCTCGTTACTATTATGACAACAACAAAGACCTCAAGCAAGCATTAGAGTGGGCTACCAAAGCGACAGAAATGAATCCGTCAGCTTACTGGGTATTCATGTTGAAGGGCAATATTCAATTTAAAATGGGTGACAAAAAAGGCGCCGCAGAAACCGCTCAAAAAGTAATCGAACTCGCCAAAGCCGACGGCGACGACGCATACGTGAAGATGGGAGAGAAACTGTTGAAGGAGAGCAAGTAAGTTCTAGATACTAACGACTAGATACTAACGACTAGATACTAACGACTAGATACTAACGACTAGTGACTAGTTAGTGACAAAGCGACAAGCGGCGAGAATTCAGAATTTATTTCCCTTGTTCTTGTTCTTCGCGCGAAGCGCGAAAGCGACTGCGGGGAGGGTGAGGCAGCCGACTACATTGAGCCATAAGAAGGCCATGACGTCAAATTGCCATAAAAGAATGACAATAATTTCAGTGATTATAGCGGCGATGAATGTTTCATTCGCCGCTATTTTTTTGAAATAAAATGCCACGATAAATATACCCAGAATGGTTCCGTAAAACAGTGAACCAAGTATATTTACAGCCTCGATCAAACTTGTAAGTCGAGAGGCAAAAATCGCAACGGCCATACAGAAAACTCCCCATCCAATCGTACTCCAACGAGATGCCTTCATTTCCAAGGATTCCATTTTCACATCATCATTCGCAATGCGTCGATAGATGTCAATCACTGTGGTGGAAGCCAAACTATTCAATCCGCTCGCCGCACTGCCCATGGATGCTAGGAAGATAATCGCTACCAATATGCCAATCACTCCCACTGGTAGCTTGCTGGTAATAAACTCCAGAAATACATAATCCGTATCCGACTTATTCGCTTTCACATTATTCTTCTGCACCAATTCATCTACACCTTTGTGATTGTCTGAAAATGCTTGATGCAATTGTTGCAAGTCGCGCTTTGACTGTTCTATAGAATGCACATCTCCACTCTTTGATGCCTCCACATAATCTTGAAGAGCTGCTTGCTTTTTCTCAAATAAAACGACATGATTCTGTTTGAGCGAGTCCAGCTTTAGAACATAGGAGGAACGTTCCAATTTCTCCAATTCCACTTCATTGAAATAAACAGGAGGAGCGTAAAATTGATAGTATGTAAAAACTAAAATACCTATGAGCATAATCAAAAACTGCATGGGTATTTTTACCATACCATTCATTAATAATCCCAAGCGACTTTGTGCAATGCTGCTGCCTGTGAGGTAGCGCCCTACTTGCGATTGATCCGTACCGAAGTATGAAAGTTGAAGAAAAAAACCACCTATCAAACCTGACCAGATATTGTATTTATCATTCCAATCGAGATTGGTTTCAATCGTATTCATTCGTCCCATCACACCTGCTACATCGAGGGCTTCCACAAAACCCACGTCTTCGGGAAGAAGGTGAATGACCATAAAAGCAGCTAGGAATAATCCTGAAAAGATGATGATCATTTGGAGCATCTGCGTATGCGAAACGGCCTTTGTGCCGCCATAAACAGTGTAGATAATGACGAGAATCCCATTCATTAAAATGGTGTAGATCACATCTACACCGAGAATAGCACTGAGAATAATCGCTGGTGCATAAATGGTAATACCCGTGCTAACCCCTCTTTGTATGAGAAATAGTAAAGCAGTAAGCGTTCTTGTTTTAAAATCAAATCGCTTTTCTAAAAACTCATACGCAGTGTAAACATTCAATTTTCGAAACGCCGGAATAAACGTGACGCACAACACAATCATCGCCAAGGGCAATCCAAAATAAAATTGCAAAAACCGCAGACCATCGCCGTAGGCTTGACCTGGCGCGGAAATGAAAGTAATCGCAGATGCCTGAGTGGCCATCACCGAAAGACCAACATGATACCAAGGCAATTGACGATCAGCCAAGAGGTAACCGCTGACAGTGTTGGTGCCCCTGCTTTTCCAAATTCCATAAAGCACTATAAAAGCTAGCGTTCCGCAGAGCACAATCCAATCGATGACACTCATGCGAACCTCCATTTAAGCCACCATAAAAAGGCTATTGTGATGACCAACACCACAATCGTCGCGATATACCAGCGATTCCAGCGGTATTCATCCGATTCGTTGTGATGTCTTTTCATTTATTTTAAATCAATCAGATTCGAGAAAAGACGATAAGCACCCGGAACGCCTGCTGGGAGTTGGCGGAAGAATGCCAAACCCGTGTACACAAAGTGTCCCTTGCCGTATTTGGCGACAATAAGACTACCATCAAAGGGCTCCTCTCCAGCGTCATTCATCGCGAGAATTTTCTGATAAGAAGTATCAATTTCTGTCGCGAAATAAATTCCTCGTTCTTGCACCCAACCCTCGAAATCCTTTAATGAAATCTTATTCGGCACATTCAAACAAGGATGATCAGAAATTAAAAAGGAAACAGGAGATTTTTCATCAGTAACGCGATTGCGAGAAACTGTAAAAGGAAACGGGCCAACACCTGTTTTGATAGGCCCTACCCTACTATTCGTATTGTACTGAACGATATAATTGCCACCATTTTCTACATACTTCATCAGGTTTGTTTGATAAATTTCAAGACGCTCATTGACATTGTATGCGCGTACACCACTTATGATAGCCTCGTATTGCGACAAGTCGCCAGTGGCAAGAAAATCATCCGTCAATTCATCTACTTGATAACCCACCTGACGCAGCGACTGCACGACCAAATCACCGGCTCCAGGAATGTATCCTATTTTCCTTTTACCCAATTTTAAATCTACCAGGACCAGTTTTACTTTCGACACACTCAAGATAAATTGATACGGAATATGATCGTACTCTATACGAGTGATGGCCTGATTATAAATTCTATCTCCAACTACTAAAGTCAGTTTCAAATCATCCGAACTCGCGTTGGTTGAAGGAATCACATTGATCTTAATTCTTTTTTCTTGATTCTTTTTTGAAAAATCAAATTGTGCATCTTCCACCGAACAAATCCAGCCCTTTGGTGCAATCAATCGAACCTCGCCTTTGGCGGGCGCATTAGAGCGAATCGTTGCAATAAGCGTTTTTGGCTTTAGCTCGTTAAAAACAAAACTATTCAATTCGGCATTAATAGTTACCGCCGGTAGCACTTCCAACTCACGATAGACCTCGCCTTTCACAGGATCGGTGTATTTGTATCGGACAGGTGCGGAGATTTGAAAAGACTCGCCATTAATTTTCAACCAATACTCGACCCTAAAGGCAGCATCATTTACAGGAGCTCCCATAATGGTTAAGTCTTCAATTAAAAACTCTCCAGAAGTATGCTGTTGATTCAACCAATAGGGATTGGTGTAACCATTGTTAGACGGCACTTTCAATTGATGTTTGAATGTACTCAGTTCGTTTGCGCCCAATATTTTGTTGGTAATTGAATCGCCAGTGATGGGAAATACTATTTTTTCTAAAACGCAATCTACTCCATTACGTTGAAGTATTTGTGAAGTGATAGTGGTTTCGCCCCCTGGCACTACCATAAAGTCGGCCGCAAAAGATTCGGCGAAAACGCCCGCAGACGCGAGAATTATCTTCTCTACTTGTGCGAGTTTGTTCAATTTCCAATACCGCACCACTGGATCTTTTTCGGAAAGTCCTTGAATTTTTTTTCTAATTTCTAATAATTGTGGTAGCACATTTTGTGGTGCATCCGCTTTGAAGTTGTAGACTACATCATTGATCAGAGCTTGAATTCCAGAAGCAGAGGCTATTCTTGTCCAACTGGTTTCCACGCCGTCAAAAAGATCTTTCTCTGCTGGACTTCCTTTCATCAATTTGAAATACTCGTAATTGATGCCGCGCTGTCTTGCTGAGCCAAAGCCTTGACTTTTGTGCATGGAGCGGCTTTCCGAGGCTATTTCACCGTAGCTTCTTCCCATCAATTGATTGTATGCACCGACATCTATTTTCAACTGATCTTCAGAAGTGGTATTGGTGGAGCCGAAATTGAATGTATTCCACAGCAATCGCTTCGCTTGCCATACTTCTGTGTGTTTGAGTTGCCAAGAAAATTTCGTTGGATCAGCCGCTGCAACAAAAGCATCTTCAGCGAGAATAGCAGAGGCCGTGTGATGTCCATGCCCACCTTCGCCAGTGGTTGGAAAACGACAAATAATCACGTCCGGCTTGAAAGTGCGAATAATCCAAACCATATCAGCAAGCACACTATCGCGATTCCAAAAACCGAACGTTTCTTCGGGATTTTTGGAATATCCAAAATCATATGCTCTGGAGAAAAACTGTTCGGCTCTATCCACTCCCCTCGCTTGCAATAATTCGTGCGTACGAATAAGTCCAAGTGCTACCCCTTGTTCGTCACCGATGAGGTTTTGACCACCATCACCGCGTGTAAGTGATAAATATCCGGTTCGCATCTTGCGCTCGTTGGCCAGATAAGCCAATAGTCGCGTATTTTCATCATCAGGATGGGCGGCCACATAGAGCACTGAGCCTGTGGTGCCAAGCTTTTTTATTTCAAGAAGAATATCTGCGCTGTTTTGAGAGAGAGAGGAGTAAACAATTGATAAACAAGCAAAAACAACAACTATCTTACGCCACATAATTAAAGAGTATTTTCACAAATATAGTCACTCTACTTAAAGTAAGAATTATATTCGCAGCCAATCCAAAAAGGCAAGACCACCTTGAAAAAGCTCTCTATTCTTATTCCCGCTTACAACGAGGAGAAAACGATCCATGAGATATTGGATAAAGTACGATTGGTGAAACTCAGCTACGAAGTTGAAAAGGAAGTCATCATTGTGAATGACGCTTCTAAAGACGATACCGATGGTGCTGTGCATCGCTACATGAATGCACATCCTGAGTTCCCTATTACCTTTTTTAAACAACCCTTCAATCAAGGGAAAGGAGCTGCTATTCACAAGGCAATTGAAATTGCTACTGGAGATTATCTCATCGTGCAGGATGCAGACCTCGAATATGATCCAGAAGAATACAACTTAATGATCAAAGTGGTAATGAAGGCGGGAGCAGACGTGGTGTACGGCTCACGGTATAAGGGAAGTGGCGGACATCGCATTCTATTCTTCTGGCACAGCATCGGTAATAAAGTGCTCACCGCTATGAGCAATGCGCTCACCAATTTGAATCTCACCGACATGGAAACTTGTTATAAAATGGTGAGAAGTAGCATTGCCAAAAGCCTTCTGTTAAAAGAAAAGCGATTCGGTTTCGAGCCAGAGCTAACCGCAAAACTTTCACGTATCCCGGAAATAAAAATCTACGAAGTCGGAATCAGTTATTACGGTCGCACTTATGCTGAAGGAAAAAAAATAGGCTGGAAAGATGGATTCAGAGCCATTTGGTGTATCATGAAATATAATATTTGGGATAGAAAACACTTGAAGTGAGTCACGAAGAAGTTGATAAATATGGTATTTCGACGTTGGAGGCAATCAGCAATGCGCCTGCCTTTAACGAGTGGATGTTTCGCACCATTGCCCCATATTGCGAAGGCAAGATCATCGAATTGGGAAGCGGCATAGGGAATATCAGTACATTTTTTATTAGAGATAAAAAAGATATTGTTCTCAGCGATTTAAGAGATAATTATCGTCACTACTTAATGGATAAGTTCCATCTACCCGAACCGAATGTTCGTTCGGTTGACATGGTACATGAGAATTTTGAAAAGGAATATTCCGATTTGATTGGGCAATTCGATACTGTTTTCGCCTTGAATGTGGTAGAACACATCGAAGACCATCATCAGGCGATGCGCAATGCGGCCAAACTTTTGAAAAGTGGTGGTAATTTGATCGTACTTGTTCCGGCTTATCAGTGGTTGTATAATGCCTTCGACAAAGAATTAGGTCATTATAGAAGATTTACAAAAAAAACGCTTTCACTCTATATACCCAACAACGTGGCGTTGGTCAAAATGCGCTACTTCAATTTTGCAGGAATTCCAGGCTGGTTTGTTAGTGGAAGCATTTTGAAAAAACGGGAAATTAGCCCAAGCGCCATGCGTCTTTTCGATCGCGCCCTTCCTTTGGTGAAGCTTATAGATTTGATATTGTTCAGAAAAGTTGGACTTTCCGTTTGGTTTGTTGCTAAAAAGAAATAAAGTGTACTGTGAACACTATTTGACCTTTTTTGTTTAGTCTCTATGATTCATCGCAGTTCCCAGATTTATCAATTACGGCCTGAAATCAAGGTGGAGAAGCCTGAACAGCAGCACCCACATGAGATATTTCAGAATAGCGTTCTGCGTCCTATCATCAAGTTGCAACATGAGTTGATACTGCGTGCTGTCGAAAATACTCCCAATTTTTTTTCAATACTTGCGCGTGTTCATACAAAGGAACAATACATCCGAGAAATCAAGCCATTTATTCAATCTCAAGTCCCTTTTAAAAACCAGATGATTGGAATGGTAGTGGGTCTCATGACGCTGGAGGAATACGATTTTTATAGCGCCAACATGTCGGAAATGAATAAGCGCATTACCCAGATGATCATTCAGCGCATTGCTGACACGCTTTATAAAGAAAGCGAAAATTAAATTTTATTTCTTTCTTTTTGTAAAAATTACAATAAGTAAAACTGCAATAATCGCTGCCATTACAAAATTGAGCAATGTTCTAAACCAGGGTTGCTCTTAAAAATTTCCTGTGATTTTAAATGACATTGAAACAATCTCGCCTCCTTCGCTGTGTGTCCCGTCTACTGCGCGCAGATAGAGTTTGTAGGCACCAACTTCCAATTGAGAAAAAGTCATTTTACCCTCTTTAAATGGACTGCTCCAGTCGGAGGATTCACCATCGATCTCAAGCTTGTATTGATAATATTGATTGCGGAAAGAACCAAAATTAGCAGAATTAAAAATCACTTGAACCATCCCTAATTTATCATTTATCGGCAAGGATGAATCCACGGAAACGCCATCTACAAGAAATTCTCGAATGACAAGCTCGTTTTTTTCGATTTTCACCGGGTTGTGCGTGTATTTGACAATCCCTTGAATGGATGGAAAATAAAAAGTACGCGAATCAGCCTGCGCCCAGTTGTTACCAAACCCACCGTTAAACTCAGTATTCATGATTCCTGCGTTTTCTTCAAATTTCATTGGAATTAGGAAGTTGCGCTTATCTGCGACAAATTCATTCAATGCCTGTTCGGAAAGCGCTAGGATACTGCTGTTTGTAGTAATCAAGAGATATCCATCCAACGTTGGAGCCAGAGTGAATATGTCTTTTCCAACCAAGTAGTTTTTCTTTTTATTCAGATAAATGAGCTCTTCGTTTTGGATAGCGAGTAAACCATCGCCGTAAGTGCCGATGTATAGAATACCTGAATTACTCCTATAGAAAGCGCGAAGATCAAAGAAGTTTATTTTTTGAGAATTTGCCCAAGCTTTCAAAATTTTACCTGAATCATCGATGTGGTAAATCCCTCCTTTTCCACCCGCCCAAACAGTTCCATCATCATCAAAATACAAAGCAGTGATGGGTTTTGTAATTTCTGTTGGGATGTAATTTTCAGCACCAATACTCTCTTCTCTAAATAGTCCCTCACTTGTCGCTACCCATTGCCTCCCTGATTTATCAAAGGCAATGTTTTGTATAGACTTAAATGTCGGAAGACTGACGTTTTCGTATTTCTTGGTCACAAAATTCCATCTGCGCAAGCCCATTCCCCATGTACCCAAAAAGACATTGGGAAAATCAATATTCATAGAAGCCAGATAAAAACCAGTATTCATCGAAAAAACAACACTATCATTCTTCAATCTCACCAAACCACCAGCAGTTATACCCCACAAATCGCCATTTATCCACTTCAAGGAACTGAATGTGTCTTGCAAGTAAGGATGCCCACGATACAAGGTTTTAGCGCAACCCTTTTCTAATTTGAGTAATCCTCTATTATTGGTCCCAACAAGTAAGCACATAGAAGATTTATCATACCAAATCTGACTAAGCTGATTCGTTGGAAGTAAATTCTCTTGGTTGATGTGTTTCACTTTGCCTTGATGCAGCTCATACAATCCGTTATATGTACTTATCCATAAAAAATCATCATGAAAGGCAATGTGTCGAATGAAGAATTTTCCTTCACTTGTAAAAACAGGATTCAATTTTCCATTTTCATAGCTCCAAACTGATTTGGGAGACCAGCAATAAAAAACATCATTTTCCTCATCATTCGAAATATACCATAGCCCCTCGTCAACAAGTCTAGTGACTTGATTCGTTTCGGGGTCAAAAAGCTCAGCTTTTTCGAAGTCGGCAATTATGAACTTGCCATCAGGCAAGCGTCGGATGCTAAAGGAATTTAAAATACCTGTTCTATAGACCTTTTCTGGTGTGAGAAATTGATTTCCTCGGAAGAGTTTTACATCACCAAGACCGTCCAACACCCAAACCTCATCTTCTGATAGATCAAAAGCATTCGCCTTAATCAGCTCCGTCATACCACCCTTGGCGGAATACAATGTACGCATGTCACTATAGCCAATGATTGCATCCAGTGGCCTATAGTAGCTCATCTCCGCTAATAAGATTTGCTCTTTGGCCGGCGTTTGGTGATAGGGAAAGAAATGTGTTCCATCAAAATAGTTCAAACCATTGGCGGTGGCGCATACCAGCAAACCAGAATCCGGATCCTTACAAAAAGAAACAATTTGCTTTTGATTCAAGCCACTCTTACTGTCATAAACAGTAAGTGCATAGTCCAAATCACGAAACGCATTGTTTTGCGCAG
Organism: Flavobacteriales bacterium; assembly: GCA_046309775.1. Classification (GTDB taxonomy): domain Bacteria; phylum Bacteroidota; class Bacteroidia; order Flavobacteriales_D; family Sanyastnellaceae; genus JAIXWP01. The sequence goes on from JBKCOM010000026.1 coordinate 20,255, forward strand.
TGATGGAACAGACGGAGAGAATCAAGAGAGAAAGTAACAAACGCTCAAGTCTGATCATATCGCCAAATTTAACAAAATATGGTTCAACAGAAAGTACTATTTTAAAATATAGCCTTTTAATACAAAAACTCTTGAAATCTTTGCTAAATGACTTTTTGTAGAAAATACAATTACTTATATTTGAAAAAAAACCATGCATGAAACCACATTTACTGTTTTCTCTTTTCTTATTCATTTCAACGCAATGTTTGAGCTTTAATGTTACGTTCAGACTTGATTTCTCTGGTGTAAACATCAGCGGCACCCCAGAAGTGAATGGCAACTTCAATGGTTGGTGCGGATCATGCGCACCGATGACCGACGAAGATGGCGACGGTATCTGGGAACGCACAATCGATCTAGCTGCCGGCAATTATGAATACAAATTTTCTTATAGCAATTGGTCTGGCCAAGAATATCTTTCTCCTGGCTCTCCGTGTACCATCACTGTTGGAGAGTTTACTAATCGCACTATTTCGGTAACTAATAATACCATTTTACCGGTTGTTTGCTGGGGCTTCTGTGGCTCATGCATCCAACCAGATCCGATAAACTGGGAATTGTTTTGGAGCGATGAATTTGACGGTGACGCGCTTGACACAGAGATTTGGACACCCGAGTTTGGTGCTTCAGGCTGGGGAAATAATGAATGGCAATACTACACCGCCAACGAATCCAATGTGGATGTAGTAGATGGAAAACTCATCATCAATGCAAGAGAAGAAAATTATCTAGGAGCAGATTATACGTCAGCACGAATTATTACAAATAACAAATTTGAGTTTATGTATGGTCGCGTTGAGGCCCGAATTAAGATACCAATGGGACAAGGCATTTGGCCTGCGTTCTGGATGTTGGGTGCCAACTTTGAAGACGTGGGTTGGCCGCATTGCGGAGAAATAGATATCATGGAACATGTCAATAATGAAATGATGACACACGGCACAGTGCATTGGTTCAACAATGGTCATCGCTATACGGGTCTTCCTACTCCTCTTGATCCAACTCAATTTCACAACTATGGAATTTATTGGGACGAAGACAAAATCCAATTCTATGTAAATGACTTCATCTACAATCAATTCAATATCACCACGAGCAACAATAGTTCTCCTATTTTCAACCGCGACTTCTTCTTTATTTTAAATATCGCTGTAGGCGGCAATTGGCCTGGCTATCCCAACAATACCACTCCTTTTCCTGCCACCATGGAAGTGGATTACGTGCGAGTTTACAAACCTCAAATTGTAAGTGTCGAAGAACAACACACTTCATCCATCCAAGTGTTTCCGAACCCCGCAAATGATATCCTTCAATTGGTGACAGATAAGGAGCAGATTGGCGAGCAGTATCAAGTATTATCTCAAGATGGCAAAGTAGTGCTTTCAGGAATGATTTCAAATTCGACCCAGCAATTGCAAGTAGATGCGCTATCTGCTGGAGTCTATTTTGTGAAAATTGGCAATGATCAAATTCGTTTTGTAAAGCAATAAAGTATTATTTACTATAATTGTGGAGCGAATACATCCAATGAAAGATGCATTCGCTCCACTTTCATTTAAAGAATAATCATTATGGGAAAAGGAAAAGAGCCTAAAAAGGAAACGAAAAAAGTTGCAACCAAAAGTGCAAAGGAAAAGAAGGCAGAGAAGCGCGATAAGAAGCCTAAATACGATTAATCAAATGCCTTATCGCCACTGAGGCTGTTACTGCTCCAAAAGTGGCGGGCAGATAGGACATAGTGCCATAAGCGCTTTTCTTGTAATTCTTTCCATCTGTGAGCATAATGCTCTCTTTCATCGGTTCTTCAGGACTGAACACAACTTGTATTCCCTTATAAATTCCTTTGTCCTTTAGGTTTTTGCGCACTTGCTGAGCGAATGGACAATTGTATGTTTTTGAAATGTCGACCACACGCAAGAGTGTAGGATCGAACTTCCCCCCCGCCCCCATGCTGCTCACCATTGGAATACCAAACTCATGAGCTGTAGCAAGAAAAGTGAGTTTGGGTGTTATGCTATCAATCGCATCAATCAAAAAATCAGGTTTAGTTTCCAGGTGTTTTCTTACCATCTCAGGATTCACAAATTCTTTCACCACATTCAATTTCAATTCTGGACTAATGGCGAGCAATCGTTCGGCCATGATCTCTGCTTTCGATACGCCATGATTGGTGGCCAAAGCTGGCAGTTGGCGATTGCGATTGGTGGGATCCACTACATCACCATCGATGATTGTCATTTGTCCGACCCCCGCCCTTGCAACAAATTCCGCAGCAAACGAGCCCACACCGCCCATTCCCACCACAAGCACGTGGCTATTGTTTAGTACTTTGATCTTCTCCTCGCCGATCATCAACTGCGTCCGCGAGAGCCAAGAGATATCATCCATGGGGCGAAGATAAGAACGAGAACAAGAACGAGAACGGGAACGAGAAAATTCAGAATTCAGAATTCAGAATGTTCTCGTTCTCGTTCTTGTTCCCCCCTACTTCCCGATACAGAAAGTAACTAAAATCAATAACTCTTTTATAATCAAGTATTCAAATAAAAAAAACACAATCAAGGTACAAATAAGGTACATAGCCAATAAAAAAACCTCCAATAAGAGGTTTTCTATTTATTTGATATTTTCAAAATAGCTACTTTGAAAGCTTACTTGATAGTTTATTTGAAAGTTTATCCCATTCAGCTTTTAACTGCTCACATGTAACGGTAGTGTCTCGTTGCATTTTTTCAAATTGATCCAGTTCACTTCCAAAACCATTCTCTTTAAGTCCATTAGTAATAATTATTCCATTCTCTAACAAATAATTACTAAACTCTACTCTGCATTTTGATTCATCAAGTTTTTGTTGAAGCTTATCCATTTCAGGATTAGAACAGGCGAACAACAAGCCTGTACAAACAAAAATAATTGAATTTTTCATAAATTTAATTTTATCAAAGTTATGAAAAATCATAAAAACAAATACGCTAATTTTCATTTCGGCTAATTCCCTAAAACCTTTCTTAATTCACTCAACCTGTTTAGGTAAGGTAAAAAGGTTCGTTTGCCGTTGTTCGCTTTCACGGTGGCAAAGTGGCTTTCAATGAATAAGGAACAGTTTGTTACCATGCTGCACTTGTTCAGCTTTACGGGCTGGGTTGGTATTGTTATTCCTGCAAAGTAGTTTTCAAGTTCTGTAATATCCTGCTCCCAGCTTTCGGGCTTTGGTTGTTCGGGCTTGCTGAAATAGTAAACGGGTTCGGGTTGCTCAAATGGTTTCACCTCAGCCAATGGTTGAACGGCTGGGGTTGGTTCGGTGGCTTCAGGTTCATGTTGGGCAAACTCTTTGTAATTGAATTTTATTAAATAGTCGGCAAGGTCAAAACCTTGTTTCCTTTCCGTTTCGGTGGCTTTACGTTCCAGTAAATCGGAAACGGTAAATATTGCAAGGCGTGAAAGTTCCTTTGCCTTACTGCTCCATTTATCAAACCCGTTGAGGTCGGGAAATAGTGTAACAGTTCGCCCCTTTAGTATGCTGCACTTTTCAGCGTTCAAGTTAGTAAGGCTGCCAACGGCAACCCAAATAAACTGGGGTAAATAAACGCTGGCAATTACAGCCGTTTTTTCGCTTTCAACTATTGCAACGGGTTTTGTTTTATCAATTAGTAAGTGTTCACCAAACAAACATTGCCTTAACTCAAATTCAGGCTGTTTAAGGGCTTTGTGTACCCAGTAAACAGGTGGTTTAAGGTCCTTTACTCTTTTGCCTGTGGTGGGGCTGTAAAGCATTATTTTACCCGTTCTTACTTTGCCCTGTGTATCTATTTGCCAAAATACCGTTGCACCGTTCCAATGTTTTGACGTGGCAATAAAATAACGGCTTACCAGTTCGCTGGCAACCTCAACCCCGAACAGGTCAATTAGAAACTTTACAAAGTGGTTTGTTTCGTATCCTTTCAGGCTGGCTTTAAATATTTCAAAGGGAATAAATGAAACGGGCTTTGGCTGGGGTGTAACAGGTCGGGGCTTGCTTGCTTTGGGCTGGGGTGGATCAAACGAAATATTATTATCCTGAAAATATTGTTTCGGGGTGTAATGGTGTCCGCAATTACTTTCACGGTTGCACCTGCCAACGGTGTGGTGTATGTGTTCGCCTGTTTCCGTATCAATGTAAAGTGAAAAGGTTTTACCTTTACCGCAATTAGGGGCTGGGCAACGGTAACGGGTATTCATTCCTTTGTATGGTTCAAGTATGTATTTGTGTTCAGTCATTGTTTTATTTGTTTTGTGTTCACGGTGTTCATTTTGTTCACGGTGTGAACAGCGTGAACGGTGTGAACGCTTTTACAATTTCAAATACTTGTTTACCGCACCTAATGAAATTCCCAGTTCGGTTGAAATAGTCCTTTGGCTTTTACCTTGTTGTCTCAATTCCTTCACTTGCTTAATAATTGTTTCCCTGTCATCTTTATTCGGTTCTTTTATAAACTCATATTCGCTGCCATAACCAATGGTTTCAAAATGTAGGTAGCCGTTATTACTTGTAATTTCGCACTTCAAAACATTTTCTGTATCATAAAACAATTCAGCACTTCTTACTTTGACTTGTTTTACATATCGCAAATGTTTGTCCATACTATGCCGTCCTATACTAAAAACACTATCGCATAGATTAGACTTCATTTTACTGCCTTGCAAGTCATTTAATTCAATAGGACGATTTGCGCTTACTTTTTTGTTATGCTCTAATGCAAGGATTGTAAGTTGTTTTTCAAACTTCAATTTATTCAATGCCTCTAAAATTGGGATTGTGTCTTTAGCGTTATCGGTACTGCCTGCTGAAAGTTTTGTAAGGTTGTCAAGGATAACAACTTGAATACCGCTTTCATCAATTCTATTGCTCAAAGACTGAATGAAAAAATCCAAATAACTTATTTCTTTGGGTGCTTCTTTTAGTCGCTCAAAGTCTATACGGTAAAAGTTATTCGAGAAATTGTAAAGGTTTCCGCTTGTATCTTTGTACCTTTTTTCAAATTGCTTTTTAGATAGTTCCAAGTCCAATAACAGCACTTTCCTACCATTGCTTGCAATGTGGTTTCCTATTTGGGTTGCAAATACCGTTTTACCTATCCCCGTATCTGCAAAGAGTATTGTAAATTCATTCTCAATAACAAGTACTGGATATAAATATTCAGGGTCAGGCATTTGATTTGCTTCGTGTAGTGCCTTGTTTACGGTTTGCAATTCACTAAAAAGATTGAGGGGCTTTCCTTGTTTTAAAAGCTGTTCAACTTCGGTTTTAATATCCTCAACCCCGATATTGGATTTATCAAATTCAAAATTCGTTTTCAGTTCCATATCAAAAGAGTGTTAGTTGTTTGGTTTGTTTTGGTGCTTTATCTGGGTTGGTGGTTAGATACCAAGCACGAAACCCAGTTTTCTTACAAGCGTCTTTGGTAACCTCCCAAAGCTTGCCAACTTTTTCTAAATCTCTTTTATACCTGCAAATGTTTTTTTGATAAATACCTGTGGCATCTGCAACCATTGAAGCTGTGGCAACATTGTTTTGTAAATACTGAAATATGGTTTTCAGTTGGTTGAGGTGTGAACTATCTTTGCTTTGCGAGTTCAAAGAATTACTGGGGGTGTTCAATGTTTTAACCATTGTTACCCCCTTTCTTTTTTAAGTAAGTGTCAGCTTCGCTAGCTGTTTCTGCCAACGTCTTTTTTCTGCCTTGCTTTAAATAATTGATCAACTCAACTTTTGAAAAGTAACAACGCTTTGAACGCTTCATTACAGGCAATTCACCTTTGCTTATTAACGTGTAAACGGTAGGAACTGAAAGGCTCAAAAATTTAGCCGTGTCCTGAACAGTCAAAAGTTCGTCTGTTTCGGGTTGTTCGCCTTGCTCTTTAGGTTTATGTTTGAGGTCGAGCAATAAGGTTTCAATATTGTTTAACCTTGCCTCAATTACTTCAAATGGGTTATTCATTTTGTACAAGTTTTAAATTGCTTGCACAAAGGTTGGTTGCCTTAAAACTGGGTAACTGGTTACAACTGGTTACAACTGGTTACAAACTTTATGAATATTCACTTTCTAGTAAGGTTTTCAGTATTCGTATTTCGTCAATAGCCTTTTGTTTGTTATTCTCTGACAAATGATTAACAATGCTTTCAAACAGTTCAATTTTATTCTGTAGCTTTTTGGGTGTGCAAGCTGTCGGCTTTCCTTTTCTGTTTGCCGTACTGCAATAGTTAGTGTAATCCTGAAATAATCCTTCACCTGAATTTCTAGCCTTGTACCCGTATTGGGCTGCAATTTCCTTTGCATTTTGCCTTGTTATGTGTAATCCTTCGTAAACGTAAATAAGCGCAATTTGCTTGACTTTTAACTTATTGGTTTTCGTTTCATCTTGTTCAGGTGGTAAATTAAGAACCAACAATTGAATAAAGATTTGCATCTCATTAAGCACTCTTTGAAAACAGGGGTAAAGGGAATAATGATTTTCAAGTTTTATTATTTCCCTGTTTGACAACTCCAGATTTTTCTTATTCTTATGTTCGGGAAATATGATATAGCGATTTTCACTTTGTATTTCTTCTAAAAAGTACTTTCTAATTCCTCCATACTCTTTTGCATAGCTCTTTGTTAAATTGTCAAAAAGCAAAGTTTTTTCATCTTCAGAAAACCTTTTTATACGCTCAATTAATTCTCTTTTCTTATTACTTATAAATGTTTCAATATCAACACTTGAAGGGATAGAGTTCCTTTCGTTATTGAACTCAAACAAAATTTCAGTCATCAACTCAATGTGGGAAAAATCACTTAAGACTTTATCAAAATACTTATCCATTTAGAAATCTAATTTTATTTTGTCCGCTGCTTCACGTTTGGTTTGGTCTATAATCTTTGCGTAAATCTGTGTTGTTTTCAGTTCACGGTGTCCCAGCATTTTGGAAACGGTGTAAATATCTGTTCCCTTTGATAGTTGTAAGGTGGCAAACGTATGCCTGAAACAATGAAAGGTTATATCCTTTGTTATTCCAGCTGCTCCGATCCATTGGTACAGGTGTTTGTTTTCGTATGCTGAATAGGTAAGCCCCTCAAATACTTTGTCGGTGGGTTCTTTGCGTTCACCCAGTAAGCTGTAAGCCTGTTCAGAAATAGGCATCATTTCAACCCCTTTTGTTTTTTGCTGTTTGAACTGAATAAAATAACCGTTGCCCTCAATGTATTCCAGTTCGCCCCAAACAAGGTTTTTAATATCTGAAAACCTCAACCCTGTGAGGGCTGAAAACAGGGCTGCACGTTTCAACAAAGGGTTGTTACATTCTGTTTTTACAAGGCTGTTCAGTTCCTCAATGGTTAAAAAATTCCTTCGGGTTTCTGCCTGTTTTACGGGTTCAATTTTTGCGTTCAGGTCGCTGGGTAAAAACCCGTCTTTATACGCTTGCTTTAAAGTTGCTTTCAGTTTATTGAAATAGGAAACGGCTGAATTTTGGGCAAGGGTTACTTTGTTGCTCTTATTGCTTTTGGTAGTGAGTAAATACTCTTTGAACTCATTACAAAACTTTTCGTTGAGGTCTGCAAACTTCAAATTTCCTTTGGTGAATGTTTCAAGGTAATTGTACGCTGAAACCCAGTTATCGTGGTTACTTGCTTTACGTTTGTCGGCAAGTGTTTTGAAATACTCAACAAAGTTCTTTTCGCCCTGCTCTTTAATTTTTAGTTGTTCCTTTTCGTACCCTGTGTATATTTCGGGCTTGTTTAAATAGTTTTCACGTTTCTGCCTTATCTGTTCAGCACGTTGTAAAATGTTTTCAATACCTGTTTCAATCAATGTATTTTGAATAGGGTTGTTATCATAAACAGGTATCAATTTTTCGTTTCCGTTTTTATCTTTTCGCTTTTTATGTTTTACAGGAATAGGAATATAAAGCCCTAAAAATTCCCTTCGGGTTGGTTCGCCTGTTTCGGGGTGTGGTATGGCTGGGTAAAAATCTAAATACAAACTTTGCCTGTTCCCTGAAATTTTCTTTTCTCTTAACTTAACTTTTATTGCCATTGTCTTTATGCTTTAATGTTTAACTCAATAGTTTATCAATTACAGTTTTCGGAACGTATGCAAACCAGCCCTTTTTTATTTTGGGTATTTCGTACCGCTTAATAAGGTTTTGTAAGGCTGTTTCTGAAATACCGTATTTGCTTTGTACTTCGGTAAGGTTGTAACAGTCTGCAATATCAAACTGCTTTTGTTCGGGTTGAGGTGTTACGTTTACGGGCTGGGGCTGCTCAAATAGTTTATCAATTTCGGAACGCTTAACCCTTGTAATCCTTTGCCCTAAATTCACGGCTTTGATAGTTCCGCTTTCAATGTAGTAATATGCTGATCGTACCGAACAGTTAAGCAAACGGGCAACTTCACGAACAGTTAAAAACTCTTTTGCTTTCAATTCCTCAATAGGTCGGGTTTTTACTTGTTGGGTTTGTTTATTGCTTTCCTCAACCTTACCAGCCCTTACCTTTTGTTTGTGTGCTGCACTTGCGCACCTGTGGGAACAGAAACGGGTTACTGTGGTTCGGGCTGTGAACTCATTACCACAATGCTGGCAAATTCGCTGTACCTCAATTTTTGAACTCATTTAATATCCTTTAAAGTCTTTACGTTTATTTAAGTGCAATTAAGCGCAAAATAAAAAGGGCTTAACCCATTTTTTTGTACCTCAACTATATTAAGGTACAGCAAAGGTACAAATATTCCATAAACAAACAAATAATAACACAAAATAAACCTATATTTGTAAGCATTAAAAAAGCCCTGTGTTATAGGGCTTTATGTGGTTTTCTTAATTGTTTTGTGTTTGTTTGTTTTGTTGTGGTTACTTTCCAATACAGAACTTCGAAAAAATTGAGTTGAGGAGGTCGTCGGCGTTGATTTGGCCAGTGATATCTCCTAGGTGGAAGAGTGTTTTGCGGATATCAATGGCTAGGAAGTCTCCTGTGACGCGGTTTTCAAGGCCGTCAATCACATCTTGTAATGATTGAGAAGCGAGCGTGAGGGCTTCGAAGTGACGGATGTTCGTGACAATCGTTTCGCCGCTATTCACCGTTCCCTCGCCTATGTACCGTTGCAGACGAAGTTTTAGGTCATCAACGCCGTGGCCATTCTTGGCGCTCATCACTAGAATGTCATCATCCAAACCGAGCGTTCGTTCGATATCACCGAGCGTTCGTTCGGTTTTGTCAATTTTGTTTGCTATTAATAATAATACGGCATCGGATTGCTTTGCTGAGCGCACCTTTTCAATAAAATCTATTACTTCCTGAGCCTTCTCGAAAGCTGCATCAAACAGCACGAGTACAATCGCAGCTTGCTGAACCTTTGCAAGACTGCGTTCGATCCCCATCTTTTCAATGGTGTCTGAGGTTTCGCGAATCCCCGCGGTGTCTATGAATTTGAACTTCACCCCTTCGATACTCACACTGTCTTCTACGGTGTCTCTCGTGGTGCCCGCGATATCAGAAACTATAGCACGCTCTTCATTGAGCAATGCATTGAGCAATGTGGACTTGCCCATGTTCGGCGCACCCACAATAGCAACGGGTACTCCATTTTTAATAGCATTCCCCAATTTGAAAGAGCCCCGTAGATGGTCTACAACGGATTTTATCTCATGAATCAAAACAGTCAATTGTCCTCTATTAGCGAATTCTACATCTTCTTCGGCGAAGTCGAGTTCGAGCTCCACCATCGATGCAAAGTGAATGAGTTTGTCGCGCAGTCCGTTGATCTCCTTTGAAAAACCTCCACGCATTTGATGGATAGCCTGTTTGTGGGCCGCGGCTGATTCGGCAGCGATAAGATCACCCACCGCTTCGGCTTGGCTGAGGTCCATGCGTCCATTGAGGTATGCCCGCATCGTAAACTCACCGTGGGTGGCCATACGCGCCCCATTGGTAAGCAATAATTCTATAATTCGCTGCTGAATGAAGCTCGAGCCGTGACAGGCTATTTCTACGGTGTCTTCTCCAGTGAATGAACGTGGCCCTTTGAATAGAGTGAGCACCACCTCGTCCACTTTTTCCATTCCGTCCATCACCCAGCCGTGGATGGCCTTGTGGGATTCAACGTTTTGGATTTTTTTGGAAAAAATTTTTTCAGCAATCGGAAAGGCCGAATTGCCTGAAATACGCACTACTGCAATCCCCCCAATTCCGGGAGGTGTTGATAATGCGCAGATGGTTTCGTCAGAAATATGATTCACGGGGGCAAAGTTCGCTTATTTTCGCGGCAAAATTTATAATTCCATGGGCGTACTTGTAGGAAAAGATTCAAAAGTCATTGTACAAGGCTTTACTGGCAGCGAAGGAACCTTTCATGCCGAGCAAATGATTGCATACGGAACAAACGTTGTAGGTGGTGTTACACCAGGAAAAGGTGGACAGACTCACCTCGGCAAGCCGGTTTTCAATACCGTGGCTGATGCTGTAGCTCAAGCTGGAGCAGACGTTTCAATCATTTTTGTTCCACCAGCATTTGCGGCAGATGCCATCATGGAAGCTGCTGACGCTGGTATCAAAGTAATCATCACCATCACCGAGGGCATTCCGGTAGCGGATATGCTCAAGGCCAAGGAATATGTGAAAGACCGCGATGTAAAATTGATTGGTCCAAACTGTCCAGGTGTGATCACTGCTGGAGAGGCGAAAGTAGGCATCATGCCTGGATTCGTATTCAAGCCAGGTTCAGTAGGTATCGTTTCAAAATCAGGTACTCTTACCTATGAAGCAGCCGACCAAGTAGCGAAAGCGGGTCTCGGTGTGACTACTGCTATTGGTATTGGTGGTGATCCTATCATTGGTACCACTACCCTCGAAGCTGTACAAATGTTAATGTCGGACCCAGCCACAAAGGGAATCATCATGATTGGTGAGATTGGTGGTGAACTTGAACCCAAGGCCGCACGTTGGATTAAAGAAAATGGTACTAAGCCTGTTGTAGGCTTTATCGCTGGTGAAACAGCTCCAAAAGGCCGCACCATGGGACACGCAGGTGCCATCGTAAGTGGTGAAAACGAATCAGCAGCCGCAAAAAAGCGCATCATGCGTGAGTGTGGCATCCATGTAGTGGATAGCCCTGCTGAGATCGGAGCTAAAATGAAAGAAGTGTTGGGTTAGACCCATTTCTATAAAAAATGGATGAAGCCTGTTGAACTTGTTCAACAGGCTTTATTTTTGACCACCGATGACAAGAAAAATTATCTACATAAGCCTCGTTGCTGTGCTAAGCGCATTGGCATGGTGGTTCTTTACAACACCCCCAAAGGGATTCACCACATTAAAAGACAAGACGTTTTATATCGACGGAGAGCCTTTTCATGTGATGTGTATTAACTACAAAATCACATTGCGCGCAGCCAACGGAAAAATCTGGCCAAATCGCTTCGTAGGCTATGAGAAAAATGATCAATTCACCACACAAGATGCTGCATCCAGCATAGCAGAGATTGAAAAGGATTTTCAATTGGCAAAAGACATGGGATTCAATACCATTCGAATTGTAGGCATTGGTGAACCAATGATCGTGGGACAAAAAGGAAAGCCTAGTGTATATTTTATCGCCTACGAAGGCGACAACTGCTGCTACGACTTCGATCACAACGACAAGGAAGCGTGGGCTGAATATCAGAAAGCCATATCTACCGTCCTAGACGCCGCGGCTAAAGCAGGACTCAAAGTAATATTTACGACAAAAATGCTTCCCGGTGTTCCGGTGCTCAATACCATTTTAGAAGAAATGGTCTCAGCCCACGGCCATCGCCATGAGATTCTCGCGTGGGACTTTTTAAACGAGCCTCTTTATTTTGATTCTGTTCCTCACACAAAAGAAGAAGTCTATTATGCCACCAGACAGTGGAATGAAATTGTGAAGTCAAATAGTCATCACCTCACCACTATTGGATTGGCCTGTCAGCGGGAAGTTTTCGTGTGGGACCCAAATCTTGTTCAGGTGGATTTTATTTCATTTCACCCTTATGAATATGAACCAGAGCAGGTGCGCAGCGAATTGTATTGGTACGACAAGTTTGTAAACAAGCCTTGGATTGTAGGAGAGACAGGCATTCCCGCAGACAATGATTCCATTCCATACAGTGACCAAGTGGCCTTTGCGAAAAAAACCTATTACCAAGAATTGAATTGTCGCGGTGCGGGATATAGTTGGTGGCAATTTAAAGATGTGTCATGGGGTGGCTTTCACCAATCCTACCTAGGGCTTGTGAGTCATGAAGGCAGCACGACATTATCGAATGGGGAAACGGTAGCAGGGACGGTGAAAGATTTGGGCAAAGAGCTCAAAAACCTCATTGCAGATTATAAACCTGAACCTTGTCTGTGTCCTGAAAACTATTACAACTTCAGCTCACATACCTATTATTCAATCAAAGGAAAAGTGGTGGACGGTAAAGGCAATCCTATTGAAGGCGCAGGAATACTCGCGTGGGACGAGCCTTACATCAATCACCACTTCACCACCACTAAAGCGGACGGTACGTTTGAATTATTCAGTGAATACAAGTTTTACCATTGGATGGTGAGTGCATTGGATCATGAAAGAGGCTTCAACCACCTCGACCCGAGCACAGCAGTGCAGATGGGACCGACATTAACCCAAGACCTTGGTGATGTTACCATCAAGCGCGTGTCCTACAGCCCGTGGCAGAGATTTTTTAGGAGGTTTAGTTCGAAGAGGTACAGGTGATGGGCGAGGGGCG
>JBKCOM010000027.1:0-24205 GCA_046309775.1 Flavobacteriales bacterium
GCCAGCTTCAATGAGTTGAACTTGAGACTTCTTAAAGTCCTCTGTAAATTGTCTCCGACGACGTTCTTCTGTTGTCATAACGCGTTAAATTTAGAGACTTTTCAACAAATAAGCTGTCAACCTATTTCATGAGAGAACAAAAGGGGGAACGTTAATAGCCTGCCCATTCATGGGCAGGTGGAGAACAAGGGATAGGGAATAGGAATAGGGAATAGGAATAGAGAATAGGAGTAGGAAATAGGAAATAGGAAATGGGGAAAAGGGGGAACGTTAATAGCCTGCCCATTCATGGGCAGGTGGGGAAAAGGAATATGAGTAGGAATTGCGAATTGATTATTGCGAATTAGTCATTGCGAATCAGTCATTGTGAAATCCGAATAGAAGTAGCCGATATTACAATCGCTCGGAGATGAACTCCAACAAACTATTTAAGCCATCTTCAAAACTATGGGTATTGTCTACCACCAATTGGGCTTGCGCCTTGTAGGGTTCTAAATACAACTTTTCAGCTGGGCGAACATGGTTTTCCCATTGATAACGCACCTCATGTTCTGGATAGCCCCTCTCCACAGCATCACGTCGTATCCTTCTTTCCAAGCGGCTTTCATGATGAGCATCCAAATAGACCATTAAATCGAGCTGATTTCGAATTTCTTCATAGTGAAAAACAAACAACCCTTCCATGATTATAATAGGAGCGGGATGTACAAATATCTTCTTCGGTGCCAATGCAGGATTATTGAAGTTATATTCTAACAATTCTATCGACTTTCCCTCGACCAAATCGACCATATCACGGAAGAAATGCGCACGATCAATCGAAGTTGGCAAATCAAAATTTGTAATTCCATTTTCATCAATTAATTGATCTGCCTTGGGTAGATAATAATTATCTTGACTGACAAGAGCCACTTGGGTTGAATTAAACCTATCAAAAATTGCCCTAAGAAAGGTTGTTTTACCACTGCCGCTGCCTCCAGCGATTCCAATAAGTGTATGATTTGCCTTGTTCACTTTGCTGAATTCTTTTTTACTTCTTCTATCAATATGGCCTTAGCCGTGTCTGGGTTTTCCACCTGCAAAAATGAACCATTTCCGTCTATGGTTACAAGTGAAAGATTTTCTTTAGCAAAAGCATTGGGCTTTATCCCTACAATACTTGTTGTATAACCCGCCTTAGCCGCCTTTTTTACCAACTTGCGAATGCTCTTTTGATCTTCTACCGCAAATGCTCCATCAGTTATTACAATCAACTGATTATTCCCCGATTCGATCTTCGATTTCTTCAACATCGAATAACTCTTTTTAAAACCTTTTGCTCCCGATGTCTTGCCTCCCGTTTTTAACTCATTCACGGCCATGATGATTGACTCTTTCGATGTTCCAGTGGCAGTAGGCTGAATCACTTTTGCTTCATTGGCATAACTCACTATTGCTACACGATCCACCGGACGCAAAATACCCAGCAACTCTGTGAGCGATATTTTCATCAATGATAGCTTATCTCCAACTCCCATACTCCCTGAAATATCTAAAAGAAAAACTACATTGTTCGGTTTAAACTGATCAACTGAAAAAGCAGAAGTATCTCTAACAATGACCACCTCCTCATTTGGTTCTTGGGTCACCTCTACTTCAGGTTCCACAAAATCCTCATCACGCTCTAGATAAAAAATAAACCTAGAATTTACATTATTGACATAACTCTGCTTGGATTCTCTTTTATAACCCTTCTTAGAAACAATCAAATCATAAAAGCCTATCCGAACTTCTCGCGAGACTTTTCCCTCACTATTCGTCTTCAATTTTAGTTGAATATAACCATCTTCCTCCAGTCTGAAATCCGCTTCATTGATGGGTTTCCCAGTGGCCTTATCATAAACTTCGACAAGAAAAAAATTACTCGCACAACAATCTGCAGCTCGAGTGGAAAAATCAGGACAAGGTGTATTGCCATTCACGTTGACATAAAGTACATTGGCCGAAATAGGAATTTGAATCGGTTCGGACATACTAGCAAAATACAATTTTGCAACTTCAGAAAACTTACCTTTCGCTCGAGGATTAAACTGAATGCGCACCACCAGTTGTCCTCCCGCATCAAGCGTCTTAGTAGAAAATTTTACTTCAAACTCGTTACTAAAATCGCTTCTTAATAAGAAATCAGACATGGACGTGTTATTGGTAATAATAATGTCAACGACTTTATCGCTTTCCTTCGTCACATCACCAAAGGCTATTCGCGCCGGATTTGCTGCGATTTGAGCGAGTGCTGAACAATTAAAAAAAGGCACCACTCCTAGAAGGAGCAATCCAAGCCTTATGTTATTTACTATTGGATAAAAAATCCGCAATCTTTCGATCATTCGCTAATCGTGGTATTTTGTTTTGCCCCCCTAACTTACCTTGCGAGCGCATGTAATCCGCAAAGCCTCCTTTTGAAACATCTGTTATCACTAATGTTTTCAACACGTTTCCCTTTATCAAATCGGAATAATATACATTTTTGGAAGCCATGCGTTCATTCATGAACGAAGCAATCTCAGAAATATTAGAAGGCCGCTCGTCCCACTCTACAAACCACTCATGATAAGGCAATCCACCATCACTAGGATTTACTTGTGGAGCCAAATGGAATTCATTAATTTTTAAGTTAAAGCGTCGCACCGCCTCCGACATCACGTACTCCGCTTCTTCGGCAATAATATGTTCTCCAAAAGCACTGGTGAAATGTTTTATTCTTCCTGTTACTTTTATCTTCGGTGGTAATAGGCTGGTAAACTTGATTGTGTCCCCAATACTATATGCCCACAAACCTGCATTATTGCTGAGAATGAGTGCATAGTTAACTCCCAACTCTACTTCTCCTAAATGATAGCGACGAGGATTTTCATCAAAATATTCATCGGCTTTTATAAACTCAAAATAGATTCCCGAATCCACATTCAATAGCAAACCGTCATCATCTTGCGAATCTTGAAAAGCGATGAATCCTTCACTAGCGGGATACAGCTCTATGCTTGGAATATTCGCTCCAATAAGCTCTTTGAACTTAGCGCGATAAGGCTCAAAATTAACTCCACCAAAAACGAATAAATCAAAATTTGGAAATACCTCCCGAACGTTCGTTCGGTTGGTATGCTCTAGGAGCAATTCAAAATACATCTGCACCCAACTCGGAATCCCACTGATCAAAGACATATTTTCCTTCGAAGTCTCGCGCACGATTGCCTTCACTTTCGTCTCCCAATCTTCTATGATATTAGTGTCATAGCTGGGCATTCTATTCTTCTGCAAATAAGATGGAACATGATTCGCGACAATTCCGGATAATCTACCATAAGGAACACCACTCGGTAGTTTTTCTAGTTTGGGACTACCTTGTAAAAAAATCATTCTACCGTCTACGAAGCGCGCATTTCCTGTTTGAGCTATGTATGCAAACAAGGCAGTACGGGCAGAACCAATATGGTTCGGCAAACTTTCTTTGGTTAGAGGGATATACTTAGTGCCGCTTGTGGTGCCGCTCGTCTTGCACAGATATAGAGGTTGGCCCGGCCACAACACATCATGCTCGCCTTCTTTTAATCTATTGATATAAGGAACGAAATCCTCATAATCTCTTATGGGCACAGCTTGAGCGAAATCCTTTCCGTGATGAATATGTAAGAATCGATGATCCTTACCAAAAGCAGTATTTGTAGATCTACGAAGTAAATTTTCCAAAACCATTAACTGTGACATCACAGGGTCTTGGTAAGCCTTATAAAATGATGACATTGCCCACTTAGCTAAAGGCTTACTCACTGCACTTTTAAGTCCCATAAATTACTTTTTCAAAAAACGTATCACAGAAATTCCCTTTTTTGTTCGAACAGAAATAAAGTATGCCCCTGGACTCAATTGATTCAAATCAAGCTCGTGCGAATGTGCATGCGTGCTGGACAAAGACAAAACATTTCTTCCCATCGCATCAGTAATTGCCAATAACTGAATCGCTCCAACAGAATTAATTTTCAATATTTCATCCGCTGGATTTGGAAAAACAGTGACATCATTATCAGCTTCATATGATTTTTCTATGCCATTAATATCGTTTCCCAAGTTAAGGCGTATCATAGGAGTTCTTTCCAAAGCAAATGATTGAACACCTCCAGTATTGGGCAGGAGTCTCAACCACGCGGTATTGAGCTCAGCAGTATCACTTAATCCTACATAGAGATTTATCATGCCGCTAGGACTTCCAATGACAGCCAAATAAGCCTTTCCTTCTAAGAGAGAAATGGGATTATCAAATGCTAGAGTGATAAATTGATTGCCACCAAAATCATTTATTTGTGTTGCGGTAACAGGGACCAAACCCGTTGAACCCACTTCGGTCAAGCTCAAGTCAAAATTAAATTCTGCTCGATACAACTTGGCATAAAGGCTCGTTGGAGTAGATGTTCCGGGCCCTAATGCCACAGATAAACTATAAGCAGCTTGATCAGCAATTGGAATATGATAAATCGAACCAACTTCAAATGGCGTTAATTCTGAATTCTCGATTGGCAAAAGTACCGCTTCAACATTATCATGATCCCGAGCATAAACATCTTCGGTTATTTCAAAATAAAGTTCTAACAAATCATTTGCATTATCAGCATCCTCAGCGTCCTGTGTCACTTCGTATCGAACTCTATAAAACCCAATTTCATTGGGCATCTGAAACATACCCGCGCGCAACTCAATACTACCGAGTGGTTGTAAATTAAATTCCTCAGTGCTCAACTGTTGTGTAAGAATTTCATTGGTATTCACATTCTCTACGGTAGCTCTCAACTTGACACCGGTCTGAGTAAACCAACCATTGTTCGTAGCCATGACATTAAACTTTAACAATGGAGCCAACTCTTGTGGATATTTCGTGTACTCCATTTCTTCATAGCCGGTCGGATGTTCAGGCGCGAAGAAATCGAAATCACCATATGAACCTGAATCAATTACAATATCGTTTTCGAAAAGATTAATAACCTTTAAATCATCAATCATCCAATAATAGTATAGACCATCAAATACAAAACGGAAGCGAACATCAGATTGATTCGAAGCATCACTTCCGAGTATAATACGAGTTTTTAAATCTCTTGCGGTAAATTGTCCTAAAGCTTCGGTGCTTTGATAAATGACATTCCACTCCCCTCCTGCTATGCTCATTTCCACACGCGTAGCACTTTGGTAATTTCTATAGTAATGTTGAAACTCCAATGCGGGGTACATCACTCCTGTTAGATTAATTGAACTAACCGTTAAAGTGGCAATATGCGGTCCTGGTGCAGCACCTGTACCAAAACCATCTAAATTACACGGTAAATCTGGATTATCCCAGTACGAGCCGTCAAAAATCACAAATCCATTATCGACAGTTTCACTTTCGATAACGTCTGGATTTGTAGCCCCTCCCAAGGCACAATTACTTTGTGTTCCCACTGCATTATCCGGAGTTGTAGATGGTCCTCTATACTCCCAAGATGCAATACCTCCAGCTTCTTGATTGATCCAACTGGAAGGAATACCATTCGAAAAATCTTCAGACCAAACTATGGATTGCTGAGAAAAAGCGCTCACGCTCAAACCCATTAGTAGTGCCAATATGTTCCATTTCATGGCTCCAAATTAAGCAAAAAACGCACTCCTACGAAGAAGCGTCTGCCTTGATTATTGGTAAACACGTAAGACGGGTCGAATGTCAACGCGTACGGATTATTGGCTGTAGCCACTGCTACGCCTGATTCATCAAAAACAACATTGCGATCGAATGGATCATTAGCTCCTGCTATCAAGAATGGCAAACCTCTACCTGGCGTATAATTCAGGAGGTTGCGCACGCCACCATAAACCTCCCAAAGCTTACCGAATTCCTTTCTCACTTGAATGTTTTGAATACTCCACCATGGGGACATTTGCGGTCTTGGATCTAAGTCGCTCACCAAAGGCAAGCGCATTGGACTATACAAATTACCTGTATAGTCAAATGATAAATTATATCGTGCCCATTCCCATGACAATGCCCACACCGCAGAAAAGTTTTCTGTCAGGATTTGTTGTTCGCGCAACCCATTCTCCACAATATCTACATCTTGATAGGTAATACCAAGCGAAGCACTCCATGCACCTTTACTCCACTCGATATTTGTCGCCACTCCCCTACTCTCCGCAAATCCGTTGAGGTTCGCGTATACAATCTGTTCAGGATTCACATCATAATCTGCTATGATTCGATTGGTAAAATGGGTATAGAAAAGAGATGATTCCCAGGTATATCGACCAGATGAGTGTTCAAACTTTCTTAAGTAATTCATCGTCACATTCGCGCTGCGTTCGGGTTGTAATGTCTCCAAAAAAACCACCCTCCGAGCGCCCGTGAGAGCAGCATGATCTTCAGCAAATACATTCACATTGCGAAAGCCTGTGCCTACATTCAATCGAAGAATTTGATTCTCCTTTATTTTAAACTTATATCCAACGCGTGGGGTAAAAATTAACCCGTGGATATTGCTTTGATCAAGACGCACTCCCGTCAAAATTTTATGGCGCGGCTTCACTTCCCATTCATCCTGAACAAATAGACCTGGAAGTAAGATCACTTGCGCTGCATTCAATGTTTGTCCCTCCAAAACTCGCGCTGTTGCCGGAGTGTTATCGTCGTACCAGTTGGCGCGATATGCAACGCCAGCAAGAAGATCATGACCTTGAATATTTTTATCCCACGTCAACTGACCAAATGCAGTGCGTTGTGCACCTATGTACGACATTGTGCCGTAGTAGCTATCTTGATAATGTCCGTTCGCACTAAATGAAAAAACCAATTTTTCTTTCGTAGGTAATTCGTAATTACCAAACATTTCCCAACGTTGCGTTAAGATACTTTCACCATAAATTACATCGCCACCACGAAACTCTTCCGTCCAATTCATCTCACCACCGCGACGGTCCTCGTTGATCCATCGACCACCAATTTGAAAGACCTTATTGCTTTTTCTTTGAATTGAAATTTTTTGAAAAATAGATAATCGACGCGCAAGGCTCATATCCATGAAGCCGTCACTATCGTTATCCACTCTATTGTTAAAATCAAAATAATTAATGCCCGTCGTAGCCGTGATGCGCTTACCGAGACGGTAACTACCCATCAAGTCGTAGTTGTGCTCCAGCCATGAGGTCGAAGAAATATCCGCACTAATCAAAGGCTTTTTTCCCGCTTGTTTGGTGATGATATTGATTAAACCGCCCACGGCTTCGCTACCGTAGAGCGCAGAAGCGGGGCCTTTTACTACCTCAATCTTCTCCACCATCGACATTGGAATTCCACTAAAACCGTAAACGGTCCCAAGCGCACTCACGATTGGCATACCATCAATCAACACCATCGTATTTGCCCCCTCCATACCGTTGATACGAATATCTTGTGTATTGCACACCCCGCAATTATTCTGCGTGCGCAATCCATTGATATTCTGTAATGCCTCTGCCAGATTGGGTAGAGGATTTTTTTGAAAAAAAGAAGAATAATACACCTCAACAGGAACGGTACAATCCATTCGCGAAACAGATTTCATCGTTCCCGTCACCACCAATTCATCCAAATTGTTAGACGACTCAAACAATTCTACGATGATAGTTTCTTCACCTTTAATCTCCTCCAAAGTCAAAATCTTAGTTTCATAACCTACCAAAGAAAATTGAAATGCCTCGACCCCTGACTGTTGAAACGTAAAGGTAGCCGCACCAGCCTGATTGGTCATTAAGACCTTACCATCACCCTGTCTTACGATCTGAACATATTCTAACGGCACGTCACCACTCACCACTTTGAAATTCAATACGGCTTGTCCCCAAGCATTGCAGGCGAACAAAGTGAAAACAAAAAACACTATCCCTCTCATCCCCTAAAGTTTTGCCCGCAAATATATAAAAGTTAGACTCCCCTAACAAATTCCCCCAGAATAATACCATACTATCTTATTATCTTATTAGCCTATTATCTTATTATCATATTATCTTATTATCATATTATCTTATTACCCTATTATCCTATTACCCTATTATCTTATTATCCTCACTCCCTCCTTCTGATTCGGCCGTCCATCCGGATAATAAACACCAGTACTGCTATAAACACATGTGTAACCACCTGGTAAATGAATAGTCAGTACTTCCCCGTTTGCACCCGCAGTGCGCGTACCCACCACCTTCACATTTGGGTTGGTCTGAATCGCCATTACAGTATATTCCGAAGCGCTCTGCGTACGATCTGAAACGATCACCGTGACTGGCTTTTTATAGCGTCTGCCAAAAAATGATGTTTTCACTTTTTTGTACTTAAAACATCCCGGCCTCTGAGGATCGACAGTCGTCATCGTCGCAAAATGACGATATCTTGCAGAGAAGAAGGTGGATAACGTGGCCACCTGTCCTTTCGGATAACAGCGCATGTCTAGGATCACACCAGCCTTTTTTCTTGCCGCTTTGAGCAAAACTTTCAACTCCTTGAGCGTCAAACCCTCGGGCATGATGTACATCATCGAATCAGGATATAGCCCTTTAGTCGCATCGGGTGGAACGCTCAAAACTTTATCGACCGCAACATAATTCGCTATTACGTTTAATGACTCATTCCCTCTTTTAATTTTCCATAATCGACTTGTTGTCTTCGACCTTGCAAACATTCTCATCATTCGCGAAACATTATGGTAGGAAAATGAGCCAATTTTCTTGATGCTGTCCAAAAGTGTAGTTACGGAATACCCTTCTATTTCTAACAATATATCACCTTCTTGCAACTCTTGTTTAGCCTCTGGATGTTTGGCTTCCACGTAAACTGTATCCCCTCGATGAGACAATTTTACTCCATCTAAAAAGTACTTCCCAAATATCTTCTCCTGCATGGTTAAGGGAAAAACATTAAACTCGCTATGACTATCTTCAATCCTTGCATTCATTTGTAATAATGCCACGTAAAAATCCTCTTCAGAATCCGCATTTATGAAAATCGGAATCAAATCAATCAAGGTTTGGTCCCATGAAGGCAGGAGTTCTTGATACGGGTTAAAGAAATTCATCTTCGTCCAATACAGCGCAAGAGTAAGCAAACGATGATTTCTATTTTTATAATCCCATTCGATATCATGAGGATTTTTAAACTTGATGACATCAGCGTACGATCTATCTAGATATCTATTTGGAAAAGGCTTTTTTGAAATCAACATTTCCTTCAACCTCGCTTTTGTTTGAATGTCCAATAAAGTATCACTCTCTATCCAAGCACAGCGGGAATAAACTTTCCAATCGATAATCGCATCAGAATTCCTTTTCGGCGCTGGCAATTTTTGGAACAATGAGGATATAGCCAATCTTGCATCCTGAGAGCTGTCGTAGCCTTCTAAAGCGCGAAGCAACTCCTCATCCCAATGAATAGAAGATTCAAGTACATAAGAACTTTGATAGTTCAAAAAACCCCACACCTTGATAATTGAAGCGATACTTCCCACCTCTTTATCACCAGCAATCGACATCTTGCAATGAAAAAAAAACATCACAAATAAAGCCGCGCCACTTGTTTTAATATAATTCATATATGATCAATTCAGATAGCTAATATAACACCTCATTACCCTTTTATCATACTATCATACTACCATACTATCATACTATCATACTATCATACTATCATACTAACCTACCTCATCTAGTGGATTGAATTATGTTTCTCCACGGTCTGCACCACCCCTTCGGCAAGGCTCAGGGCATGCCTTCGACTCCAAAAATTATCTTCGCTTACGCTCGATAATTTTTTCCGCTCAGGGACCCAGATTCATGGGATCAATAAAGGGGCAAAAAAGAGAAGAGATTGGAAAACTGCGTTTTCCAATCTCTTCTCTTTTTTGCCCAACACATAAGCTTTGCAGCGGTATCTACCGGTCCCTGAGCGAAGTGAGTCAACAAGCGCAAGCGCAGTTGATGAACGAAGTCGAAGGCATGCCCTGAGCCTTGCCGAAGGGGCGCCGCAGGCCGTGGAACGAGGTTGATTTACTATTCATGTACAAGAAGATTAAGGAAGCTCAATCCGCTAAACGGGTTAACATATTATCTTTGCGCGAACATATAATCTAGCACCTGCAGCCAAAAAAGAAATTCGATTAATAATCTTTCTAGATTTCGACTTGATTGTTGACGCCTGGAATGAATACTTAAAAAAATCAAATCAATGATGACTCTACACAATATTAATCACATCGATTTCGATGAGCTTTATATGTACCTCCAATCGGACGATAAATCTTTTCGGATTCCATTGGCCAAAACTTCGCTAAAATTTCAAGAAGCAAACTCATTACAACGTGAATTTTTCACAATATCTCCATCTGCTTATTGCATTCTTTGGCCATTGAATGACGAAGACCTAGCGGTTGAAGCTCGATTAAGACATACTGCATAAATAGATGGAGTTAACCACCACCGAAGAAAACTACCTCAAAGCACTGGTGCATTTGAGCGTGGAGAAAGGCATAAAAGACGCGGGCACGAATGAGCTCGCAGCTTTCTTAAATGTCAAACCAGCTACTGCGACCGACATGCTCAAAAAACTGCGTGAAAAAAAATACGTGGATTATGAAAAGTACGGCCGCATCACACTCACTTCAACAGGAAAAAAAATCGCCATCGAGGTCATTCGAAAACACCGCCTCTGGGAAACATTTCTTTGCGAAAAATTAAACTTCACCTGGGACGAAGTACACGAAGTGGCCGAACAGCTCGAACACATTCAAAGCAAAAAACTCATCGATCAACTCGACAAATTCCTTGGCTTCCCCACGGTCGACCCTCATGGCGAAGCTATCCCCAATGCGAAGGGCGAAATGAAAATCATTAAAAAACAACCCCTCACGGAAGCCAGTATCAATCAGCTCTATACTATTATCGGTGTAAAAGAAGATACTCCAGAGTTTCTTCAATATGCTGACAAAATTGGTTGTAAGATAGGAACTAAACTAAAAGTTATTTCACACCTCAGCTTTGATGACTCTATAGAAATTCTTATTCAAAAAGAATCAAAAATCATCTCTCGCAAATTCGCAGAGAGTGTTTTTATAGAAAAAAAATAGTCTGTTTACAAAAGAAAAAGTTCGATAAACAAAACTAATGTTGTTAGTGGAGTCTTATATGCTGAACCAAACACCACTACAAATCCAATCGAAGCGAAGACCGCCGCCGGGACATTGATCCAACCCGCAAACCACGAACCCAAGGTGGCGCCGACAAAGAAAAGTGGTGTCACATCACCGCCACGAAAGCCCGCAGCAAGGGTAAAAGCAGTCAATAAAAGTTTAATAATCCAATCGCTTCCATCCTGATAAAGTGTAAATGACTCTTCGATCACAGGCACGCCCAAACCAATATGACGAGTGGAACCTAGGAAAAAAACTACGACCACAATCAATACACCTCCAGCCAATACACGCAGGTATTCATTGGTAAAAAAGTGCTTCATCATTTCAGTGAAGCGTTGTGAGATATAACGATAACCCAGGCCTACAACATATGCCACCACCACAAACAACAGAATGAAAAGCACCAATTTCATTGTCCACGAATCTTGCATCGTATAATGATAATCTGTATGTCCAACACCCAATAACAATACTGTGAAATGCGCGACAAAAGAAGCCGCGAGAATGTATAGAAACTCCAAACTATTCTTTTTCCAGTCATTCAAATACTCAAGTGAAAATAGAAATCCCGCTACTGGAGTGCCAAATACCGCGCTGAATCCCGCCGCCAAAGCACTTTGAATAATCAATTTCTTGTCATTCACTATTTGAGGAAAAATACGTTGCAAATACTCCCCAATACCAAATGACATTTGAACAGCAGTGCCTTCCCTTCCAGCGCTACCGCCGAAAAGATGTGTAATCAATGTTCCTGCGTAAACGAGAGGTGTGATTGATACATCGCCTCGTTCGTCATTTATTCTATAAGTTTCTTTGATATGTAAATTACCACGTTCTGATTTCTCTCCAAAATTTCGATACAGCCACACGATAACAAGTCCTCCCAGCGGAAGAAGCCAAATCAGAGAGGCATGGTCCTCGCGGATAGAAGTAACAAGATCAAGCGTCTTAAGAAAAAAAGCCGTTGCTAAACCGCTTACAACTGCAAGGAGAAGGATTACCCATTTGGTCATGGGACAAATGTAATAAAGCGCTTAGACCGTCATCACGATGTGATAACCTCGAAGTTGCACATGTTGCAACTCAAACGTCATCCGTCCATGTGCTCCGCGATAGTCGGCTTTCAATTCTTCCTGATGATAATGGAATGGGCGAACGATAATGTCTTCATTGAACTGCACATTTTCACCGAAAAATTTAAACACAGCTTCTTTTACACTCCAGATAATCGTGAGGTACTCAAGATAATATTTCTCACCCTTGATCTTCTCAAGCTCCTTCGGATTGCAAAACTTGCCAGCAATTTTTTCAAGCTTTTCATCGGTCCCCTGGATATCAAGACCCACGGGATGTTCGCAGATAACAAGACCTGCCAGTTCTCCGCAATGGCTGATGCTTATCCAGCGGCCATCTTTAAGCATCGGTTTGCCAGTTGGTGCAAAATACAACTCACCTTCAGGTGCTACTATATGAAGAAGAATTCGCGCAATGAGCCATTCTCTTTTGCGCTTCTCCAATTTGATTTTTCTATACTCACCCAACTGCTCCGTTGACATCTTACACAACCCCTCAAGCTCTTCAAGGGTTTCAGAGGCCTTCCAAACAAGGAGGCGCCCAGTATTGTTATGATTGCTTTGATAAATGAGCAAGGGCATTCGAACAATTTGAGACCGCAAGTGTATGTAGAAAAGGCTATAACAACCAAAGAGTATTTTTTGTACCTTTGCGCCTCGTTTTCAAACGATTATTTTAACAACCAGATAAAATGAGTACTGCAACCACTGTAAAAGTGATGAATTACAAAGTTAAAGACATGAGCCTCGCCGAATGGGGCCGTAAAGAAATCAAACTTGCTGAGGCCGAGATGCCTGGTTTGATGTCACTCCGTAAAGAGTATGGTCCAACCAAGCCATTGAAAGGCGCACGCATCGCAGGGTGTTTGCATATGACCATCCAAACTGCCGTGTTGATCGAGACATTGGTAGAACTTGGCGCTGATGTGTCATGGAGCTCTTGCAATATCTTCTCAACTCAAGACCACGCTGCTGCTGCTATTGCGGCTGCAGGCATCCCGGTTTTCGCCTGGAAGGGTATGAACAATGAAGAGTTTGACTGGTGTATTGAGCAAACACTCCATGCATTCCCAGACAACCAACCATTGAACATGATCCTCGACGATGGTGGTGATTTGACAAACATGGTGTTTGACAAATACCCAGAACTCGTAGCTGGCATTCGTGGAATTTCGGAAGAAACTACAACAGGTGTACTTCGCTTGATCGAGCGTGAAAAGAACGGTACATTGTTACTTCCTGCTATCAACATCAACGATAGCGTTACAAAGAGCAAATTCGACAATAAATATGGCTGCCGTGAGTCATTGGTAGACGCGCTTCGTCGTGCTACCGACCTTATGATGGCTGGAAAAGTAGCCGTAGTAGCAGGATACGGTGACGTAGGAAAAGGTAGCGCTGATTCACTCCGCCATGCGGGTGTTCGCGTAATTGTTACCGAAATCGACCCTATCTGTGCACTTCAAGCTGCAATGGAAGGTTACGAAGTGAAGAAGATGGACACTGCTATCAAAGAAGCAGACATCGTAGTAACTGCTACAGGTAACTTCAACATCATCGTTGAAAAGCACTTCCGTGCTATGAAGCACAATGCTGTGGTATGTAATATCGGACACTTCGACAACGAAATCGATATGGCATGGTTGAATGAGAACTATGGTTCTACAAAAGACACCATCAAGCCACAAGTGGACAAGTACACCATCGACGGAAAAGACATCATCGTGTTGGCAGAAGGCCGCTTGGTGAACCTTGGTTGCGCAACTGGTCACCCATCGTTTGTGATGAGTAACTCATTCACCAACCAGACCATCGCACAATTGGAATTGTGGCAAAACCACGACAAGTACGAAAACAAAGTATACGTTCTTCCAAAGCATTTGGATGAAAAAGTAGCGATGTTGCACCTCGAGAAAATCGGTGTAGAATTGGATGTATTGACACCTGCACAAGCTGAGTACATCGGCGTGAAAGTGGAAGGACCATTCAAGTCAGACGCATACAGATACTAAGATCCTAAGCGACGAAGCGACGGTACTTATAGTATTTTTTACAATATCAAAACGCCCCATTGGAAACAATGGGGCGTTTTTTTTGAAATAAGAACCATGGACTAGAGATTATTTTCTTTTTTCTAATTCCGTTGTAAAAAAAATCTTGCGATTAGGTAAATTATTATTTACTTTTACTCGCTCGATGGACGACAGAAATAAATGAAATGCTCTGAACTTTATAAAATCCTAACCACTGATGGTTGGTATCCCGTTTCTCAGAAGGGCTCCCATGTAAAATTGAGGCACCAGAGTAAAAACGGCACCATCATTTTTCCAAATCATGGGAGCCATGAAATAGGAAAAGGCTTGCAGAAAAAAATACTCAAAGACGCCGGTATAAGTACACATAACTAATGAAGAAAATTAACATGAAGACAACGAAGAAAAAATTAAAGATGATTGTAGAAAAAACGAATACCGGTTTTTCTGCATTTTCAGAGGATTATGCAATATTTACAACAGGCAAAACAATTTCGGAATTAACATTAAATGCAATTGAAGCAGTGAACTTAAATTTTGAAGACGACAAGATAAAATTCACCCAAGACAATATTAAGTTCGAAATCGACTTTAAACAGTTTTTCCAGTATTATAAAGTTTTAAACGCCAAATTCCTTGCTGAGAAAATTGGAATGAATCCTACCCTCCTATCGCAATATGTACAAGGTCATAAAAAACCGTCAGATACACAAACGGCGAAAATTTTAAATGGCATACACCAAATTGGACAAGAGCTTTCGGAAATTAATTTAATCTATAGGTACTGAAACAAGCAGTATATTTTTTAAAAAATGAAAAAAATCAATACAATTATCCTAATGATGTTTCTTGCAATAACATCATACTCCCAAAGCTCCATCGCCTCAGACAAGGAGATGATCAAAGCTTTGATTAAAAATTCCTTCGATGATATTTGGTCGAAATTCGACTCCAAGAAAATTGAAGACTATCATACCAAAGACTTTCGCTTGCTCGAACATGGCGAAGTTTGGAACAATGACACCATAGCCAACTATGTGAATAAAGCCATACTGAAAACCCCACTTCCCACGAGGGTCAACTCGTTTGAGTTTATTGATATCAAAATTTACGGTGACATAGCGTGGGTTGCCTACCACAATAAAGCGGTGATATCCCTGGATAACAAAGTGATTAGAGAAGCACAATGGTTGGAAAGTGTTGTAGCTGTTCGCACCGAAAAAGGTTGGCGCTTGCAGATGATGCATTCTACGAGGGTGAAAAAAGAGTGATGAAAGTTGTCCTTTTAAAATTCGAGTGTTTAGTCTTATCTTCGTAACTAAAGCAAACATCATCAATGAGTGCAATAATTATCAAGGCAGACGAAAAAAGCAACAAGCTGCTAAAAGAGCTTGCTAAGCAGCTCGGAGCTGATGTTGTTACATTAAAAGATGATCAATATGAGGACTTCATACTAGGTAATATCATTGATTCTGAGAAGACGGGAAAAGACGCTTCTCGATCAGATGTTTTCCGAAGATTCAAAAAGAAATGATCGTCCGATTCGACAAATCATTCGTAAAAGCTCTTGATAAAGTAAAAGATCCAACAGTGCTTAAGAGAGTCTGAGTTCTAGAGATGAATAACAGAAAATTTACCAATTCGCAAAAAGAAAAAGAATTCTACCTAACCTTAAGAGAGAGGGTACATAAAGAATTGGGTAACCTTCCTTTCAAACAAGGTGGGAGCTCCTTTTGGTCCAAGGGATTATTGTGGGTTGGCGTTTCTTACGGTGCGTATTCTTTACTTTTTTTTACTAGTAATCATCTTGCGTTTTGGTCATTGTTTTTTATATACCAATTGGCCGGTTTGCTTATTGGCTTCAGTCTAGGCCACGATGCCGCTCACAATACCGCTTTAAAAAATAGAACGGCCAATCAAACTATACATTTTTTTAGTTTCCTAACAGCAGGTGTTGACCCTCTTCTTTGGGGACTTAGGCATATTCGCTCTCACCATGTTTATGCAAATGTGGAAGGAAGCGACATTGATATCGACAAAAACCCATTCTTAAGGCTTGCCCCATCCCACCCTTGGAAACGCAAACATGCATTCCAACATATTTATGCACCATTCATATACATGCTCGCTTTGTTGCACTCTGTATTTATTGGTGATTGGATTTATCTTTTCTCTGCAGAATATAAATGGATGCGAAAAGGAATAAATAAAGCACAGTTAATTCTGCGCTTCATGCTATTCAAAATTACATATTTCAGCTTGGTATTAATTCTGCCATCAATACTTACAGATTTATCCTTTGGGTTTATCTTTTTCACCTTCGTAAGTACTTCTGCATTTACATCACTACTCTTCGTTGTAATGTTGGTTGGAACTCATTTCTTTTACGAGGCGGAATATTACCAGCCAAAAGGCGATCATTTAGAATCCTCATGGGCGGTGCACCAATTAAGAACAAGTTGCGACTGGAATCCAAACAACAAGTTAGCTCGTTTCTTTAGTGGTGGATCGAACTGCCATGCTGCGCATCATCTTTTCCCGAATATTTGTCATACACATTATGACCAAATAAACGCAATAATCGCTTCGACTACTCAGGAATTTGGATTTCCCTATCACACCAAAACACTTTCAAAAATGCTTGTGTCTCATTTCAAACACCTTAGAAAGATGGGACAGATTACTGCTTAATTGACATAAAGGAATTAATCTAATTTTGAAACAAAAAATAGAGCAGATATTACATCAGAATATGACACCAATCAAACTAGCACTCGACTGGACACCCAACGTAAATCATATCGGCTTTCTCATTGCAAAAGAACTTGGATACTATCAAGAATTTGGCATCGATTTAAATATTCTCAATCCGATTGAAGACAATTATTCCATTACTCCCGGAAAAAAACTCGAACTCGATATTGCTGATTTTGCCATTGCCCCGTCAGAAACTGTTATCAGTTTAAACAATAAATCCAATCCAGTAGATGCGGTGGCCGTTTTCGCCATTTTACAAAATGATCTCAGCAAAATCGTAACACTCAAATCCTCTGGAATATCCTCTCCGAAGCAGCTTGATGGTCGCTCATACGCTTCGTATAAAGCACGCTACGAAGATCACATCGTAAAAGAGATGATAAAAAATGATGGAGGCAAAGGCGATTTGAATATTTTATATCCTGAAAAATTAGGTATCTGGAATACACTACTCACCGGAGAAGCTGATTCAACATGGATTTTCGATAACTGGGAAGGTATTGAGGCGCTTGAAAAAAATATTGCCTTGAATAAGTTTTCACTTGAGGATTATTCTATTCCTTACGGTTATTCTCCTGTCTTAATAGCTAAAAAACAACACGTCCAATCGAACAACATCCTTTTTAAAAACTTTATCCAAGCCACTAGAAAAGGCTTTCTATTCGCTCAAGAGAATCTAGTTGAATCGGCAGATATACTTCAGCAATATGTAACAGAATACGATCTGAAAAACATGAACCTAGAAGCATCAATCTTAGCAACCGCACCTCATTTCGGTGATGAAAAGAGCTGTGGAAAAATGGAGGCAAATAAGGTTAACGCGTTTTTACAATGGTTGGTGAATAAGGGACTCGAAGATAAAAGTATCCTTTCCCAAGATTTATTCTCAAATGAGTTAATTGAATAAATTCATGACCAACAGCCTCACACGAATTTAACTAAAATCAAAACTCCTTGGACGAAAACTAGTCCCAACACTATGAGGCGAAAGCGATCTTCGCTGATTCGCTCGAGTATTTTTTTTCCAATAAAAGTTCCGACAAAACTGACTCCGATTAAAAGAGGAATAAGATACAGCATGGATGATGTCACATAACCTTGTCCGACATAAACTACACTTCGGCTCGCATCTATTGCTAAATCAATTAGCGCGGAGGTGGCGATAAACACTTCCATCTTCAATCGAAATGAAGCCAATGCCATACCTCGAATCGCGCCGCCCGTTCCCAACAAACCCGCTAGAAATCCAGAAATCACTCCGCCTAAAATCGCATTATTTCTTGTTGGCTTCCAATGAAAATCCTGAAACAACAACAAGAAACTACTGAGTAAAATAAGTAAAGCCCCTAGACCAAATTCCAAATACCGTTCTTCAAATGTATTGCTCAGTAATGCTCCTATGATGACCAGTATTACAGCAGGGATTCCCATGTTGATCAATAAAAAGCGATCAACACCCTTCTTAAATAAAATAATTTTCGAAAGATTGCTGCTCACATGAAACAAAGCTGTAATGCCTAGCACTGCCTGAAAATCCATAAAATAGGCCGCCATTGGCACAAAAAAGAGCGAAGACCCGAATCCTCCAATGGTGCCGAGCACTTCCGCCAAAAGGGCTAAAATCAAAAATAAGAGTAGATGTTCTATCATGTGGTAAATCCACATAAAGATACTAAGAACTCTTGTTCCTTTTGAGTTTTGGATCTTTCTCCAGCGTAATCTTATAATCTTCCGTATTGCCTTTTAAACGAACGTTCACATATCGAGTACGTTCATTTAAGTCCTTCCGTTGAATCTCATCTACTTGATCGGGATCTACTTCTTCTTTATTTCTACCAAATAACTTGGATGACGCCGCTTGTGTCACCATACGCCAGGGAACACGCACGTAGTAATCCATATTCATATCGAAATCCTGCTGTCCGCTCAGCTGCATAAAACCCAGCGAAGAATTGATCACCATATTCGGAATCTTCATCATGCCCTTCTCAATATCGATGTGATTGGCTAGGGTATCAAATAGAACTTTATTCAAATTCTTATCTGCAAAAAAGTCTGACATCGATTGAAGCATTGCAAAGTTTTCCAATCGTCCATCCAATACTTCCACGTCCATGTGAATTTCAGACTCATTCACGATAGGAACCAAATCTTTATGCACTCGAATATGCCCCGTGATTCGGCCATTCAGCTTTCCATGCAAGTTTTCATTCACCAAATAATCCTGACCAAAATTGTCAAACTTAAACATGAGTTTGTCAAGATCTACATTCTTCACCGTCATATCCGGATCAATATAAATGCGCTTCGGATCACTGCCATTCAAATACCCTTTTACATCAAAAGAACCATCGGCTGCTTCACAGTAAAATTTATCTACATAGACATAATGCTCCGGAGTGGTGCGCGCTTTCAACTTAAAATTGTCAATGAGATATTTGTGGTAATTCAATTTATCTATACGGACATCAAATGTCATGTGCGTGAACGGCAACTCATAAATATTAAAGCCTTCGTCATGGTATGAACTATCCACGCGGCCTGTAGTCTTATCGGGTGCTGGTGGTAAGTTATATTTAAACAATTCATCAAAATCCAGCCGCTTTGCATACAACTCGAATTTATTCTCCTTCAATTTTTGCTTTTCATCCTTCCCTAGATAATAATGCAAGGTCGTTTTGAATTCTGAATGACCGAGTTTACCTGAAAAATCTTCAACCGTCAAATGATCTTTTTCATAGTGTACGCGACCTTTGAAATTCTCAAATCGCAACGGATGAACTTTCATTTTCGCTTCAAAACCTTTTAAATACAGGTCTATGCTCTGCATCCCTTCATTAAAATGCAGGTCAGAATATCCCGATATTTTCAGATTATCAAACTCCTCATGACGGTAATCTTCCGGAACAAAATTCTCCCCATTATAAGAGAAAATATCTTCAAGTAACAATTTCTTAGAATCAAGAGTAAATTCTACCCTAGTATCTCCTTTCGGATGTTCGGCAAACCATAAATCATAATGCTGAAGCCTGCCAGAAAAATGAAAATCGCTTTTATCAATCAGACCCTTAAAATCAATCACTCTAAAATCCTCTTCTTCTATGTAAACGTCTGCATGGAAGTCGTGAAGTGTATGCGGATAATTACTGAGGTCTGCGTAAAGATTGTCTATAAAAAATTCACCAATGGGTAGATTTGGAGACTCCGTAATCGCCTTTGCACTCGAATTGAAATGAAGCCCCAGAGAAAGGTTTTTGATTTGTTCGTTAAACGACGAAGCCGTATCCGCTCCTGTCAATTCATATAAATCCAAATATTTACTCTTTATATCCAGCTTGGTAGTTACAGGTAAGTCGGTATGATGAATAATTGCTGGAAGATCGCTTACAGTGCCTTTGACAGAAACATCCGATTTCCCAATTAGTACATTGCAATAATCAATTCTTGCTTCATGCCCGTTCATTTCAGCATATAAATCGAGATCTTTGATAGGTAGCTTGCTCGTCCCCTTTCCAAAACTTAGGTCTGTAATTTTTAACTCTGTGAAATATGATTCATTCAATCGTTCGATGCTTCTTTCAGGTCTTTCTAAGTCAATAATGTCTCTGAAATTCATGGTCAACTCAATCTTTCCCATTAAATCATAGAGGTCTGTTAAACCAAAAAATTTCGCCAAAAAATTGAGATCAAAATCAGATTTCAATTGAAGATTTATATCCGGTGATTCAAAATTTTTCACTACCAAATCTCCGCTGAATGTACCTGCCTCTGGTCGGGCAGAAAAGTCCTTTATTCCAAACTCCATCGTGCTTGGATTGCGCTTTTCACCGTTGGTGAAGTAACCCGAAAAATTGAGTTCATCCACCTTCTTATCAACGTCCGTATTTTTGAAAAAAGCCTGTTCACAACCAAATCGAGCATTCACTGCGGGTGCATGACCATTGGTACTTTTTCCTACAATGGTAGCTTCAAAAAAGATTTTTCCTTTGTTGTCATATTTCTTTAGCGTTGGCTCCAAATCGGTAGGAGCCATCGCCATGAACAAATCAAAATTGGATTTATTACCGTCAAACTTCAAATTCAAATTCGCATCATCTTTAAAATTGACAGAGCCTTCCATATTAAATTCAGCTCCCTGAAGCTTTGCTGTCGTTGGCTCTATCACCAATAGATCTTGTGCCTTCAGGTAATTCAACTCCGTATCAAATTCAAAATTCTTCCTCTTAATAGCGGTGGAATCTCCGTTCATCAAAAGACTCAAATTGAAATTAGCATCAAGTCCTATCAGTATTTTATCATCATTGGTCTTGAATCGTGTCTTCGCCTCATCCACTTTTACATCCACCTTCATTTGATTCTCAACATTCAATTTAGTGAGGTGAATGTTGGTCAAAACAACCGATTTAAGATCAAGGTGAAATTCCTCTTCTACGCTTTCCACAGGCACAATAGGCTCAAAAGCATTACTGAGATTGAGTGTACCATCAGCGTATTGCACGGCATCTATATGACCATTTACCAATTTGATTTTTTTAATTTCCATTTTACCATTCAAAATGGTAATCAAATCAAAACCAACATACACATCCTCGACGTTCAGAATTACCGCTGCACTATCAGCTTTTGTCTCTTTGACCGAGAGATTTTCAAGATCAATACTGATGTATGGAAAATTTTGAAATAATGAAATATGTGAGCCTGAGAGATTCACCTCCCCTTTAAAGTCAGCATTAGCCTTTGTCAATAGCTCTTGAACGATTTCGTCTTGTCGTGAATACAACACACCTATGGTAGCTCCTAGAGCTATCATCAAAACTATAAATACAATTCCGATCCACTTAAAAATCTTTCTCATGTATTGGTAATTATAAAGTAGTACAATGGCATTCCAGCAGTAATGTTAAAGGGGAAGGTAACCCCAAGAGCCATCGGAATATACAATCCCGGATCAGCTTTTGGCGCAGCCAAATTCATCGCGGCAGGCACGGCGATATACGATGCACTCGCAGCGAGTATTGCGAAAATAAATCGACTTCCATCATCGCTCACTACAAATAAACTTAAATAAGCCACCACGCATCCATTCACCAATGGAATTAAAATACCCATCACTGGAGCGTACCAGCCGTATCTTCTAAATGCCGCAAAGCGGCGTGCGGTAGCCATACCCATTTCGAGCAAAAAAATTGCTAAAAAGCCTTTGAAGATATCAGTAGTAAAGGGCTTGATTCCCTCCGCTTGCTTACTATCAGCTATAATTCCGATTACCAAACTTCCAAGCACCATCAGTACACTTCCATTTGTAAATGAGTGTCGAACGATTTCCCGAATATTTGTTCGGTCTTTCGATTCTGCATCATATTTCATGATGAGAATGATGCCCACAATAATTGCAGGCGATTCCATTAGTGCCATTACCGCTACCATGTGACCGCCGAAGGTTATTCCTTGTGCTTCAAGAAAAGAAACTGCCGCTACAAAAGTAACTGCACTCACGCTCCCGTATGCCGCAGCAACCGCTCCAGCATCACTTACATTCATTTTTCTTTTTAGTAAAAAAAAGACATAGTAAGGAATCGCGGCACTAATCAATAATCCGAAGAGCAATGAATAAACAATCTCCATCGTAAACTCATGGTGCGCCAATTCCTGACCTCCCTTAAAACCAATGGCAAAAAGAAGATAAAGCGAAATGAATTTCGTTGTTGTAGGAGGAATCTCCAGATCACTTTTCACCAACGCTGCAAAGATTCCCAAAAGGAAAAATAGCAAGGTAGGATTGGTAATATTGGAGATAAGTAGTGATATATCCACGGGAGTTCTTTTCCCGCAAAAATAAACCGTTTAGCTCAACTAACTCCTTCTTGGTTGACCTGAACTTTTATCACCTTTTTTCTGGTTGTTTCGACGAAAATGGAAGGGCTTTTTCGACTTTGGTTTACCACCATTTCCCTTACGCACTTCTTTGACAATCGCTGCCTCCGAAGGCTTATAGCCCTCCGAATGAAAAGGATGATCGCGTTCGATTTCAATATTCTTACGAATCAACTTTTCAATATCTCGCAAATAAAGTCGCTCCTCGGTATCTACAAATGATATAGCCGTACCCTTCGCTCCTGCCCTACCCGTGCGGCCAATGCGGTGCACGTAGGTCTCTGGCACATTGGTGAGTTCGTAGTTGATTACGTACTCCAACTCGTCCACATCAATGCCGCGTGCAGCGATATCTGTGGCTACAAGAACCCTCGTTTCTTGAGATTTGAAATTATTCAAAGCTCTCTGACGTGCGTTCTGCGCTTTATTGCCGTGGATTGCCTCTGCTTTGATATTCACTTTCTGTAGCACCTTCACCACTTTATCCGCCCCGTGTTTGGTGCGTGTAAATACCAATACCGACTTGATATCTTTGTTCTTCAAAAGTTCTATCAAGAGAGCGTTTTTATCCGCCTTTTCTACAAAATAAACTTTTTGTTGAATGATATCAACCGTAGAAGATACGGGAGTGACTGTCACACTCTTTGGATGGTGCAAAATAGTCTGCGACAATTTCACAATCTCTGGTGGCATGGTAGCCGAAAAAAACAATGATTGACGCTTGGTAGGCAACTTAACCAACAAGCGCTTTACGTCATGGATAAAACCCATATCAAGCATCCGGTCTGCCTCATCGAGTACAAATATCTCAACAGCGTTGAGAGAAATCACTCCTTGATTCATCAAGTCGAGCAAACGGCCTGGAGTGGCAATCAAGACATCCACTCCCGCGCGCAATGCATTCACTTGAGGGTTTTGATTGACACCACCAAAAATAACGGTATACTTCAGGTTGGTATGCCTTCCATAAGCCTTAAAACTATCCGCAATCTGAATCGCCAACTCCCTCGTAGGAGTAACGATAAGGGTGCGAATATTTCTTTTCGCCTTCGGAAAATAATTTTCTGATAAAAGTTGAATAATCGGCAGAGCAAATGCCGCTGTTTTTCCTGTGCCCGTTTGTGCACAGCCCAATAAGTCTGTTCCTTCTAAAATGATTGGAATACTTTGTTGCTGAATGGGGGTTGGCTTCGTGTAGCCTTCTTCTTGCAAGGCCTTCATAATAGGCTCCGCAAGGTTCAATGATTCAAATGACATG
>JBKCOM010000028.1:0-5327 GCA_046309775.1 Flavobacteriales bacterium
GCTTCAATGAGTTGAACTTGAGACTTCTTAAAGTCCTCTGTAAATTGTCTCCGACGACGTTCTTCTGTTGTCATAACGCGTTAAATTTAGAGACTTTTCAACAAATAAGCTGTCAACCTATTTCATGAGAGAACAAGGGAATAGGGAATAGGGGATTGATAAACTTTCTTTTTTTACTTAAAAATTTAAATCTAATTTCTAGAATATGCATATACCTCTTTGCGCTACTTTGCGCCCTTTGCGCCTCTGCGTTAAAAAAAGTCAGCGATGTGGCTATAATTGAATGAATAGAAGAAGATATTAAATTAGAAAAAAAGGTCAACATTATTTAGGCATTGTCAAATCCCCAACTTCCATCTTTCATTCTCTCAATCTTCCAATCTTTCCTTCTTCCTTCCCTTGATGTAGGTCAATGAATCACACGCCCATCCCATCCGACATTTGTGTAAAATTTAAGACCATGGAAAATAAAATCACAGGGCTGCATCACGTGACCGCGTTGGCATCGGATGCGCAAAAGAATGTTGACTTTTATGCGGGAATACTTGGGTTGAGGATGGTGAAAAAAACCATCAACTTCGACGCTCCCGATGTATACCACCTCTACTACGGCGACGAAACGGGCGCGCCCGGAACGATTATGACCTTCTTCCCCTACCAAGGTTTGGTGAGAGGTAAAAAAGGAAAAGGTCAATTGACGACCACAGCCTTCTCTATTCCAGCGAATAGTCTCGACTATTGGATGAAGCGCTTGCAAAAATTCAATATCGAATACACAAAACCACAAGAGCGTTTTGAAGATGAAACCTATATCTACTTCGAAGACAATGACGGACTCGGCGTAGAACTCGTGGCCAATAATAAGGACACACGCAAAGGATTTACCTACGGTCAAATACCGCTCGAACACGCAGTAAAAGGATTCTATGGAGTGACCTTGGCAGAAGAGAGCCACGAGCGCACAGCTAGTTTGCTCACCGAACAGATGAATCACAACATCATTTCACAAAAAGGGAATCTCTACCGCCTCTCTCCTACCGGCAAACCCGGCGACTTCGTAGACATCATCGCAGATCCAGCGGTAGCAAGAGGATTGTCGGGCAGTGGCACTGTGCATCACCTCGCCTTCGGGACACCCAATGACAAGGTACAACTCGAAGTACGCGAAATCGTGATGACGAAAGGCATACAGGTAACTCCCGTACTCGACAGACAATATTTCCATAGCATTTATTTCAGAGAACCCGGAGGAGTCTTGTTTGAAATAGCCACCAACGACATTGGATTTGCTATTGATGAAAATCCTGAATCATTGGGTGAAAAATTAAAACTCCCAGCTTGGCAAGAACCCAATAGAGAAAGCATAGAAGCTGGATTGACCACCATTGAGTTGAACACCGAAAAATTCATGGACTGATGCATCAAACAGATAATTATTTTCACACGGGCGTTGCGCTCAATGAAGCTAGTACGGTAATCATCGCGACGCACGGTCGCGGTGGTTCGCCGGAAGACATCGCATCGCTTGCGCAAATGTTTGCCGATGAGCGCACCTGCATACTCGCACCGCGCGCCACCAATCACACCTGGTATCCATATAGTTTCATGGCGCCCAAAGCTCAGAACGAACCTTGGTTGAGCAGTGCGGTACGAGCCGTGCAAGACATCATTGCCATGGCAGCGCGACACGTAGGCAGTGAAAACATCATATTGTTAGGATTCTCTCAGGGTGCCTGTTTGACCTCCGAAGTAGCAGCGTTGAATGCACAGAAGTACAAGAAAATCATCATCTTCACCGGCGGCGTGATTGGAGAAAAATTCGAACCGAACGTTTATTCGGGCGACTTTCAAGGCACCCCTGTTTACATCTCCAACAGCGACAACGATCCACACGTCCCCCTCACCCGCACCGAAGAAACGATTGAATTATATAAAAAACTCGGCGCCACCGTCACATCCGCCATCTTCCCCAACCGCCCGCATACGGTGACGAAGAGCGAGATTGAAGGGGCGAGGGGCGAATGAGAGGGGCGAGGGATAGGGAATAGGAAATAGGAAATAGGAAATAGGAAATAGGAAATAGGGAATACGAAGTAGGAAGTAGGAGCAGGAGTAGGAGTAGGAGTAGGAGTAGGAGTAGGAATAGGAATAGGGAATAGGAAATAGGGATAGGAAAAAGGGGAAACCCTGGTAGAGACGCCATTTATGGCGTCTGAACTTAGCGATATCGAGCAAGAAAACGATTACAGGAATATGGCTTTGCGAATTAGTTTTTGCGAATTGATTATTGCGAATTAGTTCTTTGCGAAGCCCCCCTGCGAATTAGTCAGAGGTAAAACTTCCGTTGTGGGTAAAACAAGTATTGAAGATTGCTGACATATTGCACTAGCAAGCATTAATAAAGTGGACGTCCTTGCAAGTTGGAATTTCAAACACATTGTGAATCTTGATCGAATTAAAGGGTATAATTCCGTTAACTTGCGATTAGGGTTTTCAACGTTAGAAATTCGAAGTCCCAATACAAGCCTAGCTTATGAGATATTATAATTAATAAACTTCATGAATAATTATGTCATTCAAAATCCAATATGCCTCCGACCTTCATTTAGAATTCCGTGAGAATAAGGAATTCGTAGCATCAAATCCTTTAGAACCGGTTGGAGATGTATTAGTGTTATGTGGCGATATCGTGCCACTTAAGATTATGCACAAACACGCAGATTTTTTCGATTATCTATCGGATCATTTTCAAACAACTTATTGGGTGCCTGGCAATCATGAGTACTATGATTTCGATCTTTTTAAAAAAGAAGGCCAACTCCAAGAATCTATTCGTCCAAATGTATTCTTGGTAAACAACATATCGGTGGTGAATGAAAACGTCAAGCTTATTTTCTCTACTCTTTGGAGTAAAATTAGTCCGGTGAATCAATGGCAGATAGAGCAAGGCATGAATGATTTTCGAAAAATAAAATACGATGGCCTTCGCTTTTCCGCAGCACGATACAATCACTTGCACGAACAGAGTTTGAATTTTATTAAACATGAAATAGAACAATCACAGCAGAATGTGATATCCGTCTTCACCCACCACTGCCCTACTTTCCTCAATTATCCTGAACAGTATAAAGGAGACGTTTTGAACCAAGCATTCGCTACAGAACTTTTTGATTTTATTGAGTCATCTCAAATTCACTCATGGGTATATGGCCACCACCATACCAACACAGCTGAATTTATGATAGGCAATACAAAGCTGCTCACGAATCAATTGGGGTATGTTTACTATAATGAGCATTTCTCTTTTCAAAGAAATAAAGTAATCGAAACTTGAAGATCAGCACACTAAACCTATATCTGCACAATAAACCCACTTGATTTATTGAGCGCAAGCGACTTGGCAGAAAAGGGCATTTATAAAGAAATGGGAAAAGGAAATAGGGGTAGGAAATAGGAGTAGGAAGTAGGAAGTAGGAAGTAGGAAGTAGGAAGTAGGCTATTCCGAATTCTGAATTGCGAATTAGTCCTTGCGAATTGGGCATTTGTGGATTCGATCTTTGTCGATATACTGCTTTCTACCTTCTTGCGAAATTCCCGAACCCTACCCCCATAATTCTACGCAAAATTGTTAAGGAGCTAAATTATCGGGGTAACTTGCTTTAATTTTCTCGAGGGGACTAGTGTGCAAAGGGGTCGAAATACAGATACAAAACGCACTTCCGGGGGTGGCGGGGGGACGAGGTCATAAGGAGATTCTTCCAAAAATTAAGAAGTAAGATTTAACCATTTGAATTTTGCAAACTACAAAGTATTAAATACATTTGCAGTATGTTAGTCACAAGAAATGATATTATAACATTAAGAAATTTATCAATAGCTACAGAGCTTGTTCCAGTTGATGACATTCCGCATATATTTAAAAAGGATTTCCAAATTTTCTTTTTTGGGAAAACATTTGTGAAGAAAGATAACTCTTTATTTGCATATCCTCATGATGTAAGAATGTGGACTCGTTTTATGTTTAATAAGTACAATGGCTAAATCGAATGCTACCTGAGTACTTATCCAACTTCAATAAAGCGCTTCAACAATTCCAAAATAAATATCCACGTGAAAATTGGTCAAATGAATTTCGAGATTCGTTGGTGAATGATTATTCATTTTATTCTACAAGAATTGAAGATTCGAAGCTTGAGTATGGTGACACAATTCGATTTTTAAATAACGAATCTGTCAGAGGAATTAATTTTGACTCTTTATTAAGTATTTCCGAACATCAATCCGTATTAAAAGAACTGCTAGACACTTTAGAAAATTTTAAATTCTCTGAAGACACGATAAAAAAAATTCATCGCAGCTTAATGAAATCTCCTTTGGCTTGGGAAACAGATTTTAAACCTGAGCTAGTAGGAAATTATAGAAATATTCCAACTGTCGGTTCAAGAGAACCGTTTTTTGAAAATAAAGAATACGCACCACATTTTAATTTAGAAATTATCATGGCATCTTATGTTGAAATTTTTAATTCGATAATGGGCGATATAGATAACTCCCAATATGAAAAACATTTATTGACAAGGATTGCATATTTTCACAATAGATTTTTAAATGAAATTCATCCTTTTGCGGATGGAAACGGGAGAGTTTGCAGAATAATAATTGGAGCTGTATTAATGATAAATAATTGTCCACCAATTTTTCCCCAAATAACAAACCATGATCAACAAGTAGAGTACATTTCCACAATTGTGAAATGCGAACAAGACAAAAGCGACCTTAGCTTAGTTGAATATTTTGCAATTGGAATGACAAATTACTTGATCCGAAGGCTTGAGGATTAACGTAACCTCGTACAATGGAGTAGACCGCCCTGCCAGCTTTTGCTGACAGGAGAGGCACTTACACCTTCATCCATACGGATGTACCTCCTATGACCAACCCATTCACGATGTGGAAGGACGTCCCCTTCGACTTCGCTCAGGACAAGGCATAAACGTTTGTGCAGGGCGTACTTTTAAATAGTAATCAAGCATTGATTCATAAGCGCGTTGAGCTAGTCTTACGATCTTTGACTTACAAGAGTTTTGTTCCAACAATACAAAGGCTAACCACTTAGCTGAAACGGTTGTGAATTGCTTACGATCTTTGACTTACAAGAGTTTTATTCCAACAAACTTCCTGCGGGCATGGATTTGCTACGTTTGTCCGGACACTAAGTTAAGGAGGATTTTAATACCTTAACATCATGAAACAAGAAAGAAAAAATTACAGCAAAGAATTCAAGCAAAAGGCTGTGGAATTGAGTAACGTCCGCGGCAATGTACAGG
>JBKCOM010000029.1:0-4783 GCA_046309775.1 Flavobacteriales bacterium
TGCCAGCTTCAATGAGTTGAACTTGAGACTTCTTAAAGTCCTCTGTAAATTGTCTCCGACGACGTTCTTCTGTTGTCATAACGCGTTAAATTTAGAGACTTTTCAACAAATAAGCTGTCAACCTATTTCATGAGAGAACATCGAATTGAATGTTGCGAATTGCTCATGGCGAATTAGATATTGCGAATTAGTCATGGCGAATTAGTCATTGCGAATTGATGGCAGACCTCTCTGCGCAACTTTGCGCCCTCCGCGACTTTGCGGTAAAAAAAGTTGACGACACCGCTCCGCTGCAAGTTGCAATTTTACTTTTCAAAACAACTCTACTACGGTACCCGCCAAATAACCCCGAAGAATAAAAATCTCTAGTTAAGTATTGCGATCCCCAATCTCTCATTTTTTCATTCTTCCAATCTCCCCATTCTCTCAATTTTACTATCTTTACTCCGAGCTTAATAAAATGAAAAATCTATTATATATCTTTCTATTATGCCTGCCCGCTTTCGCGAATGCCCAGCTCTGGCAGCCTTTGGATGAAGGGGTGATATGCGATGATATGTTGGGCCCAACTCATGCAATAACAAATATTTATTACGATCCTCAGTTAAACATTATCGACGTTATCGGCTATTTCATGTATACAAATGAATGTGAAGAAAATAGAGGATTTACATTTTGGGATGGAGAAAATTGGAACAGTTATCCGAGCTCTTGTAATATACCCCCGCATAGTTTGCTCACATTTCAGGAAGAGAAATACTCGATGGGCGGCATTGTATGCGGTACGACCAACAATAACTTATATAAACTAGTTGACAACAACTGGACGCTTATAAACACCATCCCTAATACATACGGTTACTCGCTGCTCAAAGAGATTGACAACAGAATGTATATTGGAACCTCGTTGCAAGAAGACGAAAATGGCGATATACCAGCACTTTTAGAATATAACATCAATAACGAGGACTATTCGGTTATTGCCAAGAAATCAACTTTCAATCTCGTCAACTTCGAAGAACTCCTTGTCTTTAATGACTCACTTTTTATGGGAGGTAAGTTTAATTGTAACCCACCTTGGCAGCCTGATAATCGTATCAATAATCTTGCAAAAATTCAAGGAGACACCTTGGTCAAAGTTGGTCAAGGTCTAAACCCCAATTCTCATACATATAGCATGTGTGTGCATCGCGATACTCTATTTATTGGGGGAATATTCGGTTCCGAAAATTTTCCAGGATTCACCAATGCGCCCTATGTATTTCTCATCTACTATCACAACGGTCAGCTCAAGCCTTATCCAATTCAAGCGAACGCTTATATTTCAACTATGGTATCACATGACGATGTGCTCTACCTAGGTGGATGGTTTACTGAAATAGGTAATGAAATGTGCTATGGTGTAGGTGCCATCATCGATAATGAAGTCATTTCCCTGAACACCGACCAATTACTAAACCCTTATGGCTATGAAATTGAAGCCTTCGCACATGCTATAAACAAGCTTCTCGTGGTGGATGATCACCTATACATGGCCGGTCGTTTTGATTACATCGGTGACGATGGACCGTATGGTAACATTGCAAAACTGAGCACATCACTGTCGGAGTTCAGCAAAGTTGTTGAAGATAAATTGAAT
The DNA here is from genome assembly GCA_046309775.1 of Flavobacteriales bacterium. GTDB lineage: Bacteria > Bacteroidota > Bacteroidia > Flavobacteriales_D > Sanyastnellaceae > JAIXWP01. The sequence goes on from JBKCOM010000029.1 coordinate 1,640, forward strand.
TGGGAAATGAAGCTCTACCCTAATCCCGCAGACGAATATATCACCCTAGAAATCCCACTCGGTGCGCAGGGCACATTACAAATCTTCAACAACCTCGGTCAATTGGTGCATCAAGAATACATTTCTCAAGTCAAAACAGACATCTTCATTTCAAATCTCAACAGCGGCGCTTACCATTGTGTATTCAAAACCCCAAACAATACCACCTCGGAGCGAATAATAATTCAATAGGAACAGAAACGAGAACAAGGGATTTTAGGAACAAGGGAAAGCGACAGAGCGGCTAGCGACAAAGCGACGAGGGACCTGCGTCCGGTGTTTATTAAATAAAAATAAATTCATGCAACATTATTTTCTTTTCTGCATACTACTATCGGCAATTTCATCGTGTAAACCTGATCCAAATAGTGGAGACGAGCCCTTATGTAGCTCCAGATCGAATAACGTTTCAAATAGTCTAAGATCTCGCTAATTCCTTAAACTTCTTCTTGAGACAACGATTACCAATTTTGATATTTGCTATCTTTGTAGGTATGAAGACTCAGATTCGTTTCATTGCACTCATCACGATATTCATTTTATGCGCACAATATGCGTTCGCTATGCGAGCATATTTTGACTACCGTGTATTCGATATTCCCGGACAAGGTCCCTTTGTGGAGGTAGTTCTATCCTTCGATGGTCAAACATTTGAAACAAGCCTAAATGAATCGGGCACTTATAATGCGCATGTGGGAATTAGTATCATCATTACTCAAAATGACAAGGTGATTGATTTTCGCAAGGCTAGTGTTGAAGGGCCGTCTTTGCTTCAGGGAGAAACAGCTGATTTTATGAGCCTGGAAAGATTCGCCCTTGCTAATGGTACCTATGATGTTGAAATCGAAATAACCGACTTGAACAATTCCCAAGAAGAGCCTGTAAAAATGATCGCTCCGATAAAAATTGACAATTTAAAAGAGGGTTCCTTCTTTTCGGACATTCAGTTTGTTAGCGCCTATTCGGCAACCACAGAAGTAAATGCATTTTCCAAAAGTGGATATGATCTCATCCCCTACATTTCCTCTTATTTTCCGAGCAATATCAACGAACTCATGCTTTATACAGAAATATACAACCTAGATAAAGTCTTGGGTAGTGACGAACCTCTTGCCTTTGTAATTTCTGTGAGACAAATCAATAATACAGAAATCAAGGATATTAGTCGTGTTAAAAGAATAACTGCCAAATCGGTTACCCCACAGCTTCATACGATTGATATTCGCAATCTGCCTACGGGTGAATATAAAATCCTATTAGAAGCACGCGACCGCAACAACTCGTTGATTGCCATGAAAGAACGATTTTTTAGCAGAAATCTCGTTAAGGAAGTTCCGGTTGAAGAAAGAAAAATAGACAACAATCAACTTTCTCAATCCTTTGCTGCTCGTTTTAATAATCCTGACTCTTTGAGAAAAGTCATTTATTCGCTCAACCCCATCGCACAAAGTCAAGAGCGTAACACCATCAACAATACCGTGCCTACGGCCAGCTTACAAGAAATGCAAAGTTTCTTTTACTCCTTTTGGTACAAAAGAAATCAAACCGACCCTGAATCGGCGTGGCTTGATTATAAAGAAAAGTTGAAAATGGTGGATGACAATTTCGGGACGCGCATCAAAGAGGGCTGGGAGACCGATAGAGGGCGTGTATATCTTCAATATGGAGCTCCAAACACCCGCATCGAAAGACCTCATGACCCTGACTACTGGCCATTTGAAATATGGCATTACTACGAGACGAACGATAAACTCCATGACAGGAGATTCCTATTCTATAACACAAATCTTGGGCAAGACTATGAGTTACTGCATAGCGATGTGCCACAAGAACCCAAAAATATGGATTGGCCAAGCCTTGTTAGGCAGCGCGCCATGAATACCCCAGGACAGGTGGGCCGAAACTCCAATTTACAAGATCGCAATAATTTTAGTGGGGATGAACTTCAAGATTTGTGGTATAATCCCTACTAAGCACTATTTTCGCGCCTCTAATACCACGGCGTGAAATCTGTAGCAATAGCAATACTCAATTGGAATGGCATCCGTTTCCTGAAAGAATTTCTTCCGGGAGTCGTGTCGCATAGTATTGAAGATGCTGACGTATATGTTATAGACAACGCTTCGTCCGACGATTCCATTTCCTTTATTCAGTCTCAATTCCCCGAGGTTAAGATTATTCAACTTGACAAAAATTATGGTTTTGCAGGCGGTTATAACCATGGACTGAGGGCAATCCCCAATGACTGGGTAGTATTGCTCAATTCTGACGTTGAAGTAACTCCCAACTGGATCAAGCCGGTGATGGATTATTTGGCAACGGAACCTCTGATGGTTGCATGTCAACCAAAAATCTTGGACTATCACCGAAGGGAGTATTTCGAATACGCAGGAGCAGCAGGAGGATACATTGATAAAGATGGCTTTGCTTTCTGCGCTGGGCGTATCTTCTATGAATTTGATAAAAACGATAACGAACAATTCTTCGAAAACGAAGAAGTTTTTTGGGCAAGCGGCGCAGCCATGTTTATCAAGCGCTCTGCATACTTTGAAGTGGATGGCCTCGACGAAGACTTCTTCGCGCACATGGAAGAAATCGATCTTTGTTGGAGATTAAAAAATCGTGGTTATAAAGTCGGAGCTTGTCGCAAAAGCGAAGTTTATCACTATGGCGGTGGCACACTAGATCGCATGAATCCGTATAAAACATTCCTAAATTTTAGGAATAACCTATATCTTATTCTAAAAAATTATAGGGCTGGAAACACAGGACTCAAACTTTTTCGTCGCATGTTGCTCGACGGTATTGCTGGAGTGAGATTTCTTACGGAAGGCAATTTCTCTTATTTCATCGCTGTTTTAAAGGCTCATTTTAGCTTTTATGGATCATTTTTCAAAATGCTTTCTAAAAGAAAAAAAGAAAAACGTTGCGATCGCAATGTGAATCTTTCGGGCATGTATAACGAAAGCATAATCAAAGCATTTTTTCTGCATAAGAAACATTTTTATCGTCAATTGAATCGCTCTTCATTTGTCAAATAATTCGCACACCGCGAGTTGATTGATAAGAGTGAAAGCATATGACGAGAACATGGTTGCGAGCGCC
>JBKCOM010000030.1:0-2597 GCA_046309775.1 Flavobacteriales bacterium
TAGAAAGGGTAAATTTAAAAATACAAGAAATTAAAAGACTAGCCAAGGGGTATAGAAATATGCAAAACTTTATCACGATGATATACTTCCACCTCGGTAAACTTCAATTACCAACCCACATAAAACAGTAAAGAACCAAAACTTTAAACGTTATGTTGAAGAAAATTGATGGGGATTGGGTATTTGATAATTATTTAATTGTGGAGGATTAGTAAGATTCTAAAAACAGAACAGTTCAAGAAAAAGAAAACGCATATTAAATTTTCCAAGCTTAAAACGCAATCTCAAGACCACCACTACTCAAACGCCCTCCGCATTCTATCCTGCTCTGCGCGGGGGATTCGGAGGGTAGTTGCGACACTTCTCCAATTATTTACGATACTCGTCTAGCCTCACCCCAACCCCTCTCCAAAGGAGAGGGGCTTCACCGCCGTCCAAAATTCGTCCACTGAAAAAACTATTGAACTTATATTCTTCAATTTTCAGCACCTTGCAATTCTAGAAAGTAAAATGCCCTAATTTTTTTTTCTAACGTCAACCACACAAGAGCTAGCCCCTCTCCTTGGGAGAGGGGTTGGGGTGAGGCCTGACGCTGAAAATAAATCCACGCCTACCTCGTCAACGCTTCCACAAAACCCGTTAACTTTGATGACATGACGGTGCGGATTATAAAAGCGAATACTGTTCAGATAATGGATTATTACCCATTCGGTTTGATGTGGGAAAAGCAAGATGTGACGAGTACTGATAATCTCAAATGGCATCATGGGAAAGAACTTCAGGAAAATGAATTTGCCCAACAAGGAAAATCACTCGACCTCGAAGACTTCGGCGCCCGCATGTACGACCCCATCCTCGGAAGATGGTGGAGTGTGGATCCACTGGCGGAGAAGTTTTTAAGTTTATCTCCTTATAACGGAATGGGTAATAATCCCATCTTCTTTATTGACCCCGATGGGAGGAGTATAAAGCCTGTTGGAACGGCTGCGACTAGAGCAGTAAATACCTTAATAGGTTCATATGGCGACATAACGAAAGTGCAAACTTTATTAGGTTACCGCACTACCAGTTCTGGAACTCTATATATTACACCTACAAAGAATGGGGAAAAAGAATTCCAAAAACGGCTAAAAAATGATAAGGAGCTTGATTTAAATAAGACGCAAAAAAATGAACTCTTAGTGCTCTACAAAGCCCTTTCAGACCCAATGCAAACGCAGGTTGAGGTAGTAGAGGCAGCCTCAGGTAGTGATTTTACAAATGGTGAGGGCGGAGGAGGTGAAGGAACTATCATTAATGGTTCAGATAACAGTATTAATGCCAATGCCGGGTTGCAACAAATGCGTGACGATATCGAAAACGCTGGTGGTGCCACTCAAGCAATAGTCGATGATGCAATACGTCCCGCAAACGGTCCTGGCACCGGTCCATACAGCCCTGACCGCGTTGGTACAGACCACTCCTATTACAATGCCGATCCAAACGCAGATCGCTCAAACGTTGGAGTAAATGGAACCATTTTAATAGATGGAACAAGAAAAACAGATCGACAAAAAGCAGATGTTCTAAAAAATGCATTAAATAATGATTATTAACACTAGAGTTTTTCCCCTTCTTTTCCCTTCCTGCGTTATCATCTTTTGTCTGACGTTCAAGGCAGGGACAGCCCAAACTGTTGTTGTCAACTACTATGACTCAACCCTTTTTAAGACGTATATGGCCGAACTCGAATTTCCCTTTAAAAAAGATTTTTTCTGTACTCAATATAGGTTCAGAGACAGTCTCCCAGACGGCACATACTATTATTACAGTAGCCAAGGAAAAAAAAGGGTGGATGAAACCAATATCGAGGATTACTATCTATCGAAAGGACAATACTTAAATGGACTTCAAAATGGCAGGTTCCAGTACTTTTCTGATCGCTGCTACTTCAAACGAAAAAACAATCCCCGAGTTCTGATTGGAGAAGAAAACTACAAAGATGGATTGCTTCATGGTTATAGCTTTTGCGGAACATGTGAATTCAAACTATATGAAGGTAATTTCAAGATGGGTAAAAGACATGGTTTCTTTTACGAATATGACTTTTTTGGCAATCTCATTCTCGTCGAACTTTATCAAGAAGGAATTTTAACACACAGGTCAGAGCTAAGGGATATTACAATATTGAAGAAATAAATTTATAATAATTCTAATTTCCAGTAATTTGTCATTCCAATAAACCCGTTCTCTTTAATGATATGACGGGGCGGATTTTTTTATAAAATAGAACCAAATACTATAAAAAAAAGAAGACCCATATTAAATTTTCCAAGCTTAAAACGCAATCTCAAGACCACACTACCCAAACGCCCTCCGCATTCTGTCCTGCTCTGCGCGGGGGATTCGGAGGGTGGTTGCGACACCGCTCCAATTCTTTACGGCCCACCCAATTATAACGTTCACTATTCTAAACAAAAACATTTATTTTTGTTTAAAATAACAAGCATTATGAATCCGAGAAAATCCGTTATAATGCCTTCAAGTCAAAAAATCTTGAAGATAATGGGTGAGAATTTTAAACTCGCGCGGCTCCGAAGAAGACTAAGCGCAGAACA
>JBKCOM010000031.1:0-3146 GCA_046309775.1 Flavobacteriales bacterium
ACGAACTGCAACATATTGTTCATGTCGTTCATGATTTCTGCCGTAGCATTTTCATCAAACTCCAATCGCGCCAATTCTGCGATGCGATCTACCGTTGCTTTATCGATTTTCATATCCCTTTCTATATTGTGGTGGCAACGCCCCATCAATGACTTCAAAAGCGCGCTGTCGCAAAGTTACAACATCCGCCTCAGTCATGCCAACTGTTGATATCGGTTCATGCACCACAGTGAGCACTTGCTGTGGCAAACTATACTCGAATAGCCGTGAGGGCTCCAACATTATTTTATAATTCTGTAAAAAGGTAACAGGAACAATGGGAACTTGCTTTTCAATGGCCATACGAAATGCGCCATTCTTAAAACTCTTCATTCGCGGCGCATGGCCTGGTATGGTGCCTTCTGGATAGAGCGCAATACACTCCGCTCGATCTAATGCCTCACATGCCTTCTGATACGCGTCATATGACTTCCTATTCGACTCGCGCATCACAGGAATGTCCTGCTTTCGGAAAAAGAGACCAAACAAAGGCCACTTCAACAACTCCCCTTTTCCAATAAAAAGAAAATAATCTGGGATGACACTATACATAAACACCGTGTCCAGATAACTGCTGTGATTAGAAACAATGATGTAGGGCGGCTTTGGTAAACTCGCGCGATAAGTGATTTGTACAGGACAGAACAGCAAAAACTGAAAAATTTTGGACCAGATTACCTTCAACTTAAAAGCCGCGCCATACCACGACTTCCTGCTCAACAGAACAAGAAAGAAAGGATACATCACTAGTAGGGAGGCCCAAAACATCAAGCCTATCCACAGTTTGTAAACGAAATATACCGGTCCAAACAATGCCTTCACAATTTCCTAAAATAAAAAAGGAGAGCGAATATACTCCGAAGCAATCAATTTCATCGTTTACTTTGCAACCTATTTTTACCATTATGGCTAGAGTTCTTACAGGCGTGCAAAGCACAGGTGTACCCCACCTCGGAAATATCCTCGGCGCTATCCTTCCTGCAATCGAAATGAGCAAGGATCCAAAAAATGAGGCATTTCTTTTTATTGCCAACTTGCATTCACTTACGCAAATCAAAAATGCAGAGTTAATGCGCAGCAATACCTATGCTGTGGCCGCTACATGGCTCGCCTGTGGTTTTGATATTGAAAAAAATGTGATGTATCGCCAAAGCGATGTGCCTCAGGTGACCGAATTGGCGTGGCATCTCAACTGCTTTACTCCATTCCCAATGCTAGCCAATGCGCATAGTTTCAAAGACAAATCAGACCGCCTCAGCGACGTGAATGCAGGTCTTTTCACTTATCCCGTGCTCATGGCAGCCGATATCATTCTCTACGATGCACATCAAGTACCCGTTGGGAAAGATCAATTGCAACACCTTGAAATCACGCGCGATCTCGCCACAGCTTTCAATAATAAAATGGGCGAAACTTTCGTCGTTCCCGAGGCTACTATCAACGAACAGACGAAGACCATTCCTGGAACAGATGGTCAAAAAATGAGCAAATCTTATGGCAACTATATCAATGTTTTTCTCCCAGAGAAAGAATTGAAAGACGTCATTAATAAAAAGATTGTCACCGACGCCACACCTCTAGAAGAGCCGAAAGACGCGGAAGGTAGCATCGTGTATCAACTTTATAAATTCGTTGCTACAGCAGAACAAGCTTCTGACATGAAATCGAAACTCGAAGCTGGTGGTTATGGTTGGGGACATGCGAAGAAGGATTTGTTCGAAGCACTGCTCACCCGCTTCTCCAAAGAGCGCGAAATGTATAATTACTACATGAACAATCTTCCAGAACTCGACGAGAAACTCCGCGTCGGTGCCGAAAAAGCCGCCCTCGTCGCCAACGCCACCCTCACACGTGTTCGAGAAAAACTGGGGCTAGTTTAGTGACTTGTTTAGTGACTAGATACTAACGACTATTTTAGTGACTAGTGACTAACGACTAGTGACTAGATTGTGAGATAGCGGGATAGTTACTAGCCACTGATTACTAGATCACTCAACTAGTCACTAGTATCTAGTCGTTAGTAACTAAACCAGTCACTAGTCTCTAGTCGTTAGTCTCTAAACTAGTCTCTCTTCTTGTATCTCTCATAAAGCACCTTGTGTTTATCTGAGAGAGTGAGCGAGCGGCCGTCGATGAAGGCGTAGATGATATTGTTCGTCATCATATCCAACGCGTCGCCGGTCGATAAGATGAGCGTGGCACTCTTTCCCGATTCAATACTTCCATAATTTTCACTGATGCCCAACAACTCTGCGGCACCGAGCGTGAGCGCACGCACCGCAGCTTCGTAGGGCAAGCCATAGGCAACAGCGGTACCCGCATGAAAAGGGAGATTGCGCGCTCCCATCCGTTCCATGTCTCCTTCATTCTGAAAAGAAAATTTCACTCCAGCTTCATGCAGCAAACGTGGCAACTTGAATGGCAAATCAATATCATCACCCGTCAATGCAGGCAACTCGTGAATGCGACGTATCATAACACCAACGCCCGCTTCTTTCAAGTCGTTTGCCATCATCCAACTGTCGTAGCCTCCCACGATTACCATGCGCGGTATAGACATCTCACGCTTAAAACGCAATGCCTCGCCAATCGCTTTCACGTCATCGGCGTGAACATACAATGTCTTTTTTCCATTAAAAATATCACGCATCGCTTCATAGCGTATTTCAATCAACGCAGGCTGCGCAATTGTAGCATATGCTTTTGCCTCATTAAAAAATAAAGATATTTCGGTAAGCTGTTGATCATAACTCTTCACTTTTTCAATCGAGACTTTTCCTTTATCATAATGCTTGTGATATACCTGGGGCCAGTTGAGGTGAATGCCGTCATCTTCGCGCACAAGCGCGTCTTCCCAGTTCCAAGCGTCAAAGTGCATCACAGAGGACGTTCCTGAAATAGTGCCGCCACGTGGTGTTATCTGTCCCATCAAAACTCCATTACTACGCACAGTCGGTGTGATTTCAGAATCCGTATTAAAAGCAATAGCCGAACGAACGCTCGGTTTGTAAGTGCCCACTTCTGAAACATCATTCTGCGCGCGAACTGCATCTATTTCATGCAATCCCAATGTCGTGTTTGAAGCTATAAATCCAGGATACAAATGC
>JBKCOM010000032.1:0-2624 GCA_046309775.1 Flavobacteriales bacterium
CCTGAAACGCGCGTCAGCGGATAATAATCTTTAGAAAAAAGAAAAGGCTCCAGGTGGTAAATATCATCGCCAAACAATAATTTACATTAACCCAAAACCTTTTCTTATGAGAAAGTTTCAAAATTCTATCTTACCCCCCCCCTACAAAAGTCAAGCAAAAGTAGGAAAAATTGGTAAGTTTTTTTGTTTGTTAATCTGTGTTTTGACCTTTGCTACCAACGTAGTGACCGCTCAAAGCAAGCTTTGGTTGCACGGCAACAAAGTCATCAATCTTAGCGACTCCTATAATATAACGATCTCCGATCTTCCCACGCCCTCTGGCCCGGCCGGCTTGGTATATGATGGAAGCATGCCTACTCTTACCGAACACGTGGAATATGACTCGAATGGCAACATTCTTTTCTTTATGATTGATGGAAAAATTTATAATAAAGATGGGTATTTGTTGGTGAAGAATACAGCCAACACAGGGGGTTTTTATCAGTATTATCCTGAATTGATGGTTTCTTATGTTATAACCAAAGTTCCAGGGCAATGTGATAAGTTCTATATAATTGGAAATCATGTCTCTAATGATATCAGTAATACTGGAACAGGTAATTCACATATGTTTCTTGCTGTTCTTGATCTAAGTCTTGACAATTTATTCTTTCCAGGAGCTCCGGACAGGCTAGGCGCTTTGGTCAATTGGATAAACATCCCACCGAATTATCCCATTGATTTATTTGAGGTAAGCCACTACAACGGGTACGCATATCTTCCATTTAGCGAAGCATACGAATCCATTGTTTTGTTTAACCTTGAAGTGAATTATCCGCCTATCGCAAATCAAACCAATCCGTATTTGACTAACTTCAGTGTTTATCAAAAGGACGAGACTACTCTTTATATGACTTCGTCTCAGTCTCTATCTCAATTCTTCTGGGAGTTACGAGACGATGGCATCCATTTAATTCTTGAAAATTCCTGCTCTACTTCTGGAAATGACTACCGAACTTATTACCAGAGGTCACTTTTGGCTGAAATTCAAGGTGCTTCTAACTTTAGAACAATCGAATATCTCGAGGCCACGGGAGGACATTATGTAAACATTTACGACAGTCAACAAGAGGATTTTCAACCTTGTTTAATTCAGCAATCACCAACTAATACTATTACCGCAGAGATCACATCAAGCGGGGAATATGCCTACTTCATTGAACTCAATGGAGATGTAAAATTTTATAGCACTAGTCAAATTCCCTCACCTTCTGCTATGTTGATTGCTAATGGTTCAAATCCCAATAGCGCATCGTATGCACAAGGCTGTCACATGAGAAGAAATTATTATCAAGGTGCTGAATCTATTTTTGTTTTTCATCCAAATGGAGTAGACGTGATTAAAGGCATTAATGATCCAAATACAGCGACTTTGGTACCTAATGTTATTTCAATTCCAACGCCTCTGTTTCCGCAAACATTTCAAAACATGGCCTTTGATCAGAATCTTGGTGTCTCGTCTAATTTGAGCTTCTTCGCAATGCCTAACCTTTACATTGCGCCAATGCAGGTGTATAATAGAATTGACGAGATTATACCCACCTCAGAGTGCTGTGTATTTGAGACGAATTACAATGCTGAGGGGAATATTACCATCACTTCAAATCAAATTTGGTCACCAGGAAATAATCCATTCAATAACTCTCAAGGGCCGATACATGTAGGTGGAACCATTACCGTGCCTTTCGGTAAAACCCTACAGATTACGCAAGGGTTGGAGGTTAGATTTGATGAAAACGCTTCGATACAAGTACAGGCTGGTGGTATGCTACGTCTTACAAATTGTAAACTCACTTCTTATGAATGCGAAGGCAGAATGTGGCAAGGAATAGATGTTTATGGACCCGGTACTAACAATAACATTCCTCAGTCGACAACTTCGGGAGGAACCTCAGGAGTTGTGCTCATTGCAAGCAACGCCATAATTGAAAACGCAATTACAGGTGTTGAAGTTGGTAATTCAACTTCTAATTCTGGAGGAGTGGTTAGAGTGTTAAGTGGAAGGTTTATAAATAACCAAACAGGAGTCAAGTTTAGTAAGTATAGTTATCAGCAAAATGGACTTGTCCAAGCCAATAAATCTTCTTTTAACAATTGTCGATTTGAGACAAATAGCGTTCTAAAAAATCAGGATTTGAATCCCTTAGCCCATTTAGATTTAAACAGTGTGGTAAAGGTCAATATTTTTAATTGCAATTTTGAAAACTCCACCCCTATTGATGCAAATACCTTGTGGGAAATAAGGGGGACTGGAATTAGGTCTTTCAATTCTTCATTTGCTTGCACAGGAGATTTGAATACCAATCACTCATTTCTGAACCTAACCAGTGGGATTTATCAACTTAATTTTGGTTCACCAATTGCTAGTTTTGTTTGCAAAGGAATGCATTTTGACGGGTGTTTTGGAGGAATTGTGAATATAGCTTCCAATAACATTGAGGTGTATGGAAATAAATTTTCCATCAAGCAAATCAATGCCATTGACATGCAAGATGATATTGAAATGGGCATTTACTGCACCAGCAGCACGGGTTATAGCATAGAGCAAAATTTATTCGAAGGGGTAGATACTGCACTCGATACAG
>JBKCOM010000033.1:0-15897 GCA_046309775.1 Flavobacteriales bacterium
CCTGTACATTGCCGCGGACGTTACTCAATTCCACAGCCTTTTGCTTGAATTCTTTGCTGTAATTTTTTCTTTCTTGTTTCATGATGTTAAGGTATTAAAATCCTCCTTAACTTAGTGTCCGGACAAACGTAGCAAATCCATCAGCTCGCTTTTATTTTTTCCCGGACACTAGTGATTCCGAATTATGAATTGTGAATTATGAATTCCGAACTATGAACTCAGCTTCGTCACTTTTTCATCGCCAATAAATTCCATTCATTCAACTCTCGCCTTCCGACTTCTGTCAGTCCATGCTTGGCGCCTTCTTCTAAAAGATAGGGAATGTCTTGGCTGTAAAAGCCGCTGAACAAAATCATTCCTCCCGACTTCAAGACTGCGGCATACGCATGCATGTCGCGAAGGAGAATATTGCGATTGATATTGGCTAAAATGGTATCGTAAACTTTTTTACCTAATAATTCTGCACCGCCCTGATAACAGGTGATGCGCGTAGCACCGTTTCTCGTTTTATTTTCCTCTGCATTTTCAAATGCCCACTCGTCGATGTCGATCGCATCAATATCCGTGGCTCCCAACTTCTCCGCAAGTATCGCCAAAACTCCAGTGCCACTGCCCATATCCAATACCGTCTGACCTGCAAAATTTGTTTGAAGCATTTCACTGATCATCAAATGGGTGGTGCTGTGATGTCCCGTGCCGAACGACATCTTAGGTTCGATGGTAATCACGTAGTCAAACGCCTCGCCTTCTTCGTGAAAAGGTGCGCGAATGAGACAACGACCATCTACTATAATGGGTTCGAAATTTTTCTCCCACTCTGCATTCCAGTTGGTGGCCTCGATGACTTTAATCGTCCATGAGATTTCTTGTTCCTCGATTCCTTCAGTCATCAAATCCTCGAGCGTCTCATCGTTCCATGAATCCACAGGAATATATGCCTTGACGCCTTCGTCTGTTTCATCAAAGCTATCAAAGCCACGGTCTGCAAGCTCAGCCACCAACACTTCACGTGCCGGCAAGAGCGGGCGTAATGTAAATTCTACTTCTAAATAATTCATGCTTGCCCCGCAGATTTGATGATGGTCATAAAATCATTGGCCTTCAAAGATGCTCCGCCCACCAATCCTCCATCCACATCCGGACAAGCAAATAAGTCCGCACTATTGCTCGCATTCACAGAACCTCCATAAAGGATAATCACTGCGTCAGCAATCTCTTTTCCATACTTTCCTTCTACTGTGGCGCGAATAAACGCATGCATCTCTTGCGCTTCGTCATTGCTCGCTGTAACACCCGTTCCAATAGCCCATACAGGCTCATAAGCAATTACAACTTTTGCAAATTCTTCTTTGGTCAAATGAAACAATGCATTCTCCACTTGCGACTTCACCGTTTCAAAATGCTTCCCCGCCTTGCGTTCTTCCAATACCTCACCGCAACAGAATATAGGTTGTACTTTATTTCTCAAACAAGCATCTACTTTGGTAGCAATGATGGCATCCGTCTCGTGAAAATACTGTCTTCTTTCGCTGTGTCCGAGGATGCAATACTTCACATTCATCGCTTTTAACATTGCTGGACTCGTTTCGCCCGTAAATGCGCCGTAATCATGGTGCGAGCAATTTTGAGCTGAAAGTGAAAAACCTAAATCTTCAATCATTTCAATGGTTGCCAGATACAATGCTGGCGGAGCCACGACTACCTCTACATTCTTAGGAAAGCTATTGCTCTCTTCTTGAAGTTTTACAGCCAATTCCATTGCTTCGTCGATGGTCTTATTCATCTTCCAATTGCCTGCTACGATTTTCTTGCGCATAGTTCGAATTATTTTATGCGCAAATATAACCTTTCACCTTGTAGCGCCATTCATTGTAATTTAGCGGCATGTCGACAATGCTACCCTTAGAAATATTAAAACGCTATTGGGGTCATTCTGCTTTCCGACCAAAGCAGGAGGATATTGTATTGTCTGTCATCAACGGCAACGACACCTTGGCACTTCTGCCTACGGGAGGCGGCAAGTCAGTGTGTTTTCAAGTTCCTGCCTTAGCCCTTCCGGGAATGTGTCTGGTGGTGAGCCCACTTCTTTCTCTAATGCATGATCAGGTGAATAACCTCGTCAGCCGTGGCATTCCGGCGGCAGCGATCACTTCCGCTCTAAATTTTAAAGAAATCGATAAAACCCTCGACCAATGTGTTGGGGGTAAAATAAAATTCTTGTACGTCGCTCCTGAAAGACTTAAAAACCATCTCTTCCAAGAGCGATTCAAGCGCATGAATGTGAGTCTCATCGCCGTTGACGAAGCGCACTGTATTTCACAATGGGGTTATGACTTCCGTCCGAGTTATCTTGAAATAGCCGCCTTGCGCGATTTCCAGCCCAATGTGCCGATCCTCGCTCTCACCGCGAGTGCTACTCCCGCAGTGGTTAGCGATATTCAGAGCAAGCTGCTTTTCAAATTAGAAAACGTTCTCGGTACTAGTTTCGCTCGCCCCAACTTGGCCTATGTCGTGCTACAACATGAAAACAAAGAGGAAAAATTATTAGAAATATTAAGGAAAATCAAAGGCACCGCTGTCGTCTATTGCGGCACCAGAGCGCGAACGAAAGAGGTAGCTCAATTTTTAATTCAACATAAAATCAGCGCCAGCTTCTATCACGCAGGACTTACAAATGCTGAAAAAGATGCGGTATTTTCTCGTTGGATGCGCAACGATACGCGCGTCATCTGCGCCACCAATGCTTTCGGCATGGGCATCGACAAACCTGATGTACGAGTTGTGGTACACATGGATGTGCCTGCTTCGCCCGAAGCCTATTTTCAAGAAGCAGGACGTGCGGGAAGAGACGGACAAAAGGCCTATGGCATTCTCCTTTACAACAGCGGCGATATTCTTTCATTAAAAGAAAAATTAAAAGCGAAGTTTCCACCGATGGAGGCTATTCGCACGATTTACAATAGTCTTGGAAATCACTTCCAACTGGCGATTGGCGCGGGATTGGAGTCGCAATTCGATTTCAATCTTTCTGATTTTGTAAAAAAATTCAACCTCAAAGCGGCGGAAGTCATGTACGCGCTGCAATTGCTTGAAAACGGAAACTACATAGCCCTCAGCGAATCCATGTATTTGCCCTCACGACTGAGCATAGCGGTGAGCAAACAGGGGCTTTATAGTTATCAAGTAGCACATCCCCAATTTGACAATTTCATCAAACAAATTCTGCGGATGTATGGTGGTCTATTCGACCAATACGTTGCTATTCGCGAACAAGATATTGCCAAACAAATGCGCACCACCGAGAAGCAAGTGGTGGAACAACTGACTATGCTCGACAAACAAGGTGTTTTTGATTATGTCCCCAACACGGGTACACCAAAAATCACCTATATCTCCAGCCGTGAACATGCTCAAAATGTGAAGCTTCCCAAAGAAGTCTATGAAGACCGCATCAAAGCGGAGCAAGAGCGCATCGACGCCATGATTCGCTACGTCGAAAAAGACCGTTGTCGCAGCATACAACTGCTTGAATATTTCGGTGAAAAAGATGTCGAAGCATGTGGCATGTGCGATGTCTGCCGCGCCCACGCCCGCAAAGGCATGGAAGCAAGCCTCTACGAACGCATGTGGAATGAATTGCAAGAACTACTTCTTCACACCACGCCTACCATTGATGAGGTTCCCTCCCTCCTGCCCGCCTTTCCTGCAGATGAATTGGCAAAGGTGATTCGATGGAAACTCGACCACGGCGAGCTCGTCATGGATGATCTCCTGAGGATTACACTCGCAGGACTCTCAGATTAAGCCCTTATTCGTAGCTTTGCGCGATGAATTCTTTTATTAAAGTAACTCTAAAACACGGCAAGGACCAAAGTATCCGCAGAAATCACCCGTGGGTATTCAGCGGTGCCATCCAACGCATCGATGGTAAACCTGAAAATGGGGATATCATTGAAGTGGCCGATATAAAGGGTGAAACACTCGGTTTTGCGCATTATTCTGAAGGAAGTATAGCGGCCCGCATTTTTCATTTTGGAAAAAATATCGACCTCGAAAATATTTGGGAGAAAAAAATATCAGATGCGTTCGAACTCCGCATGAAGCTTGGCCTTACTGGTAATGAAGCCACCACCATCTATCGCTTGGTACATGGCGAAGGTGATGGTCTGCCGGGTTTGATTATTGATATCTACGGAAATACCGCCGTGATTCAATGCCATTCTTCTGGCATGTACAAACTCAGAGCGCGCTTTGTAGATGCTTTGAAAAAAGTTTTTGGCGAACATTTGGTAGCTATCTACGACAAGAGTGCTGAGAAACTTCATCATAAAGACGATGCTGCGCCCGTCAATTCATATCTCTACGGTAAGGCTGCCGACACCGTCGCCTATGAATATGGACATGCATTTAAAATTGATTGGGAAGAAGGTCAAAAGACTGGATTTTTTATTGACCAAAGAGAAAATAGAAGATTGCTTCAAGAGATGAGCGCTGGAAAAAAAGTGCTCAATACCTTCTGTTATACAGGAGGTTTTTCTGTCTTCGCGCTCAAAGGTGGTGCTCAAATGGTACACAGCCTCGACAGCAGCCAAAAGGCACTCGATCTGACAGAAGAAAATATTCGCTTAAATAATATCGACCCGAACAAACATTCGGTTATCAAAGCCGATGCTGTAGAATATTTAAAAAATATTGACGTCGATTATGATGTAATCGTACTCGATCCTCCAGCATTCGCCAAACACCTCAGCGCCCGCCACAAAGCGGTGCAAGGATATCTGCGCATCAATGAAGCCGCCATGCGCCAGATAAAACCGGGTGGAATTATTTTTACGTTTTCCTGCTCTCAAGCAGTCGACAAACAGCTTTTTACAAACACCGTAATTGCAGCGGCCATCGCGGCGAAGCGTGATGTAAAAATCTTACATCAACTGCACCAACCCGCAGACCACCCCATCAGCGCCTTCCATCCGGAAGGGGAGTATTTGAAGGGATTGGTGGTGCTAGTAGGCTAGTAGGCTAGTAGGCCAGTAGGATAGTAGGATAGTAGGATAGTAGGCCAGTAGGCCAGTAGGATAGTATGCTAGTAGCATAATAAGATAATAAGATAATAAGTTAATAGGATAGAGAGATAGAGAATTTAGAATTATAAATTGCGAATTTAGAATTGCGAATTTAGAATTGCGAATTACGAATTGCGAATTACGAATTTCGAATTCAGAATTCCGAATTCCGAATTTCGAATTTCGAATTAATAACATAGACTATGGTTGGGATACCGAAGGGGACTAGGGATTTTGGTCCGGAAGTAATGGTGAGGAGAAATTACATTTTTGGTGTAATTAAAAACATCTTTGAGCGCTATGGCTATTTGCCACTAGAGACGCCGACGATGGAAAATTTGAGCACGCTCACGGGCAAGTATGGCGACGAGGGTGATCAACTTATTTTCAAAGTATTGAATAATGGTGACTACCTGAAAGACGCTGATGATGCGGCATTGAGCGGCAGAGACTCTAAGAAGCTCAGTTTCTCCATTTGCGATCGTGCACTGCGATATGATCTCACGGTGCCGTTTGCGCGCTTTGTGGTGATGAATCACAATCAATTGGCTCTACCATTCAAACGCTATCAGATACAGCCTGTATGGCGCGCGGATCGACCACAGAAGGGACGTTACCGAGAATTTTATCAGTGCGACGTAGATGTGGTGGGCAGCAATAGCTTGATCAACGAAGTAGAGTTGATTCAGATTTTTGATGATGTGCTCACCCAACTTGGCCTACCTGATTTTACCATAAAAATAAATAATAGAAAACTCCTCACTGGCCTCGCTGCCCTCACGGGGGCGCCGGAGCGTATGATGGACATGACAGTGGCCATCGACAAGCTCGATAAAATCGGTGTGGATGGTGTCAAAAAAGAATTGATAGAAAAAGGTTTTTCAGAGTCGCAGTGGAATATTATCGAATCAGTGTTAACCCTCGAAGGCAGCAATGATGAGAAGTTGGAGCGCATGAAGATTCTTTTAGGTGAAAATGAAATAGCATTGAAAGGCATCGAAGAGATGCAATTCATTTTACAAAGAGTAAAAGCCGTTGGACTTGAGCGAGCGAAACTCGAACTTGATCTCACACTTGCGCGTGGTTTGAACTATTACACCGGTGCTATTTTCGAAGTAAAAGCCAATGGGGTGCAAATGGGCAGTATCTGCGGTGGTGGTCGCTATGATGACCTCACGGGCATCTTCGGATTGCCAGGTCTCAGCGGTGTCGGCATCAGCTTTGGCGCCGACCGCATCTATGATGTGATGATGGAGCTCAATCTGTTTCCAACAGAAATAGGCGCCACTACGAAGA
The DNA here is from genome assembly GCA_046309775.1 of Flavobacteriales bacterium. Lineage (GTDB taxonomy): Bacteria > Bacteroidota > Bacteroidia > Flavobacteriales_D > Sanyastnellaceae > JAIXWP01. The sequence continues at coordinate 6,360 of JBKCOM010000033.1, forward strand.
TTCTATTTGCTAATTTTGGAGAACAAGAAGAAATGCACATTCTTCCCATTCTCAGAAAAATAAGACAGGCAGGCATCAATGCAGAAATTTATCCTGAAGCTGCGAAGATGAAAAAGCAATTCAAATATGCAGATGATAAAAAAATCCCATTCGTTGGAGTGATTGGTACAGAAGAGATTCAGAAGAATGTGATTGCTTTGAAAAATATGACCAGCGGCGAACAAGAATTATTATCTCTTGAGCAAGTCATTGAAAAGTTGAAGTAAGATGGAAGTTGTTTGTTCAAAAGCCGACCATAGCGCAGCGATTTACCAGCTGTGTCATGGACGTTTTGAAAATAGATTTTTCAGCGCTGCAGGCGATCGATTTGTGGTAGAGTGGGATGATGAATTGAATCAGACAGGACTGGCGATTCAAATGGATCATCCTGTTTATTCTGTTTATTACAACAGCGCATTTGAGTTGTTATTTGCTGGAACTTCCACAGGAAATTTTCATGTAGTAAGCTTAGCAACGAAAAGCGAATTGCGGAATATCGCCGTGCATACCAATGGTATTTATTCTTTTTGTTTTTTAGAAAAATTCAATCTATTGGTTGTTGCCGGAGGCGATGGAAAAATAAGTATCTGGCAATTGCCTGATATGGAATTGTTGCGCAGTTTTCCTTTGGGCGATTTCAAACTGCGCGGTATGGCCAAGAATCAAGACGAGACGCGAATAGCGCTAGCCTGCGGCGATGGAAAAGTGCGCGTCTTCGAAACATTATTTTTTAACGAAATCTATACCTTGGATGCACATGCAGAAGGTGCCACCAGTGTAGCGTTTCATCCAACAAAACCGACCTTAATCACGGGAGGAAAAGATGCACATTTAAAAGTGTGGACCATTGAAGATGACTACAAAGAAATCATTTCGATTCCCGCGCATTATTCTACCATTTATACCATTGCATTTTCTCCAGACACCAAACATTTTGTCACCACCTCGCGCGACAAGAGTTTTAAATTGTGGGATGCGAATACTTTGGATGTAATTTCAAAAATCGAACTCGGCGGCACCGGCCACACACACAGCGTCAACTCCGCCCTCTGGCTCTCCCCCACCCACTTCATCACCGCCAGCGACGACCGGAAAATCAACTTGGTGAATCTAGACAACGAATAAATCAATTCGCAATTCAAAATTCGCAATTCGCAATTCGAAATTCTCTATATTATTATCCCATTATCTTACTAGCATACTATCATACTAGCATACTATCATACTATCATACTAGCATACTATCATACTAGCATACTATCATACTAGCCTACTAGCATACTATCATACTAGCATACTAGCCTATTAGCCTACTAGCCTATTAGCCTACTAGCTTCTCACGGGCTCACCAAATTAACACTGATCATCGTATAAAAAGTATTGCCCAATGTGTTTTCCATTAGGTAAGGCTGATCGCCAAAGAAGCCGCGGAAGAATTCATTGCCATCTTGGAATTCATCAACTTCGAATGCATAGTTGTAGCGCAATCCTGCTTGTAATGAAATCCAAATAAAGTTTTTGAGCGAACGCTCATAAATGGCGCGGATGCGAAGTTCGCTGCGGCGCAATTCAATAAAACGATCTTGACTCAAGGCATTATTGCCAGCTAAGAAATAAGAATTTCCTTCCAACTCATATCCCAATAAAAGTAAACTGCGACTGCTGAATGTTCTGCGAACGTGAACACGCGCGGGCGCCAAAGCCTCTACTCCCCACTTGCGATTGGGTGCTGTCCAATTGACAAGTACAATCGGTATGTAATTCAATTCACCCACACGATATGTTCTTGAAATACCCACACCGACCATACGGCGATCGTGTTTTTTCCAACCAAAGATTGCAGCAGCAGAGATACGCGTGCGATCTAAATTGCCCATATTGGAGAAATTATAATCTCCATTCAAATCACCAGATGCTTGAAAAATAGCAAAGTGTTTTTCATTGAAGGGTTTGAAAATAGTAGTATTCAACCCAGTTGTGCGTAGTCCATTCGAGCGTATCGTTTGGTTCACCGGATTCTCAGCGAGCGCGAGTTTCGGACTTTCTTCTTCATAAAACTGATGTTGCCAATAGGTAGCGCCCAACTGAATGATCAGATCATTTCGTGATATTACAGGAATACTCGCCCCGAAACGTATTCCCCCCACCCCGCGATAGCGCGATTCAGAAGGACCAAACCCGCCGTTATTTCCTACACCAGGAAAAGAATCTGTGACCAAGGTAGCGGGGCCCTCTAGGTCAAACCCAAAACTGATGAGTTTTGCTGGACTCAAATCAAAGACTTTGCTGGTGCAATACCTTTTAGCATCGCCATCCGCAAATCCTAAATTATCATACATGGAAAAATCTTCCTCCTCCTCAACGGGAACGACCGTTGAATCTTGCTGAGAAAAAACAGGCATTAACGAAAATCCGAAAACAATGAAGAGAAAAAGTTTTTTCATAGATATAAAAATGAAAAAGCCTTCTCTATGATTTAGAGAAGGCCTTTATATGAGAGTATTATTTTGAAGTTACTGCCAAGCGCTTCCAAACATCTGTTCTTCCGAGCGCTTCTACACCGATATAACCGCGGATATCAAGGGTATTATCATCTTTCATTTTGATAATGCACTTGTAAGTATTACCATTTTCAGGATCGTAGATGGTACCTTCTGTCCACTCACCTTTACCGGAGTAAATGAAGTCTTTCAAAAGACGGTAGCCCTTCAATGGCACCGTTCTCTGTGATGCATCTGGGTTGTTCTTATCCAACTTCGGTTGCTTTGTTTCAGGATCATTGGGCTCTTTCAACCAAACAATCTTTCCGTAATATTTCGTTCCAATTTTTTCAATTTTCACACGCGCCTTTCCATGACTTGGCTCCCACACACCGATGAGTTTATCCCCTTCTGTTGCTTGAGCAAATGACAATACAGGAGCAATGAGCGCTATCAACAAAACCAAAAGACTCTTTTTCATAATATATTTTTTTTTTATGTTTTTAATAATTCTCCAAAAACCAAATACCGTGCAATTTAGTCTTTGAGCGAAACTTCAAATTCAATTTTTGCTTTGTATTCCAAATTACCATCTATGTCACCGTTCAAGTCAGCATCCGCCACGAGAATAAGTGCATTTTGTTTAAAAAGTTCTTTTAAATCCGCATCCAAAGCGGGATTGAGAGTGATGCTAGAGACACCGGCAGGTACTGGATTCAACACTGCGGCTTGCTGCATTTGGGCACCATCGGCAGTAACTTGAAAAATAACACTGCGAATTCGATCGAATCCAATCGAGTCTGTAGTTGTGAGCGTGATAGATTTAACAGTTACCTTATCAACGTTTTCGGCGGTAGCCCAAGATTCTAATTTTTTCAAATCGATTGGAACTGTAGCCTGAAGCGTGTTGGAACCGTCAAATAGTGGTCCTTCTGCTACCATTGTTACATCATCGATGGTGTAAGTCTTGGTGGTAACAGTGCCGCACGACGCTGTGAAAAGAACTAGCGCTGTGGCCAGAATAAAAAGTGATTTGTTAGGAGATAAGATCTTCATACATTGATTTTATTGCTGGTCAAATATATCTAAGCCATTGTAAAATCAACACATCAACGTATGGAAAGAGGCCATACTTTAATTATTGAGCCATAAATAAATACAAGCTCACCATCGTAACAGCCAACAAGAGCCACTTCTTTGTTCTCGGGTGCATAGGTCCAACTGATTTTGGTTGTAGGTACTTTACAAATATGCCCCCTTAAAACTCCGAGTTTTTAACAGAACAGCAGAGTTATTAAGAAATTAAAGTGAAAAACCGTACTGCTAAAAACTTTGGCATTTTCAATGGACGCGAATTCGTATTTTCGGGCTTTACTATTTAACTCACATGAAACAATCTATTGGTTCTATTTTCATTGCAGCAGCCATTGTCATAGCTGCTGGTATTTTTGCCTATGCTTATTCGAACAGAAATAAATCCCATGACAAAATCTTTGTGACAGGTCTCGGTTCGAAAGACTTCGTCGCCGACCTCATCGTTTGGAATGGAAGTTTTTCTCGTCGCAGTTTTGATTTGCAGAGTGCATCTACAGAATTAAATAAAGACCGCGAAATCGTAAAAAAATACCTCGTCGGTAAAGGAGTACCCGAGTCTGCTATGGTTTTTTCTGCTGTCAACATTCAAAAAGAATTCGATAGCCGTTATGACAACAATGGCAATTACACCAGCACATTCGCAGGCTACAGCCTCACTCAAAACATCACCATCGAATCCAAAGAAGTTGACAAGATTGAAAATATCGTACGTGAGGTCACCGAGCTTATCAATCAAGGAGTGGAACTGTACTCTCCAAGTCCAGAGTTTTATTATACAAAGCTTGCTGAATTAAAAATCGAAATGATTGCTTCGGCAACTCAGGATGCGCGCATTCGTGCGGAACAGATCGCCGCAAATAGCAACGCTTCACTAGGAAATCTCAGAAATGCAACGATGGGTATTTTTCAAATCACCGGACAAAATAGCTCAGAAGATTATAGCTGGGGCGGCACATTCAATACCGCCGCAAAAAACAAAACAGCTTCGATCACCATGCGCCTTGAGTTTCAAGTGAACTAATTTCGATTGATGAAATTTCTGAGTTTATTCTTGTTGTCACTATGGACTTTTGCCGGACTCGCGCAGAATCCATTCTTTTCAATACAAGAAAATGTTTTTATTAAAAGCAGTGAGCAATGGTTGGTGCAAGAATTCACCTCCATTGATGCTGCTGCTTTTACTGATAAAAATGCCTTCGATAAAATCACCGAGGCTAAAAAAGTTTCAAAAAATCATTTCCTTTCTAAAGGATGGGATAATAAAATGATTCAAGATTTTGAGAATCTAATTTTCCCAAAAAATGATTATCAAAGATGCATTCAACTCGCGAGCCTTTGTCATTTATATTTTCCTTTAGTCGAAAAAAAACTCAGCGCCAAACAACTCCCGCGAGAATATAAATATCTACCGTTGCTAGTGAGCGGTTACAACCAACATGCATCAGCGCTTCCTGATAAAGCAGGTATCTGGGCAATGGATTATCTCACCGCACGCAAACGCGGCCTGCAAATCGATTCGCTCGTAGACGAACGACGTGGTGGAGATCTCGTAACAGAGGCTGCAATACGTGAACTTGCAGAGCTTCATCAGCTATTTCAAGGAGAAAAAGATATTGTTCTTAAAGCATGGTATATCTCCCGCGCTTTTGCGCAAACGCAACGCACAACTACGCAAAATTCACCACTAGAACAGCAAGCTGAAATATTCGTCAACTTCTTCGAATATACAAAGCACCTCTTCGATCAATTCGTCTACACTATCCCAAATAAACTCACCACATATTTTGAAATACTGGGACAGTTCGAACCCATTGCTGTCAAGGACACAGCGCTAGTAGAAGGTTTTATAAAACTGAGCAACTGGAATTATGATGGCTTCATCAATGTAAATCCCGTCTTTACTGGAAAATATATTGACCCAAATTACCGACGCACCACATTGCTCATCGATAATGGCGTATATGGGAAATTTATTTCTCAAGAAAATAACATCTATTCATATCAACCTAAGCCCCTCGCTTCTCTAGTTTCAAGTAATGGAGAATATACCCTAGTTGAAGAAAAAATATACCACACCGTAAGGCGAGGTGAAACTCTTGGGACCATAGCGCGCAAACATAAAGTTGGTATTAGTCAATTGAAAAAATGGAACAAACTCAGAAGCGATAAAATTCGTCAAGGACAAAGATTAGTTATTGTAAAAAGTACAAAAAGGCGTGCACCTAAGCCAGAAGTGGCTCCTGAAAATCCCAACATCGACCCCACTGCTGTGCCAGATGCCGTGGACACCACTCAGGTGATGGAGAATATCAAACCAGACTCTGTAAAAAAACCAGAAGCTCCTGTGCCAACGATTGAGAATAAACCGAAGCCTGCAGCAGAAAAATACACATACTATAAAGTAAAATCGGGAGATTCACTGTGGAGTATTGCCAAGAAGTATAAGGTAACTCCTGAAGAAATCATGAAGTGGAACAAAATCGGAGAGAAAATCCGACCGGGACAAAAGTTAAAAATCAAAACAAAATAATTCCTGCAATGATCAAGAACATCTCATTATTCTTCGCGGTTGCACTAGCCATCACAGCGTGCAGCGAACAGAAAAAAGAACAAGACATCAAGCTTATGACAATCGAAAAGTATCCGGCAACCGCTAAGGTGGATTCGAGCCTCAACTTTCACGGCACCGCCATCAACGATCCTTACCTCTGGCTCGAAAATGATACGAGCGCAGAAACAGGTGCTTGGGTAGCCGCACAAAACCAAGTGACCAGAGGTTATCTCGATTCTATTCCATTTAGAAATAAAATCAGAGATCGCATCACAGATCTCATCAATTTTGAAAAAGTAGGTTCGCCAGTAAAAGTGGGCGATCGTTTTATGATCTATAAAAATTCCGGTCTCGAACCGCAAGGAAAATACTTTGTTAGAAATGGATTGAACGGTACCGACGAGCTTTTCCTCGATGTAAATGCGCTGTCTGAAAATGGAACCACATCCGCATCATTGCTCTCACCAAGCGACGATAACAAATACGTGGCATTTGCTATCAGCGAAGGCGGTAGCGACTGGTCGAAAATTGTGGTTTATGACATCGCCACTAAACAACCCACTGGCGATGAAATCAGATGGGTAAAATTTTCCGATTGCTCATGGTACGGCAACGGTTTCTTCTATAGCAGATATCCTGAACCGAAAAAAGGCGAAGAACTCAGTGGTAACAACCTTTATCACATGGTGTATTATCATACGATGGGGACGCCGCAAGAAAAAGATGAACTCATCTACAGAGACGATGCAAGACCGTTCATGTATAATGGCTGTTATTTGAGCGAAAACAAAAAAGTCATGTTCCTCATCAGTTCTCCTGGCACAGATGGCTCTGAGATTTGGTACAAAGATCCAGCAGATAAAAAAGCACCATTCACTCCCCTATTCACAAATACAGCCGAACACAACTCTCCTGTGGATGTGATGGATGATGGAAGGATTTTAATTCTTACAGATGTTGATGCTCCTACATATAGATTAGTGTCTGTTGATCCAAAAGCACCACAAAAAGAAAATTGGAAAGAAATCATTCCAGCGAGTGAAAATCTTTTACAAAGCGTGACCACTGGTGGTGGCAAACTCTTCGCCTTCTATCTCGATAAAGCAAACACTCGTGTTTTCTCTTTGAATAATGATGGAAGTGGTAAAACAGAAATCGCACTACCTGATAAAACTGGCTCTGCGGGCGGATTTGGCGGTAAACGTGGAGATACATATAGCTTCTACTCTTTCAGTTCGTTCACCTATCCGGGTGTCATTTATAAATATGATTACGCATCTGGTAAGAGTGAAGTATTCTATCAAGCGAAGTTAAACTTCGCTCCTGCAGATTATGAAAGCAAACAAGTGATGTACAAAAGCAAAGACGGAACAGAAGTGCCGATGTTTATTGTGCATAAAAAAGGATTGAAACTCGATGGTAATAATCCAACCCTGCTTTACGGATATGGCGGATTCAGCGTGCCGATTCAACCGGGGTTCTCTGCGAGCCGCATCATGTTTTTGGAGAATGGCGGCGTTTATTGCATCGCCAATATCCGCGGAGGCAACGAACTAGGAGAGGCTTGGCACCAAGCAGGGATGAAGGGCAACAAACAAAATGTATTTGACGACTTCATCGCTGCCGCAGAATATTTGATAAAAGAAAAATATACATCTTCACAGAAACTCGCCATACAAGGCGGTTCGAATGGTGGTTTGCTTGTGGGTGCATGTATGACGCAGCGACCAGAATTATTCAAAGTCGCATTGCCAGCAGTGGGTGTAATGGATATGTTGCGCTTCCATTTATTTACAGTTGGTAAAGGCTGGATTCCAGAATACGGATGTGCCGATAATTCAAAAGCGGAATTTGATTTCTTGGTGAAGTATTCTCCTTATCACAATCTAAAACCAGGTGTGTCATATCCTGCCACATTGATTACTACAGCAGACCACGACGACCGTGTAGTACCAGCGCATAGCTTCAAGTTTGCCGCTCGTTTGCAAGAATATCACAAAGGAGAAAATCCAGTGTTGATTCGTATCGAAACAAGCGCAGGCCACGGCGCCGGAAAGAGCACTCAACAAGCCATCGAAGAACTCGCTGACTTGTATTCCTTCCTATTTTATAACACCAAATCAGAAGTAAAATAATGATTGATATCGCATTGGCTACTATACAAAGCCTCTCTGTTCATCACGTCGGAAATAAAAACAATGGTGACCCGCTTCTCATTTCACAAAATGAAATCACCATTGGTGATGCCTTGTTTCAAGATAAACTCTTGAGTTTTTTCCTTGGATCACTGCCTACGCATGAACAGTTGGGATTTACCAATGCACAAAATGATTTCACTGAAAATGCTCTTTACAATTGGTGTAAAGAGCTTTTCAGTGGAAAAAATAATTTTCACACCATCTCTGTACACATTGCCAAACACTTGTACGACGTGTCGATGCATCCGCAAATCAAATCAGGCGACCTGTTTGTGGTGCATTTGAAAAACATCTCTTACAATGGAGAAACGGTACACGGACTTGGCATTTTCAAAAGTGAAAACAAACACAGCTTTCTTCAAGTACATACCGAAGACAAACAGGCTGCGGTATATCTTCTTGAAGGAATTCATTTAGAGAAATTGGACAAGGGTGCTTTGATTCTCAATACTGAAGCCGGAGATGGATACCGTGTTTGTATTCTCGATCGCTCGAATAAAAATACGGAAGCAGAATTTTGGAAAAATAATTTTCTTCAACTCGCTCCGTGCAATGATGAATTTCAGCAAACAAAGCAGATGCTTGAGATTGCGAAAACCTATGTAACTACTCAATTTACAGAAGATTTTGAAGTAGAAAAGCCCGAGCAAATCGAGATGATGCATCGCAGCATTGAATATTTCAAAACGCGTGAATCATTTGATAATAAAGAGTTCGAGCGCGAAGTGCTTGCTGCTCCGACTGTCATAGAATCCTTCCGCAATTTCAAAGATCATTTCGTACAGGATAATAATATTGAATTAGAAGATTCATTTGAAATCTCCGATACAGCTGTAAAGAAGCAGCAGAAATTTTTCAAATCCGTCATCAAGCTCGACAAGAATTTTCACATCTACGTTCACGGCAACCGCGAGCTCATCGAACAAGGCACCGATTCAGATGGAAAGAAGTATTATAAGCTATACTACAAGGAGGAGAGCTAGGGGGGGGAGAACAAGGAACAGGGGAACAGGGGAACAAGGGAACAGGGGAACATGCTACCTCATAATATAGCTTGACAGGACACCTACCCTTGTCCCTTATTTTGTTGAAAAGCTTTATTGTTAATATAAAGCGATAGGTATTTCTTTAATGCTGCTAAGATAAGCGGAGAAAGGCTCTGCTGAGGAGCAACC
>JBKCOM010000034.1:0-12262 GCA_046309775.1 Flavobacteriales bacterium
CCTGTACATTGCCGCGGACGTTACTCAATTCCACAGCCTTTTGCTTGAATTCTTTGCTGTAATTTTTTCTTTCTTGTTTCATGATGTTAAGGTATTAAAATCCTCCTTAACTTAGTGTCCGGACAAACGTAGCAAATCCAAAGCAGTTTTTACATCCTTTTCGGTACTTTTGGAAAAACGATTTACATGACTATTGAACGATATCAAGAACTTGTCAATAACCCACGAGTTATTCGGTTATCTGCTCTGAATTCGACCATTTTTCAAATCAAAGGTTGCAAGTTGGTTTTTAGATTTTCCTATTTTCATGATAGTGCAATTTTTAAAGACAATCATTCAAGTCCAACCAGATTTTCCTTTAATGAGTATATAGGCTCAATGGCGGATGTCGAATACACTATAGATGAAGAGAGTTTACTCATGTTCAATAGTGAACGTCAATTATATGCTTTTGCTTATATGTTTAAAGTATTGAGGGAAGAGAATCTAATTCGGGCTGAAATTTTGGACAAGCCAGAAATGGCTAATGAGAATATTCTAGCTAGCGACGAAAGCATCACCTTGGAGATAGATTTTAATTGAATTTGGTTTCTAGCGGCACGCTTGAGAAAAGATGCCCTTAGTTACGTTTGAACTCAAACAGCTTGTTTTGAATTAAATTAAATGGTTTAAGGAAATAATGGCAACCAATAAACATGCAGTCATCAGATATCACGCCTTGGACAAGTGTTTTGCAAATTATTCAAGACGCTATTTCATAGATGATCTTGTTTCGGCGTGTAACGATGCATTATACGAATATACGGGAGTTGAAGATGGGGTTAAGAAGAGACAAGTCTTTGAGGATATAAAATTTATGGAAAGCGATCAAGGGTGGTCTGTGCCCCTTGAAAGACTAAAAGATGGAAAACAAGTTTTTTATCGGTATTCTGACAAACATTTTTCAATCAAAAATCAAGCAGTCAACGAAACGGAAGCAAAACAAATAAAGGAAACCTTATCAATTCTAGGCAGATTCAAGGGAATGCCGCATTTTGAGTGGATGGAAGAAATGAACGTTAGACTTGAGGCCACATTTGATATTAGCGCTAATCACAGCTCCATTGTTGAATTTGATCAAAATCAGTATTTAAAAGGACTTAATTATTTTACAGAGCTATTTCACTCTATTCAGAATAAAAATGTCTTGACGATTCAGTATAGAGGTTTTAAACAAGCTAAGCAGACTTCTATGATCATTCACCCATATTACTTGAAACAGTACAATAACCGCTGGTTTCTTTTTGGTCATAACGAAGAGTACGAGAACATAAGTAATTTGGCCTTGGATCGGATAAATGGCATCAAGTCCATTAACAAGAGTTACCGTGAAAATAATACTATAAATTTTGAAGAATATTTTGAAGATGTTGTTGGTGTAACAGTTTCCAATGAAGCCAAACTGGAGAAGATTCAACTCGAAATTGACCCTCATCTATGGCCATATATAGAAAGCAAGCCAATACATGGTTCTCAAAGGGTAATTTCAAAAAGAAACGACAAAGTAATAATTGAACTCATAGTGCAAATAAATTATGAGTTGGTGACAACACTTTTTGCTTACGGTGACGGGGTTAAAGTTATGCAACCACATACTTTGAAGGAGGAAATGATTACCAAAGCCAAAGCCATAATAAGCAGATATTCATAACCTGTGTACATCTGCTGCATACATAATATTCATTTTTGCCTTCTCAATGAGAAAATTGATTCATGATGAAAGAATTTAAGATTGCAGAGATACTGCCAGTGGAAGGTTTGAAAGCCAATATTTGGCCAATTTTTGATATTCTCAAGAGTGAAGGAATTAGCTCAGAAGATTATCATGTTTTGCTATTTCTTTTATCTGTTTATAAAGATGGGGTAATCAGTACCGAAGAATTGAATCGAAACGAACGTTCTATTGTCAAGCTGATTCATAGGTTTCGCTCATCTAATACAGAATTAGCTAATCAGTACCTTGAAATTCTTCCCAGTTTTGAGCGGATTCTGCTAGAGATTTCAGAAAGCGGCACAGAGCGAATAATAAGTGCATTGGGCAAATTGGATAAGGTGACATTAAATAGACATTTTGCTGATGTTTTTGACGCCATTTTATACCGAATTACAGAGGCTCAAGGAAGATTCGGAGGCGAGTTTATTCAACCTATTGAACTGACTCGTTTCATTTGTGGACTTGCAGAATTAAAGTCCAATTCTAAGGTTTACAATCCATTTGCAGGATTAGCTTCTTTCGGAGTGTTTCTTGATCATGGCCATAATTATTTTGGTCAAGAGTCAAATCAAAAAACGTGGGCTTTAGGCGCCTTGCGTTTGATGGCATATCAAAGACCTGGTGCTTCAATTTACGTTTCTGAAGACTCAATTAATCAATGGCCAAATTCTTCGGAAAAATTTGATCTCATTGTCTCCAATCCGCCTTATGGAATGAGACTCGGGAGTCAGTACAGGGAAATTGAACCTGAGTTCCGCACGACAGAGCAGTTTCTCCTCGAAAAGGGTGTTCAGTCTTTGAGTGATAAGGGAAAGCTAATCTCCGTTTTACCACAAGGTGTTTTATTTCGAGGCTTTCACGAGCAGAGGCTACGAGAATTTCTTATTAATGAGGATTTAATTGACTCTATTATCTCCTTGCCAGGTGGCTTACTTCAAAGCACAAGTATACCATTGATAATTATGGTGTTGAATAAGGATAAGAGCACTCCAGGTATGGTTAGATTTGTAGATGCGAAGAGGTTTATAGAGACTAAAACTTCCTCAGAAAAAGTGCTTAACGACTATAGATTGAATGGCTACATTCATGGGATTAAAACGGATCTGGACGTAGTACGTTTCGTTTCTAATGACCAGATAAAAGCATTTGATTACAACCTTAGTGTCCCTCGTTATTTTCAAAAGAAGATAGAGGGGGTGAAACTTAGTGAAATCATTGAGTTTGTTAGAGGCAAGAGAACAAACTTACCTCCAACAGGCAAGCTAATCCGCATCCGGGATTTAAAGGATGATAAAGTAGATTTTCGTTTAGACGAAGCTTCAATTGAAGATGTAGAACTGAGAAGGTCCGATATTCATCAGATAACAGAATCATGCTTACTGTTAGCAGTTCGCTGGAAAACATTGAAGCCAACATTATTCGAGTTTAAAGGCGAACCTATCTATCGTGGGCAGGATATATTGTCTTTCAAAGTGAATGAGGCTATTGCTGATGAGGCATTTTTAATTAATGAGCTTCATGCTGATTATGTTCAGGAACAATTGGAGTCATTTCGTTTAGGGGCATCTGTAATTCCATTTCTCAGGAGAGATGACCTTATGGAAGTTGTTATCAAGCTGCCTTCTCTTCAGGAGCAAAGAGCTAAAGTTCAGGGTATCTTAGAACTCTCGGATAAGATTAAAATTCTGCAAGCTGAAAGGAATGCCCTCGCGCATGGTGTAAGCAGTAAATTATATGAGAGTGTATCAACGATTAAGCATTCTTTAGGAAAACCCTTACTCAATATTGGTTCGTCCTTACGGAATATTGAAAAAGCTCTTTCTAGGATCAATGTTGGTTGGGAGCACTTCAAATTAAACGAACGATATGACCTTAGCATTAAAGATTCTTTTGAATCTATTTATATTAATTTAGAGCTCATTCATTCTTTGCTGCGTAACAATGAGTCCGTGCTAGATTTGAGCAGATATGACTTGGTCGAAATGGATTTTCTAACTTTTATCAAAGGCTATGTTAAAAGAATCAAATCTGCGGAGAGAGCAAATGTAAACACTATATTGGAAATTCACCCAGATATTAAAATTTATTCGAAAAATGAAGTTTTAATTAAAGGTAATTCTGAACTGCTTGAGATTGCTCTAAATAACATTGTGGAGAATGCTAACATGCATGCCTTTACCGATGACTCAATTAAGTACAAGCTTGAATTTAGAATAAGTCTCATTGTTGCTCCAAGAGCCATGAAACTGGCCGAGGATACGATTGGCACATTTGACACTTACATCAAGGTAGTAGTAGCCAATAACGGAAAGCCATTTCCGAAGAATTACGAGCTTGATAAATTGATTAGGAAAAATTCTTTTGCAGGAGAAACAGGTAATACTGGACAGGGTGGTTTCGATTTAAACGAAATCATCAAGTATCACAACAATGGCAATAGCACATTGGAGTTGATAAATGCTGATTTTTCAACTGAATTCGTCACAACTTATTCTTTTCTAATTCCATTTAATAGATAGTCTATGTATAAAGTACTTTGGATTGATGATCAATACAAGGACCCTGAAATGATCCAGTTTGCAATAGAAGCCGACAATAAAGGGTTAATTCTGAAAGGCTATACTTCATTTGAAGAAGGTTTTGAAGCGCTGGAGAATAGTCTTGATCACTTTGATGTAATACTATTGGATGGACTTTTTTTCGAGAAGAAGGGACAACAGGTCGGAACTGAAGACGAATCGGGAATTGGGATGGCCATTGCAAAAATCAATGAACTCAAGAGCCAAAAGGTCTTTCCTTGGTTCGTGCTTTCAGGAAAAGATAAATTTACTAAAGGTGAGAATTCATTACTTAAGGCAAACAAAGCAAAGTGCTTTGATAAAACGAATCCCTCTGATGTCGTAAGGCTGTTTGAAGAAATGAAGATCGCGGCAAGCGAACAGCCAGATGCACAATTAAAACATAAGTATGCTATCCTTTTGGAAGTATGCTCAGACGATTTTCTTGGATCTGAGCATTTTTCAAGATTATTTACTCTTGTTAAACATATCGAGAATGTAGAAAAACTTACAAATACTGAAGATATGCTCAATCCTATTAGAAAGATCATTGAGCGTATGTTCACTCGAATGGCTGATAAAGGAATCATACCAGATTCTATTATATCAAATAAAGGTTGGATAAACGGTTCTAGCTTGTTCTTAGCCAATAAGCATCAGGACTTCGTACATTTATCTGAAATCACTCCACCGATAGTAAGCGAGAATATTCATAGGTTGCTTAACATTATTCAAGACGCTTCACACGGTGAAGGTGAGCTGAGGCTAAAGGTAGATCAGTATTTAAAAAGTACTCAATCTGACTTTTTATACAGAAGTTCTGTCTACTTGTTATTCGACCTACTACTTTGGTTCAAGCAGTTTATTGAGGGAAATAAAGATACTTACGTAAATAAATCCCGTTGGAAAAGCAAAGTGATTAATGACGATTGGATCTTTGGTACAATCACACGTATTGCTGAAAATGGTTGGGGCACCTTTCAACCTGCAAACGAATATGCCACAATAAGCATTCTACCCAAAATGGTAATTGATTTTGGATTAAAAGAAGGAGATACAGTCAAAATAATTGCTATACTAAGTCCTGATGGAGCAAAAAGGCACATTAAAGAAATAGAAATTGTATAAGAATCAAGAATATAAACAAACTATGGCAAGAGATATAGAAAGAGATGAGTTACACCGAACCATTTGGCAAATAGCAAACGATTTAAGGGGCAGCGTGGATGGCTGGGATTTTAAAACGTACGTATTGGGTATGTTGTTTTACAGATTCATTTCTGAAAACCTTACATCCTATATCAACAAGGAAGAAAGGCGAACAGGGAATAAGACTTTCAACTATGCTGATATTTCAGATAAAGATGCCGAACTTGGAAGGGCGGATACGGTGAAGGAAAAAGGATTTTATATTCTTCCATCAGAGTTGTTTGTTAATGTGCGTAAAAATGCCAAATCTGATGAAAATCTAAATGAAACCTTGAGTCATATTTTTAAGAACATCGAGAATTCGGCTAAAGGCACGGAAAGCGAGGATGACTTGAAAGGACTATTTGATGATCTTGATGTCAATAGCAACAAGCTAGGTGCAACTGTAACCAAGCGGAATGAGGCATTGGTAAAGATATTAGATGCAATTGGTGATTTGAAGTTAGGGGAGTTTCAAGAAAACTCGATTGATGCTTTTGGAGACGCTTACGAGTTCCTAATGACCATGTACGCCAGCAACGCGGGGAAATCTGGAGGCGAATTTTTTACCCCTCAGGAGGTATCAGAATTATTAGCGGAAATAACGGTAGTTGGGAAAAAGCAGGTGAACAAAGTGTATGACCCCGCCTGCGGTTCAGGTTCGTTGTTATTGAAGTTTGCCAAAGTACTAGGTAAGGAAAATGTTAGACAAGGCTTTTATGGACAGGAGGTGAATATTACCACTTATAATTTGTGTCGTATCAATATGTTTTTACATGACATCAATTATGAGAAGTTTGATATTGCACATGGTGATACCTTAAGTGAACCGAAACATTGGGATGATGAACCTTTTGACGCCATTGTTTCTAATCCACCTTATTCTATAAAATGGGAAGGAGATGCCAACCCACTTCTGATTAATGATCCTCGATTTTCTCCAGCCGGAGTTTTAGCGCCAAAGAGCAAGGCAGA
Organism: Flavobacteriales bacterium; assembly: GCA_046309775.1. GTDB lineage: Bacteria > Bacteroidota > Bacteroidia > Flavobacteriales_D > Sanyastnellaceae > JAIXWP01. Next base: position 6,475 of record JBKCOM010000034.1, read on the forward strand.
CCTAGCTTTTACACTTCACATGCTCCATTGGCTTTCAACATCAGGTACTGCTGCTATTGTTGAGTTTCCCGGTGTTTTGTATCGTGGTGGTGCTGAACAAAAAATTCGCAAATACCTGATTGATAATAACTATGTGGACGCAGTGATTCAATTACCCCCAGACCTTTTCTTTGGAACTACGATCGCTACTTGTATCATAGTTTTAAAGAAGAGCAAAAAGGATAACTCTACACTCTTCATTGATGCTTCTAGTCTATATACTCGTGTGGGAAATAAGAATAAACTAATTGATGAATATCGCAAGCAAATTCTCAAAGCATATATCGACCGAAAAGACTTAGATCATTTTGCAATACTAATTCCTAACTCACTTATTGCTGAAAATGATTACAATATTGCCGTCAGCAGTTACGTGGAGCAGAAAAATGTAACTGAACAAGTTGACATAGAGAAGCTGAATGCCCGTATAGCTGAAATAGTAATCAAGCAAAACAAACTTCGGTTGGCTATTGATGAAATTATTGCTGATTTTGAAGGAGGTAATGTTTTATGAGTATGATAGATGAATTGATAAATAAACAATGCCCTGCGGGAGTTGAATATAAAGAATTGGGTGAAGTTGCAAAAATCCTTAATGGATATTCCTTTAAAAGTGGTAAATACGTAAAGGAAGGTATTAGAGTTATTCGTATATCAGATGTTCAAAAGGGTAAAATGTCTAATAAGGATCTGAAATTCTACCCTAGTGAAATGATGAACGAAATACGAAATTATCTTCTTAATGAAGGCGACTTGGTAATGTCTCTAACTGGTAACGCAGGTCGTGTAGCAATGTTATCAAATGAACATTTACCTGCTGGACTTAATCAAAGAGTAGCCTGTATACGATCTAAAACAAGCAAAGTCTTAACCAGATTTCTATTCTATCTTTTTGACCAAGATAAGTTTGAAATTGAAGCAATGACTAATGCAACTGGAGGAGGTCAGAAAAATCTAAGTACTACATGGCTTTCAAAATATGCTATTCCTATTCCCCCTCTCGAAGTGCAAGTAGAAATAGTCAAAACCCTTGACTTGTTCACTGAATTGGAAGCTGAATTGGAAGCTGAATTGGAAGCTAGAAGGTTGCAATATAAGCATTATAGAGATAGCTTGTTTCGACATGAAGGTAAAGATGTTGAATGGAAAACAATGGGTGAATTGGGTGAATTTACTAGAGGAAAGCGTTTTGTGAAAACGGATATTGTTAAGGAGGGTGCGCCTTGTATTCACTACGGTGAAATGTACACACACTACAAGATTTGGGCTAAGGAGGCTAAGTCTTTTTTAAATCCAGAGTTAGCAGTGAAGTTAAGAGTAGCCAAAAAAGGCGATGTAATTATAGTGGCGGCCGGAGAAACTATTGAAGATATTGGGCTGGGGGTAGCTTGGCATGGTGCTGAGGATGTAGTGATTCATGATGCTTGTTTTTCTTTCAGCCATAGTATGTATCCAAACTATGTGGCGCATTATACGCAAACAGAACTGTTCCATTCTCAAATAAAGCGGTACATATCTTCAGGTAAAATTTCATCAATTAATGCAGCGGGTTTGAGCAAAGCCATCATTCCCGTTCCTCCTATGGAAAAGCAAATACGAATTGCTTCAATTTTAGATAAGTTTCATGATTTGATCAACGATATTTCAATAGGAATACCTGGAGAAATCGAAGGACGCAGAAAGCAATATGAGTTTTATCGAAATAGATTGTTGACCTTTAAAGAATTAGCCAATGGATAAATATAATATTGTTGCCGAGAATCCTGAAAGCACTGTAATAGTAGAGTATACACCTCCTATTATAAGACCAACAACCCACCAAACAGAGGACCAATTAGAAAAAGAATTCATTCGGTTGTTGCAAAGTCAGGCTTATGAGCTTTTAAATGTGGGTACCGAAGAGGAACTCGTCACTAATCTTCGTCGACAATTAGAGAAACAAAATAATTATATTTTTAGCGATAAGGAATGGGCATATTTCTTTAAAAGTAAAATAGCTAATCCTAATAGTGGTATTGAAGAAAAGACAAGACTTATTCAGGAAGACCATATCCAAATTCTAGATTGTGATAATGGTACAAAAAAGAACATTTATCTGCTAGATAAATCGAATATTCATAATAATCATTTGCAGATTATCAATCAATATGAAGTAGCTGGTGGACAACGACTCAATAGATATGATATTACTGTTTTAGTGAATGGTTTACCATTAGTGCATATTGAATTAAAGAAACGTGGTGTAGATATCAAAGAAGCCTTCAACCAGATAAACCGGTATAATAGGGAATCCTTTTGGAGTGGCTCAGGTTTGTTTGAGTATGTGCAGCTATTCGTTATTTCCAACGGCACTTACACAAAGTACTACAGTAATACCACTCGTTTTTCACATATCAAAGAAGAAACCCAAAGAGCCGCTGGGAGTAAAAAACGCACTAGCAACAGCTTTGAATTTACTTCGTGGTGGGCAGATGCTAACAACCGACCAATCATTGACTTGATGGACTTTGGTCGCACTTTTTTTGCAAAACACACTCTCCTAAATGTGATTTGCAAATATTGTGTTTTTACAAGTGATAAATTATTGTTAGCCATGCGTCCTTACCAGATTGTGGCTACTGAAAGAATTTTAGCTAGAATAAATGCAGCCAATAACTATAAATGGTATGGCAGTGTTGATGGGGGTGGGTATATATGGCATACAACAGGCAGTGGGAAAACGCTCACATCATTTAAGACGGCACAATTGGCGAGTAAACTCCTCTACCTTAATAAAGTGCTGTTTGTGGTGGACAGAAAGGATCTGGACTATCAGACTATGAAGGAATATGATAAATTTGAAAAAGGCGCTGCTAATAGTAATAGTAACACATCAATCTTAAAAAAACAGTTAAGTGATCCTAATTCGAAAATCATTATTACTACAATTCAAAAGCTCTCAATATTAATAAAGAAAGAACGAAACCATCCAGTATTCAGCCTGCCTGTCGTAATCATTTTTGATGAGTGCCATCGTTCGCAGTTCGGTGATATGCATAAAGCTATTACTAAAGCTTTTAAAAAGTACTTTTTGTTTGGATTTACTGGGACCCCAATTTTTGCGATAAATGCTAGCAGCAGTAACAGGTCTGATTTAAAAACCACCGAACAGGCATTTGGACAGAAGCTCCATACCTATACCATTGTTGATGCCATTAATGATAAAAATGTTCTCCCGTTTAGAATAGACTATGTAAGTACTATGAAGGAGCACGAGGATATTAAAGATGAGAAAGTTTGGGATATTGACAGGGAAAGGGCATTGGCAGCGCCTCAACGTATAAGCAATATTGTTACGTATATTCTAGAACACTTCGATCAAAAGACTAAGCGTAACAGCAAACCCTACAGCTTTACTTCCCTGAAAAATATTTACGAGGTGGTTTCAGCAAAAGATAGGACTAAAATTGAAGAAGTAAAGCAGAAAATTAGACTCAGTGGCTTCAATTCAATATTTGCGGTAACTTCCATTGATTTTGCGAGACTGTATTACAACGAGTTCAAAATACAGCAAAATAGTCTGCCCGAGTTACAACGTTTGAAAGTAGCAACCATATTCAGTTTCGGAGCGAATGATGAGGAAGAAGATGGTTTGCTGGATGAAAATTCTGAAGGAACCGAGGGGCTATCTGTTTCCGACAGAGATTTTTTGGATAATGCAATCAAGGATTATAACCAAATTTTTAAGACCAATTACGATACATCGCCAGAAAAATTTCAGAACTACTATAAGGACGTTTCACTTCGAATGAAAAACAGGGAAATTGACTTACTTATTGTAGTAAACATGTTTCTGACAGGATTCGATGCTACTACCCTCAATACGCTTTGGGTAGATAAGAATCTTCGATTGCATGGTCTATTGCAGGCCTACTCAAGAACCAATCGTATTTTAAACTCAGTAAAAACATTTGGAAACATAGTTTGCTTTCGGAATTTAGAGAAGGCCACCAACGAAAGTATAGCTTTATTCGGAGACAAAGAAGCAGGTGGAATTGTCTTGCTCAAAACCTTTGATGAATACTATAATGGCTATAAGGATGGTGAAAAAAGCTATCCTGGATATGCTTCACTCATTCAAGAACTAACAGCCAAATTTCCGGTTGGTGAGCAAATAATAGGAGAGCAAAATCAGAAAGCTTTTATCCGACTATATGGTTCTATTCTAAAAGCAAAAAATATACTCACAGCTTTTGATGACTTTAAGGGAAAGGAAATACTTACTGATAGGGATGTACAAGATTATCATAGCATGTATATCAATCTGTATCACGAGTTCCGGAATAGAAGCACAGGTGACGCTGAAGTTGTGAATGATGATATCGTTTTTGAAATGGAGTTAATAAAACAGGTTGAGATAAATATTGACTTTATTTTAGAATTGATAAGGAAGTATCATGAAGGTCATTTGATGGATAAGGAGATAGTCATTAGTATCAACAAAGCAATTGACTCCAGCGTAGAGTTGAGGAACAAAAAAGATTTGATTGAAAAGTTCATTCAATCGCTTACACCTTCTAGCAATGTTGCCGATGATTGGCAACAGTTCGTCGAAAACAAAAAGCTAGAGGAGTTGGACCAACTTATAATTGATGAATGCTTGGATAAAGACGAAACTTATAAATTCATTCAAAATGCCTTTAGAGATGGATATGTACAAACAACAGGAACTGGATTAGCGAAGATCTTACCGCCTGTGTCAAGATTCACGCCTACAGGCGAAAGAACACAAAAAAGAGATTCTGTTATTGAGAAAATTAAGGCATTCTTCAATAGATTCTTTGGAATATCAGGTAGTGATATTGATTGATTAGTTGACTTATACAAATGCGGGCTAGGTTGTATAGAAAAATGCGACGATAGGCAAGGAGATCTGAAAGGTAAAATTTAAACTAGAATTGAATGAATTCAATTACGCAAAATGAAGAGCTGAAAGCACTTGATAGCTTGTTCCAAGCGAGTGCGCGGTACAAACAATCGAAGAACTTTATAGAGTTACTTGAATTCATAAATCGATTTCCTAAACTCTCTCCATTTAACGCTTTCCTGATACACATGCAGAATAGCGGAGTGAATCTAGTTTTATCTCATTCAAAATGGAGAGAATACAACCGAGAAGTAAAATTTAATGCGAGGCCTTTGGTCATATTGATGCCATTTGGTCCCGTAGAATTTGTCTTTGATATTGCGGATACTTTTGGTGAAGAAGTTCCAGAGTACCTCTTAAATCCGTTTTACACGGTTGGTTCTTTTGATGGATTGATTTATCATAACGTACTGAATAATTTATCCAAGGAGGGAATTCTCTTCGAAGAAAGAGAAATGCATAAGGGATGCGCTGGTGTTGCGCAAAGACTAAATACAGAGCGTTTCAAGATTACAATAAATTCTAGTTTGGATTTGAATGCAAGATTCTCTACCCTCGTGCATGAACTAGCACATATACTATGCGGTCATTTGGGACCATTCACTGACTATAAATTACCTTCTAGACTAGGCTTTGCTGAGGATGTTGTGGAGTTGGAAGCGGAATCCGTTTCCTTTCTTGTATGTAAGCGAATTGGCCTAAAGACAACTTCAGAAGCTTACCTTTATGAATATCTCAAAAATAATCCCTCAGGAACTCTTCCTTCAATTAGCTTTGATCTTATCCTTACAGTGACTAACCAAATTGAGCAACTTATGCGCAGCCAATATAAAGTGAAATTGA
>JBKCOM010000035.1:0-96673 GCA_046309775.1 Flavobacteriales bacterium
GGACAGGCAACGTACTTTTTACAAAATCAAGGTTTTGAAAATATCTTCAACGGTGGAAGCTGGTTGGATGTAAACTATTTCATGAACAATTAAGAATAAAAAATATGTTTGGATTTATTAAAAAATTAATGGGCGGCAGCAACGTGGATGTAAATGCGTTAATTGCCAATGGTGCCAAAGTGATTGATGTGCGCACTCCAGGTGAGTTTTCAAGCGGTCATGTGAAGGGAGCGGTGAATATTCCTTTGGATCAGATTTCATCAAAGCTCAAGACACTAAAGAAGGATGAAACCTATGTATTGTGCTGCCGCAGTGGTATGCGCAGCGGTAATGCGACGCGCATCATGAAGTCTGCGGGATTTTCAAATGTTTACAATGGTGGAAGTTGGATGAATCTTAAAAAATAGAATTATGAGAACAAATATTTTAGGTCTTTTTATAGCAGTGCTGGGTTTGTTGACCTTCAACTCATGCGCCGATGGTCAGCAAGCGAAGGGTGAAAATCTGAGCGCTGCGCAGTTCAAAGAGGGCATTGAAAAAGGAAATGTAACCATCCTCGATGTTCGCACCTCTGGTGAGGTGGCTTCAGGTTATATCGAAGGTGCTCAGAATATAGATTGGTATGCGAGCGATTTTAAAGAGCGCGCCTCTAAACTTGACAAGACAAAACCTGTTTATATCTATTGTGCGGCTGGAGGTCGATCTTCAAGTGCGATCAGCACCATGAAGGCTCTTGGGTTTAAAGAAGTGTATGATTTAGAAGGCGGCATGGGCGCTTGGCGCAAAGCGGGTTATCCGGTAAAAAAATAAAAAGCATCATGGCACAAGAAACATTCGGAAATATCATCAACGGCGATAAGCCTGTATTGATAGACTTTTACGCCACTTGGTGCGGCCCCTGCCAATATCAGCTTCCCATTATGGATGAAGTAGCCGGCGCAGTAGGAGAAGGAGCTCGTATTTTGAAAATAGATGTAGATAAAAATCAAGCATTGAGTGCACAACTTGGAATAAGAGGCGTGCCTACATTGATGATTTTTAAAAATGGAGAAATAAAGTGGAAGGCAAGTGGGGTGAAGGATAAAGAGACCTTGGTGGCATTATTAAAGGAGCACGGAGCATGAATTATTGGGAGCTGTTTACTGAGTCTTTTGTGGGATATGCCCGCTATGTTGGCAAACAAATCGTTGAGCCCACTTGGCATAGCTATTTCTGGTGGCTTGTAGGTTTGTCGTTGGCCACTTGGGGATTGGAATTGCTTTTCCCTTGGCGAAAAAACCAAAAGGCGATTCGCAAAGATTTTTGGTTGGACGGCTTCTATATGTTTTTCAATTTTTTCATTTTCACCGTCATTGGTTACACTGCGTTGAGCAATGTGGTGTCTCAAGCGTTCAATGACTTTTTAGGCTTGTTTGGAATCACCAACACCGTGGCGCTCAATGTGGCCTCGTGGCCGGTCTGGGGACAATTTTTATTGATGTTTATCGTGGTCGATTTTGTCCAATGGAATACGCACCGTTTGCTCCACAGAGTTTCGTGGTTGTGGGAATTTCACAAATTGCACCACAGTGTGGAAGAGATGGGCTTCGCTGCGCACTTGCGCTACCATTGGATGGAGACCATTGTTTACAAAAGCATTCAATACATTCCGCTCGCGATGCTGGGTTTTGGAATCGATGATTTTTTCATCATCCATATTTTCACCATTGCCATCGGTCACTTGAATCATAGCAATCTGAAAATTACTTGGGGACCATTCAAATACATTTTGAATTCACCAACGATGCACATCTGGCATCATGCAGAGGAATTGCCCAATCATCCGTATGGCGCCAATTTCGGGATTACACTCAGTGTTTGGGACTATATCTTTGGGACAGCCTATATGCCCAAAGACGGGCGCGATATCAAATTGGGATTTGATGACATAAAAAAATACCCTAAAACTTTTTTGTCTCAGATTTTATATCCTCTTACAAAGAAGCCTTAGGGTACTTTTTACAATAAGTATTTCTATCCAGCTTGCTGCGCTTGGAATTGTTCTTTTGCCTTTTGCTTTTCAGCGTATGCCACCGCAGCTTCTCTCACCCATTCGCCATTCTCATAGGCTTTGCGACGAGCTTCAACACGTTGTTTATTGCATGGTCCATTTCCTTTTACCACTTCGTTGAATTCGGTCCAATCGATGTCGCCGAAATCGTAATGACCGCGGGCTTCGTTCCATTTTAAATCTGGATCTGGCACGGTGAGGCCGAGGTATTCTATTTGCGGAATAGACATGTCCACAAACTTCTGACGAAGTTCGTCGTTGCTATGACGCTTGATTTTCCAAGCCATGTTTTGAGAAGAGTGAGCGCTTTCTTTGTCGCTCGGACCAAACATCATTAGTGAAGGCCACCACCAGCGATTGAGTGCATCTTGAGCCATTTTCTTTTGCGCCTCAGTCCCTTTCGCAAGGGCGATCATGATTTCATATCCTTGACGTTGGTGGAAACTTTCTTCTTTACAAATGCGAATCATCGCTCTGCTGTAAGGGCCATACGATGTGCGCTGAAGCGACACTTGGTTCACAATTGCAGCTCCATCTACCAACCATCCAATGGCACCGATATCGGCCCAAGAAAGGGTAGGATAGTTGAAAATGCTAGAATATTTCGCTTTGCCTGAATGCAATTCTTCAATCAATTGATCTCTGTTCACACCAAGCGTTTCCGCCGCGCTGTAGAGATAAAGACCGTGGCCTGCCTCGTCTTGAACCTTGGCAAGCAATATTGTTTTTCTGCGCAACGATGGGGCGCGTGTAATCCAGTTACCCTCTGGAAGCATACCCACAATTTCGCTGTGCGCATGTTGTGCTATTTGACGAATGAGCGTTTTGCGATAGCCTTCTGGCATCCAGTCTTTCGCCTCTACTTTGTTCTCTGCATCTACGTATTGCTGGAATTTTTCCAGAAATAAGGTATTTTCCATGTTAACTATTTTGCTATTTCGACAACAAGATTAATAAAACAAATGTTCAACATCACTATAATTGAGGTGATTTGTGTCATGGAAACCCAGAATTAGGTTTGCCTTATATACATTTGCTTTGAAAACAAACTTATGCGACCAAAGTTTCACGAACTAAAAGTAAAAGACGTACGCCGCGAAACCGTTGACTGTGTTTCGGTGGCTTTTGATATACCTTCTGAGCTTCGCGAGAATTATCAATTCAAGGCTGGGCAATACCTCACTTTGCGTGAGACCATCAACGGCGAGGACATCCGACGCTCGTATTCCATTTGTAGTGGAGTCAATGATGGTGAATTGCGCGTGGCCATAAAAAAAGTAGATGGTGGTGTATTCAGCACTTGGGCGAATGAAAACTTGAAAGTGGGTGATATCATGCAAGTAATGACACCCATGGGTGCCTTCACTCCAGAATTGAATACTGGTAAGAAGAAAAGATATTTTCTCGTCGCTGCAGGAAGCGGGATTACTCCAGTGCTTTCGATTGCAAAAACAGTTTTGACCACGGAGCCACAAAGCGAAGTCACTTTACTTTATGGCAATCGCTGGTTCAACACCATAATATTCAGAGATGAGTTGGAAGATATGAAAGACCGATTCCTCGGGCGATTCAGAGTTTTTCATGTGTTGAGTGGCGAACCGAATGAAATACAACTTTTCCATGGTCGTATCGATGGGGAGCGTTGTGAAGGGTTCGGAAAGCACTTTGTTGATTTGGCCGCCACTGATGAGGCATTTATTTGTGGTCCAGAACCGATGATTCGTTCGGTTTCTGAATATTTAAAGTCTATAGGCCTCAATGAAGATAAAATACATTTTGAATTATTCGCTTCTCCCGGACAAATCAAGCCAAGAGAAGAAGCAGTAAAAGCGGAGGTAGTTGATAAAGGACAATTGTGCAAAGTGTCTGTGGTGTATGATGGGCAGCAAGTAGATTTTGAAATGCCGATGAATGGAATGCCTGTATTGGATGCAGCGCAGCGCCACGGACTCGATATACCATTTTCCTGCAAAGGCGGAATGTGTTGCACTTGCAGAGCACACGTGGATGAGGGTTCTGTAGAAATGATTGTCAACTACGCACTCGAGCCCGGAGAAGTTGAAAATGGATTCGTATTGACGTGTCAAGCGAAACCAACTTCAGAGCGTGTGGTAATTAATTTCGACGTTCAATAATATTAGATAAGTTCGCTGAGCTCGAGCCATCTCATGGTCTTGGTATCGAGTTCATCCACTACTTTTCCAAGTTCTTCGGTGACCTTGAGAAGTTGTGTGTGATCGGCGAGGCTTTGCTCTAATTTGATTTCTAATTGTTTCTTTTTTTCTTCTAAAAGAGGAAGGTCTTTTTCTAATTGATCGAATTCAAATTTTTCTTTGAAAGATAATTTGACTTTTGTTTTTTGTGTCGTCTCGACCACAGGAGCGCTGGCTTGAGCGAGAGCGTCTTGTTTCACTTGCTTATCGGCTTTTTCCATTTCATCCATGGTCTGTCTGAATTTGGAATAGCTACCGATGATATCTTTTACATTGCCGTGCCCATCGAGCACGAAGACGTGATCTACGAGTTTGTCAAGAAAATATCTATCGTGACTTACGATGACCAAACACCCCGGGAAGTGTTGGAGGTATTCTTCGAGCGCGCTGAGGGTAAAAACGTCGAGGTCGTTGGTAGGCTCATCGAGAATCATGAAGTTGGGATTCTTCATGAGTAGCAGTAATAATTGCAAACGTTTCTTTTCGCCACCACTGAGCTTTTCAATGTAGTTGAAATGCATGTGTTTTGGAAAAAGAAAACGCTCGAGCATTTGAGCTGCCGTGATTGTTTTTCCTTTTTTCAATGGAATAAAATCAGCCACTTCACGCACCGCTTCGATCACACGTTGTCCATCTTTAAGTTTGATTCCGGTTTGGCTGTAGTAGCCATAGACAACTGTTTCGCCGACTACTACCTTTCCTCCATCTGGTTCGAGTTGCTGTGTGAGCAGATTGAGAAAAGTACTTTTTCCAGTACCATTGCGACCTACCAATCCCACTTTTTCTCCCGTCTTGAATACATAGTCGAAACCATTCAGTACTTGTGTCTCACCAAAGGCTTTTTTCACTTTGTGTAATTCAACGATTTTGCTTCCGAGACGACTGATGTTGATTTCCAATTCGAGTGAGTCAGGATCGGTATTTTTTCTCACGCGTTCTTTCAGCTCTTCAAAGCTATCCATGCGTGATTTGCTTTTGGTGGTGCGGGCTTTGGGCATTTTGCGCGCCCATTCCAATTCTCTTTTGAAAAGATTCATTGCCTTTTCACGAGAGCTTTCTTCGAGCGCTTCGCGCTCGGCTTTTTTCTCTAGGTAATAGGAGAAATTTCCTTTGTATCGATAGATGCTTTTATTTTATAATTCTAAAATTTCGTCAGTGATGTTTTCTAAAAAGTAACGATCGTGTGTTATCATGAAGATCGTCATATTGGAGCGATTTAGAAATTCTTCGAGCCACTCGATCATATCGAGGTCGAGGTGGTTGGTGGGCTCATCGAGAAAAACGAGATCAGGTTCTTCGATGAGCACTTTTGCCAAAGCGATGCGACGCTTTTGACCTCCGGAGAGATTTTTTACTACGCGCTCGAGGTCGTGGATTTCAAGACCGCCTAATACTTGGCGTGCCTTCGCTTCATAATCCCAAGCACCTGTTTGATCCATTAAGTCGTGTGCTTGTTGCAAATCGCCTTCATTGAGCAATGCTTTCTCGTAGGCAGCAATTGCTTTGGTCATTGGGTTTTTTGCATTGAAGACATTTTCGAGAATGGTCAATTCATCGTCGAGTCCATGCTCTTGTGCGAGAAAACCTATGCGCACTTCACGGTTGAAAGCGATGATGCCGCCATCGGGAGTGTCTTGTCCTACAAGGATTTTGAATAAAGTAGATTTGCCAGCACCGTTTCGTGCCACGAGGGCGATTTTTTGACCTTTTTCTATTCCGAAATTGAGATCTTCAAATAATAACTGCTCGCCAAATGATTTGGAAACGTTTTCGACTGACAAATAATTCATAGGTTGCAAAGATAGCATCACATTTCATCCGATATTGCCAACTCTTTTTAGAAAAGGAAGATGGAAACATTGACATGGCATTTAAAAAACTGGGATGAGCTTACAGCCACGGAGTTGTACCGTGTTCTTCAACTGCGAGTGGGTGTTTTTGTGGTAGAGCAAAATTGTCCATATCCAGAGTTGGATGGGAAAGATTTGAAATGTGCTCATTTGTGGGTGAGCGATTCCACGGGGCGTGTACATGCTTGCAGCAGATTGGTGCCTCCGGGAGTTAGTTATTCGGATCCGTCCATCGGAAGATTGGCCAGTTCATTGGTGATGCGTAGAGAAGGTTTGGGCAAAGAGGTGATGCAGCGTTCAATTGACCAGCAGCGCGTCGCATATCCTGGAAGAGACATTCGCATCAGCGCCCAGAGTTATCTTCAGAAGTTTTATGAATCCTTCGGTTTTCAGGTGGAAGGCGAGGAGTATTTGGAAGACGATATTCCGCATAAAGAAATGGTATTGAAATATTCTCTTTAATTTGTAGTATGACAAAATCAATCGAAACTAAACTGCACGACCTCACAGAGGCGAAGCAACAAGCCCTTCAGTATTTTGAGGTATTGAGTACAGAACAAATCAACAGTGCGCCGGAAGGTGAGTGGAGTATGGTGCAAGTGATAGAACACATTTTGATGAGCGAAGGCGGCACCTTGGGTTATATGATGAAAAAAACATCCAGTGGTTTTGATGTTTTGGATAGAGTAGGGGAGCAAGAGCGTTTTGCGGAAAACATGTTGGTCAAAAGACTCGATTCAGGGGAGCGATATAAGGCTCCTGCAGTGCTTCCCGATCCGGCGGGTGGCGCGAGTTTGGAAGAGTTGAGTACTAAGTGGGAAAAACTCAGGGGACAATTGAATGCATTCATTTCATCCGTTCCCGAGGAGTATTATGATCGATTGATATTTAAGCAACCTGCCGCAGGCATGATTACCTTGGACGGTACGATGGACTTTCTCAATTCGCATTTGAGACATCACTTTGTTCAGCTTGAAAGATTGCGCTCACAGTTTTAAATGGTTTGGAGAAATTTCATATCGCCCACTAATTGGCATTACAATTTTTGTTTGCTCATTGCTTTTCTTTTGCCTTTGCATAAGCGATATGTTCCTGGTGTGATTGGACTGTATTTTTTGTACTGTATTTTTTATAGTATTAAAAATCGATTCATCAATCGGAAGCTGGATTTACAAGTATTAATATTTCCAGTAGCGCTGTACACGTTGATGTTGGCGGGGTTTTGGACGACAAACGACATTGAGGCGGCGTCAAAAGAATTGGAATATAAAGCAAGTATGATTGTCTTTCCTTTGCTCGTTTTATTTACTCCAGTCTTTTCTAAAGAGGAAGTGCGGAAGATGATTCGCGCGTTTGTTGGTGGTTGTTTTTTATTCTCCATTGTTGCCATAGGCTACGGACTTTTCCGCGCTAGTATTTTTGATTCTAGAGAATATCTTACATACAGTCAGTTGGGGATTTATTTTCACCCGACCTACATGGCGTTGTATCAGAGTTTGGCTCTCTTCTGGCTTGTAAGCCAAGGTGTAAAACGAACGTATTTTTTTGGCTCGTTTTACTTTCATTTAGTGGTGACTTTTTTCGTCATCTTGTTCATTGTAATGTTGGCCAGCAAAGCTGGAATTTTATCTGCGTGCGCTGCTATGCTTTGGGAGTTGTGGGTCGTTTTTAGGCGAAAGTGGAATATGCGAAGGGGATTGTATTGGTCTTTATCTAGCATTTTGTTATTGGGTGTTTTGACATATACATTGCCTTTAACCTCCCAAAGAATTGACCAGTCGGTGGCTGACATAAAGTCGAACGACACCACAACCGAAGTGAAGCAAGAAGCAAGGAGCAGCACTGAACTACGCCGCGTCACATGGGGAAGCTCCATCGAACTTATGGGCGCTCACCCTTTGGGTGTGGGTATAGGTAACTCGGGTGCTGCGCTCCATGCGGCATACGAGCGTGCGGGAGAATGTTATGCCCTAGAAAAAAAGTTGAATTCACATAATCAGTTTTTGCAAGTGGGGGTTGAGTTGGGTTGGGCGGGATTTATTTTGTTTGGTATTTTTTGTTTGGTATTGCTCATCAAAGCGCTTCGATCGGGAAGCATATTCTTCATGGCTTTTGTAGGATTGAGTTTATTAAATTTTCTTTTCGAGTCCTTTTTGGAGGGGCAAGCAGGTGTTGTCTTTTTTTACTTCTTTCTGACTGTTTTGAATAACAGTACCTTAACACGTGATTCAGAGTGTTGATTTGTAGCGAATTAACAGCTTTTTCACAGAGGTGAAATGGATGCGTTAAAAGTTTACCTTTGCGCCACCAAAACGGATCACAAGGATGTCACAAATAGAATTGCTATTGCCCAAGATGGGCGAGAGTGTGGCCGAAGCCACCATCATCAAATGGGTAAAGAAAGAAGGAGATGCCGTGAAGGCAGACGAGCCTATCATTGAAATTGCTACTGATAAAGTAGATAGTGAGGTTCCTTCTCCAGAGGATGGTGTGTTATTGAAGTGTTTGGTGAAAGAAGGTGATGTTGTACAAGTAGGCCAACCGATTGCATTAATCGGCATCGGCGCCACTGCATCCGCTCCTTCGTCTACCCCTACTTCCTTCGACGCTGCTCAGGACAAGCCTACTCCTACTCATATTGATGCGGCGGCAATGGCTAATCCTATCGTTGGTGAAGTTTTGAAAAATGGACCAAGTGGTAAATTCTATTCTCCGCTCGTTCGCAACATCGCCAAGGCTGAAGGTGTGAGCATGGCTGAATTAGAGACAATCGCTGGTAGTGGCCAAGGCGGTCGTGTAACCAAAGGTGATATTCTTGATTTTGTTTCCAAAAAACAAAACGGCCATATCCCTTCTCCTACTTCCTTCGACACGGCTCAGGACAAGCCTACTCCTGCTTCCTTCGACACTGCTCAGGACAAGCCTACTCCTACTCCTACTGCCGCTCCTTCCGCTCCAAAACCAGCTCACAAACCTGCTGTGTTTGTTGGTGCAAATGATGAGATCATCGAGATGGATAGAATGCGCAAACTTATCGCCGATCACATGGTGATGAGCAAGCAGACGAGTCCACACGTGACAAGTTACGTAGAAGCGGATGTGACGAATATTGTGATGTGGAGAGAGCGGGTGAAGAAGACTTTCGAACAAAAGCACAAAACGAAAATTACTTTTACTCCACTTTTCATAGAAGCTATTGTGAAGGCGATCAAAGATTTCCCGAATATCAATATTTCTGTTGACGGAACGAATATCATCAAGAGAGGCGATATCAATATTGGAATGGCCGCTGCATTGCCAAGCGGCAACTTGATCGTGCCTGTAATCAAAAATGCAGATCAATTGAATTTGGTTGGTCTTGCTAGCAAAGTGAATGACTTGGCTGATAGAGCACGTGCCAATAAGCTTTCTCCAGATGAGATTCAAGGAGGAACATATACCTTGACCAACGTAGGCACCTTCGGAAATGTAATGGGTACACCCATTATCAATCAACCTCAAGTGGCAATTATGGCCGTGGGCGCAATTCGCAAGAAGCCAGCCGTTATTGAGACTCCATTTGGTGATACTTTGGGCATTCGACACATGATGTTCTTAAGCCATTCTTATGATCACCGCGTAGTAGATGGTGCATTGGGTGGAAGTTTCGTACGTCGTGTAGCCGATTATCTCGAAGCTTTTGACATTAACCGTGAGATTTAATACTTCAACAGATATAGTTATCTTCGCTTTATATTCCTTAACGCTCAAAATGTAGTTTGATGAAACGCTTTACTTTGTTTTTTCTTTTGTTTGCCTTTGTTTGCAATGTGTTTGCGGTCAACCCTCCTAAAGATCGCGGTGATTTTACAGCCATTTTTACCGAGGCAAATAAGCTTATGGAAGAAAAGCTCTGGTATCAGTCAATTGCAGAGTGGAAGAAGGCTTTGGAGCTAGACCCAAATAATGGGAACGTGAATTACAAAATTGGTTATTGTCTTCTTCAAACAAGCAATGCCAAGGCCGACGCGCTGTCTTATTTGGAGGTAGCAGTTGAAAGGAAGATTTCAAAAAATTATGATCCTTTTGATCCTCTCGAAAGGAAGGCTCCAGTAGATGCGCTTTATTATTTGGGAATAGCACAACACATCAACTATAAATTGGATGAGTCGATTGCGAGTTTTACCAAATTAAAAAAGACTATAAATAAAAAGCATCGCCTTGCAGGTCTCGCAGAGGTAGGATTGGCTTATTGTGAAGAGGCGAAGCGTCAGGTGAATAATCCAAAAAAATTCGTTATTACTAACCTTGGTCCTACGATTAATGGACCTGAGAATGACTTTAGCCCGGTATTAGCACTGGATGAAAGCTCGTTGTTCTTCACTAGCCGCAGGTTACGTCCGGACTCTTCAAACAGCAGAGTTTTAAATGCAGAAACAGGGGAGTTCAGAGATGATATTTATGCGTCATATCGCACGGAAACGGATGAATGGGGCGCACCTGAATTGCTAAACCTTAACTCAGATGAGCACGATGCAGCCATCAGCGTATCTCCAGATGGTCAGACGCTTTTCGTTTATCGCGATAGCTTGGGTGATGGTCGCATTCTTTATTCTAGACTCATCGGTGAAATTTGGAGTGATCCAGCGAAACTCGGTTCGGATATCAACTCACCTTTCTGGGAAACACACTGCACGGTGACTGCTGATGAGAACACGCTTTATTTCGTTTCTGATCGTCCAGGAGGATTGGGAGGTAGAGATATTTACCGTTGTGTGAAACTCCCTGATGGTACATGGAGCCGCGCACTCAATGCTGGACCAACAATTAACACTGCTCTCGATGAAGATTCACCTTTCTTGACACCTGATGGTAAAGGAATGTACTTCGCTTCACAAGGACATTCTAGCATGGGGGGCTTTGATTTGTTTTATACAAAACTTGGTGCTGATGGAGAGTGGTCGAAGCCAGAAAACATGGGGTATCCGCTCAATTCTGTTGATGATGACGTGTTCTTCCAGCCAATGGCTGACGGACGTCGAGCCTATTATTCTTCGGAAAGAGATGGTGGATTTGGAAAGAAAGATATATATCTAGTCGAACTGCCGGAAGAAGGAAACCAAAGCAATTTAGCTGTGCTTAAAGGTTATATTATTGGTGAAGATGGAAAGGATCTTCCTGAAGATTTGAAAATCGTGGTGACTAACAATCGCACAGGTGAGGTAATGGAATATAGACCGCGTAAGAGAGATGGTGGCTATTTGGCGATTCTCAATCCATGTACTTCTTATCACGTTGATTATTTGAAGGGAAAGGAGAAAATCAAACAAGATGATATCAACGTGCCCTGTGAAAGTGCCTTCCAAGAATTGGAACGTGAGGTTTACTTAATTCCAGTCGCATTGACTCCAGAAAAACCTAAGGTACAAGAACCAGTGGTAGAGCTTCCTAAGAAGGAAGAACCAAAAAAGGAGGAACTTAAAAAAGAAGAGCCAAAGGTGGTAGAACCAAAGAAGGAGGAGCCTAAAAAGGTTGAGCTTGGTTATGATCCAAAGAATCCGATCAAGACACAATTCATTGAGGCTTTAGGTTATGCTGAGTTCTCTCGCTATTTCGTCTATGACTCAAAAGATTTTGGAGCGAAAGAAGTAAAGTTCCAACAGTTCATAAAGGACGTACAAAAGATTCTTTATGATAAGAGAAAAATCACCATTAGTATCGAGGCAAGTGCATCAAGAGTGCCTTCTTCTAAATTTAAGAGCAACGAAGAATTGGCAGAGTTTAGAGGAAACGCCACCAAGGATATGATAGCAGGTGAGCTTATCAAATTGGGTTATGTAGAAGGGAAGGATTTTCAATTTACGGAGCCTCGCAATCTTGTGCAAGGAAAGCAGTATGAGAAAGATGCTGTAAAAAACAAGGCGCTCTATGAAGAGTTCCAATACATTAAAATCAAAGTAGAAGGATAGAGATATTGTATAAAATACAAAAACCCTCGGAGACTCCCCTCCGAGGGTTTTTTTTGCTACCCTCCACCGAAACAATGTTCGGTGTGCTACTCTGCTGAGAGGTGAACGCTCGATATCTTAGAATATTTTGATTGGAAATAAAAACTTGTTGTTAGGTTTGTAGAATAATCGAAAACATATGAAGTTGAACCTGAAAAAACCTTTGGCATTCTTTGATTTAGAAACCACGGGAACGGATGTGGCGAAAGATAGAATTGTAGAAATTGCTGTGGTGAAAATGATGCCTGATGGTCAGGTGCATACACTTCCTGTCAAAGAGGGAGCGGAAAACAGAATGCTCATTAATCCTGGAGTGCCAATTCCTTTAGAAGCTTCCATGGTTCATGGGATTTATGACGCGGATGTTTCTGGGAAGCCTCAGTTTCACCACGTGGCGAAAGATCTTTTTTTATTTCTTCATGACTGTGATTTGGGAGGCTTCAACTCTAACAAGTTTGACATTCCATTATTGGCTGAGGAGTTTTTAAGAGCGGGTATTGACTTTTCTCTTGAAGGCCGAAATTTGGTAGACGTGCAAGTGATTTTCCATTTGATGGAGCCGCGCTCTTTAAAGGCT
Source organism: Flavobacteriales bacterium (assembly GCA_046309775.1). Lineage (GTDB taxonomy): Bacteria > Bacteroidota > Bacteroidia > Flavobacteriales_D > Sanyastnellaceae > JAIXWP01. The sequence goes on from JBKCOM010000035.1 coordinate 12,678, forward strand.
GCATATAAATTTTATTGCGGAAAAAATTTGGAAGGTGCTCATGAGGCACTCGCAGATGCAAAAGCTACGAAGGAGGTCTTTGAGGCAATGATCGAACGCTACCAAGGCGTGGAGATAGAAGATCGAAACGGTGCAATGTATGCGCCTGTAGTCAACGATATGGATAAAATTCATTCGTTGAGCGAACGCCGCAAAAAAGCTGACTTAGCTGGTCACATTGTATATAACGATGCCAACGAAATAGTATTTAATTTCGGAAAATATAGAGGTGAGAAGGTAGTGGATATTCTGCAACGTGACCCTGGCTACTATAGCTGGATGCAGAACGCAGATTTTCCATTGTACACCAAAAAAGTATTGACTGATATTCGCAATGGCGCGCTTAAATGAGCAAACAGCACATTACCGTTTTAGTTTCTAATGACCTCGAGTTTGATCAGCGAGTGCGCAAGGTGTGCAATACGCTGTTGCAGTTAGGTTTTGAGATATCTCTTGTCGGTAGGAAACTCCCGACTAGTAAGGATTTTGAAAGACCATATGAAATAAGACGTTTTAAATTGTGGTTCTCTAAAGGGGCCTTATTCTACGCCCATCTCAATGTTCGATTGTTTTTTTATCTGTTGTTTAAAAAGACCGATGTCATTTTAGCGAATGATCTGGACACATTATTGCCGGCTTATCTTGTTTCAAAATTGAGAGGAAAGAAGTTGGTCTATGATAGCCATGAATATTTCACAGAGGCTGAAGGCCTTACAGGGCGTAAGTTTCAGAAGACAGTATGGGAGAAGATTGAGGGTTGGATTTTTCCGAAATTAAAGAATGTCTATACTGTAAATGAGAGTATCGCTCACATATACAGTAGCAAGTACCGAGTGAACGTTCGGGTGGTGAGAAATATTCCTGAACTAAAGGAATGGACTTCTAAGAAAAACCGAGTGGATATTCGGTTGCCTGATGATAAGTTTATCATGGTGCTTCAAGGAGCTTATATAGATCCAGATCGAGGAGGCCTTGAGGCGCTCCAAAGCCTCGAGTATCTAGAAAATGTACTGCTTTTGATAATAGGTTCCGGACGAGAGTTGCCCTTGTTGAAAGAGTTAGCATCTGAGGAGAAGTATCAAGGTAAAGTGATGATTTTGGATAAAATGCCTTTTTCAGAGTTGATGCAATACACGATGAATGCGGATCTAGGACTTACCTTGGATAAACCATTGCATTTGAATTACAAATATTCCCTTCCTAATAAACTATTTGACTATATCCACGCGGGAATCCCTGTATTAGCGTCCGACCTTCCTGAACTGCGCAGGATTATCACTGAGTATAAAGTTGGTTTTCTAATAGAAACAACTACTCCAAAGGCGATCGCAGACCGAGTGAATGAAATAATTCAATCAAATAATCTTAGCGATGTGAGAATGGCCTGTATGTCTGCACGTTCGGTGCTGCAATGGCAGCGGGAAGAAGAAGTGCTAAAAGAGATTTTTAGCCAGATACTTTAGGCGTACCCAAATGATATTCATGAGATAAAGCGGGTAGGGGAGTCTATTTTTTTTAATAGTTAGCTCTTCTTTGTAGAGTTCGAATTTAAATTTTTTTGATAGTCCCTGTGCCTCGCATATTGCCACAATATGAGGATACTTTTGAGCTGAGCATTTATTGGTAAAAAGAAAAAGATGAAGGTCGTAATCTCCTAAAACTTTATAGTTTGAATTGAAAGAATTATGATTGAATATTTCTTTTTTGTAAAAACAGCCCTGCTGGTGTAACGAGTTTTTCCAATAGATGGTATTGCTCCATTTGGAGCGATGTATATCTGGTACCAATAGATTTTGCTTGTTACTATATTGCACGTCACCAAAGATCAGGTCAGGCCGTTCATCAGTGATAAGGGCAATATCAGATAATGTATTTTCATGATATAGCTGGTCATCGGCACCAATGATATAGATGTATTTCCCGGCGGCTTTTTTGATTCCTTTATTGATGGCGTCGTACACGCCGTTGTCAGATTCACTGATGATAATTGCCGATGGAAGGAGGGATTCAATTATCGCTATGGTATGATCATTTGAATTACCATCGATGATAATGACCTCGTAGTTTTTGAAGGTTTGATTTAGGATGGAGTTTAGCGTGAGTGCGATGGAGCGCTCTGCATTGTAGCAAGGGATAATTATGGAGAATACAATGCCGCTCATTTCATTTAAGTGAAAGAGTGTGCATTGGTTTCTTTAACGATACCATCTTCGCATACGAGAATACGGCTGCTGAATTTTTGCATGGTGCCATAATCGTGCGAAGCCATGACGACGGCTGTTCCAGCGTGGCTAATGGCAAGTAGGAGGTTCAGGATTTCAAGACTTGTTTGAGGGTCGAGATTTCCGGTAGGTTCGTCAGCTAGAATGAGATGAGGAGTATTGAGCAAAGCGCGGGCGATGGCGACGCGTTGTTGTTCACCGCCGCTAAGTTCATGCGGCATCTTATGTCCTTTCCCTTCGAGTTGTACGAGATCGAGCACGCTTTGCATGCGGCTTTGCATGGCTTTTCTATCGGTCCAGCCCGTGGCGCGCAACACAAACTCTAGATTGTCTTCGACATTTCGGTCGGTCAATAATTCAAAATCTTGGAATACTATGCCTAGCTTTCTTCGTAAAAATGGAATTTGATTTTTTTTCAAAGAATGCAATTCATAGCCACAACAATAGCCCTGTCCCGACGAGATTGGCAATTCACCGTAAAGGGATTTGAGAAGTGTACTTTTTCCACTTCCGGTTTTTCCGATGAGGTAGATAAAGTCACCGCTATATACCTCTAGATTTACATCTTTCAAAACCTCATTATCCTTTTGGCGGATACTGACGTTTTCCATTTTAATCACAAGTTCGGTAGTAGACATATTAGACTTTCTATTTGGCCTTATTAGCAAAGATAATTGACTTCGCTACAGCTATTAATTAAAGTATAGTTTTCCAAACACAATATCTCTTCGCACAGATTGAATACCCGTGCTATAAACGTTGCCCTCTTCGAGATCTTGGAGATTATTCAACCCGAAACTATAGCCGAACTCTATTCTCATCTTGTTTTTGCCTGTTTGAACAGGAAAGGACAATGCGACATCTGTTGCTAATCCAAATCCTTTCAATGGAGGCTGCACGCTTTCGAATGCTCCGAAGGGAATAGCAAGTCGGGGTCCAGCCACTAAAGAGTATTTCAGAGGACGGTTGAAGTTGTAGATAAAGTGAATAGGGATTTCTGCAGTGAAGGGCAATACATATCCTTCTTCTTTGTCGAATTTCTGCACATCATATTCGATGTGGCCATATATCAACGATAATTCAACAGCAGGACGAATGGAATACTTTTCATGTTTAAATTCATAAATCAACCCAACTGTGATTCCTCCTTTGTTTCCAGCTGTTGAACTCAATACGCGGTTGGAGTTGGGTATAAACTGTGGTTGACTTTCCAATTGTATCAATGCATGTCCATAGCCCATAGTAAGGCCTAAACCGCTCACTCGGCTTTTTTTGGTTGCCGTGCTATCCTCTTGTCCGTGAACAAAGCCGAGGGAGCACGACAGAATAAACGCGAAGATCCATTTCATAAGGACAAAATTAAAAGGCCTGAGCTTCTTTCTTGAGAAAAAGCTCAGGCCTTTTTAATGAGTTATAAAGGTCAACCGTTGATTAGTTCACTTTGAAAAGCGAGTCTTCTAATTTAGGATTGATAGTTACAGATTCAAGAATAATATCAAAGTTCTGGCCTTGGGCAGAAGTCTTCATTGTACCAGGGAATTTAATTCCACCGAAATCTTTGTAATCCATGATGATGACTTCTTCGATTACCGTTTCTCCTTCAACACTTGAAGCGCTTACGGACTTCATTTTGAGGCCTGTTTTTACATTATAATAATCGGTGCTTACATCTCCGGAAGGATCTTTGACTTCCAAAACATAAACATCTTCACCATTTAGAACATCCATTCCTTTTAATGTGGTTTCTACTTTTTCTTCTGCATAGTACAATTCAGAGAAAAGTCTGATCTGTTCTTTAACAGCTTTAATTTCATCAGGTCCCATTGGTTGTGATTGGCCCATTTGTGACATAGATCCTTTTTCACCGTCGTAGACTTGCTTCATTAATTCCATGCCATTCATATTCATGGACATGTTCATCTTAGAGAGATCTTTTACTTTCAAGGTCATTTCAATACCCATTGGTCCCATCATCATTTTTGCTTTTTGTTCGAATGATTTGAGGGAGTTGAGTTTTTCTTTTCCACCCACGGCGTTGATGTAATTGTCTATCACTGTTTGTGCAGTCACGCCGGCAGGTGCAGACTTCAATTCTACAAATGGACTGCCATCAGGATTGTACATATCTACTTTGCCTGATGCAGCAAAAGCTTTGAGTTTGTCAGCTACTTCCTTATTACCGACTACAGTGATGTTGGCGTTATTTGGCTTGATAATTTTTTGTGCCAATGCCTGAATATCTGCTGGGGTAATGGCATTCAACTTTTGCAAATACGTTTCATAATAGTCTTTTGGAAGACCATACTTTTCGATGTTGAATGCAAAGTTTGCAATCGTCTGTGGACGCTCCAATGAACGCGCGAAGCTACCTGTCATGATGTTTTTCACTACTTGTAAAGTGCTGTCTGGAACAGGTACTTTAACCATTTGGTCTAGTTCATAAAGGAATTGCACAATAGCACTGTCAGTTACTTCATTTCTTACGTTCGCACCAGCACTGAAGGTACCTACCAAGTCATCAGGTGATATCGATGAATAAGCACCATAAGTATAAGCTTTGTCTTCACGCAGATTTTGCATCAAACGTGCCTGGAAGCCACTACCACCAAGAATATTGTTCAATACACTTGCGGTGATTGCCTCTTGAGTGCCGGGCTTCAAGTCGATAGGATAAGTGACATCAATTACGCTTTGCACAGCACCTGGTACAGCAACAAACCCTACAACATTTCCTTTCGGAGCAGTTGGAGTTTTGTACTTGTTGCCGGGAACATTTCCTTTTGTCCAAGAACCAAAGTACTTATTAGCTTGAGTTTTTGCTTCTTCTACTGTGATGTCGCCTACAACGATTAGATAAGCTGCATTTGGCTTGAAATAAGTGTTGTAGTAATTAACAAGATCTTCTCTTGTGATGTTCGCAACGGTTTCCTCAGTAGGAATTTCTCCGTATGGGTGAGTTTTACCGTAGTTAAGTGTGCTTACTAGATTACTGCTGATTGCATTGGGGTCAGTCTTGTTGCTCGCCAATCCAGAAAGCGTTTGTTTGCGATTTTTTTCAATTTGATCTTCAGGAAATGTAGGATTAAGAAGTACATCCGACATGATTGCTAAGAATGTCTCAGAATGTTTTTTCAAACAGTTTCCAAAAACACCAGTAGAGAAAGTAGAAAGGTTTGCACCTAAGAAGTCAACTTGTTCATCGATTTGAGCCTTGGTACGTGACTTGGTACCGGCCGACATAAGTGAACCGGCCATTTCAACATAACCCGCCTTATTGCCTTCGAGTACTGGGTCGATATCTAAATTGATACTGTAGCTGACGCGAGGAAGTTTGTGGTTTTCTACCACAATCATTTTCATTCCATTGTCGAGTGTAATCAATTGGTATTGGCCGATCTGAATTTTCGGTGCCGCTGCAGGGGCAGGAACTTTAGAGCGGTCGAGCTGTGCGGTTGGAGTACAAGCCGCAAATGCAATTGCAAATAAAAATATGATATATTTTTTCATGGTCGATTTCATTTTTTAGAATTATTCAGCTGACATTTTTGGGTCGTTGAGGAAATACATCACGACTCTATTTTCAGGAATATAATATTTCTGTGCAGCCTTCTGAATATCTTCTCTTGTCACTGCGAGGTATCGCTGAATCTCAGTGTTGATGAGGTTGGCGTTGCCGTAATACATGTGGTAGTTTGCTAAGCTTTCAGCTATACCTGCCACTGTAGAGTTTGCCTGAACGAAATTGGACTCAATCTGATTTCTCAATTTCTGGAATTCATTTTCGCTGATGAGTTCTTTTTTTACTTTTTCAATTTCTTCTAACATAGCATCTTCTACTTGCTTTGGCTCTATACCCATATTGGCCAAGCTAAATGCGAGTGTCAAGCCGGGGTCTTCTGTATTGTAAGTGAATGCGCTGGAGAAAAGAGCGAGTTGTTTTTCTTCAACAAGCGCACGGTTGAGGCGAGAACTTTCACCTTGAGCAAGAATTTGATTGAGCATATCTACAGCATAAAATTCTGTAGTTCCTTGCGCAGGAATGTGATAAGCCATCACTACCATTGGCAATTGATCCTTGCCCATTACAGTATCACGTACTTCACCTTTGTTGATCGGCTCCTTTACAGTAGGACGTGGAATCTCTTTTGTGCCACGAGGAATGCCTTCAAAATATTTTTTTACGAGGGCCTTAGTTTCTTCGATGTTGATATCCCCTGCAATGGATAGCACTGCATTATTGGGTACGTAGAAGGTCTTGTAGAAATCTACGAAGTCTTGTTCTTGTGCTGCATTGAGGTCTTCCATGCTTCCAATCGGGGCCCAGCTGTAAGGATGCACGTCAAAAGCGGCATCAAGTGTTGCTCCAAAGAGATTGCCATAAGGTTGATTGTCGATGCGTTGACGCTTTTCTTCTTTTACCACCTCACGCTGTGTTTCGATACCAACGGTTTCAACTTTAGCGTGAAGAAGACGCTCGCTTTCTAACCAAAGTCCAAGCTCTAATTGATTGCTTGGCAATAGTTCATAATAGAAAGTTCGGTCTTGCGAAGTGTTTGCGTTGAGAGCACCGCCTGCATTTTCTACAAATTTTGAGTATTGTCCACGGCCAATGTTCTGTGATCCTTCGAAAAGAAGGTGTTCAAAGAAGTGGGCCATACCTGTTCTACCAGTAGTTTCATTTTTAGAACCAACATGGTACATGATTGTAACAGCGACGATGGGTGTTGAATGGTCCTCATGCAGTATCACGTGCAAACCATTCTTTAAATCAAACTCTTCGAATTTGATATTCTGAGCACTTACCGTTGCTGACGAGAGCAATGCCAGAGCTGCAGATAGAAATATGATTTTTTTCATTGAGTAAAAAATTGGATTTTGGTACGCGAAAATAAGGAAAGGAGTGAAATGATTTAATAACATCATATAAATGGTAGAATACGGAGGACGAGCGGTTTTTTATGCTGTTTGTGTCATATTTGCAGCACCAAACCACCACCAACGATATGGATACTTTTGAAATAAGACCTGAGCATCATTTAACCATTTATGATGTAAAAGATATAATTTACCATCGACGCAAACTTGTTCTTTCCGAAAGTGCTAAGACGAAAATCCAACGCTGTCGCGCGTTTTTAGATGACTATCAAGCTAAATCAGAGTCTCCTGTTTATGGAATAAATACTGGTTTTGGTTCGCTTTATAACACTGTGATTAATCCCGGCGATCTGGAGAAGTTGCAGGAAAATCTTCTAATGTCGCACGCTTGCGGTATGGGGGAAGAGGTGGATTTGGATGTTGTGAGAATAATGATTTTGTTGAAGATTCAAGGGTTGAGTTATGGTCACAGTGGTGTTCAGTTGGAAACAGTGGAGCGCTTGATCTCATTTTTCAATCATGATATAATTCCTGTCGTTTATTCTCAAGGTTCACTAGGAGCAAGCGGCGATCTCGCCCCTTTGAGTCATCTCTGTCTTCCTTTGTTTGGAATGGGTGAGGTGAATTATGGTAGTGAGCGATACAAGACTTCAGATTTATTAGACAAATTAGGTTGGAACCCAATCAAGTTAAAAAGTAAAGAAGGACTCGCGTTGATAAATGGCACTCAGTTTATGAATGCTTTTGCGTGTTTTATTTTAATTCACGCAGACGAGCTTTTCAGAGGTGCAGAGAAAATTGCATCCATGTCACTCGATGCTTTCGATGGGCGTCCCGAACCTTTTGAGGATATTTTACATAGCGTACGCAATCACCAAGGACAGCGAGATGTAGCAGGAAGAATGCGCCTTCACTTGGAGGGTAGTGAGATTATTGAGCAGCCAAAAGTACACGTGCAGGATCCCTATAGTTTTAGATGCATACCTCAAGTGCATGGAGCTTCTTGGGATCAGTGGGATCATGTGAGAAGAACAGTTGAGGTGGAGATGAATTCTGTGACGGATAATCCAATTATTTTTCCTGATCAGAATAGGATCATTAGCGGAGGACATTTTCATGGACAACCTTTAGCGATTGCGCTCGATTTGATTGCCATTGCTATGGCGGAAATAGCAAGTATCAGTGAACGTCGCACGTACAAACTGATCAATGGTCTTCGCGGTCTGCCAGCGTTTTTGGTTTCAAATCCTGGATTGAACAGCGGTTATATGATTCCACAATACACTGCGGCAAGTATAGTATCACAAAACAAACAGCTCTGCACACCGGCCAGCGTTGATACCATTGATAGTAGCAATGGTCAGGAAGATCATGTTTCGATGGGCGCGAATGCTGCTACAAAGGCATATCGAGTGCTGAACAACCTGCGTCGAATTCTTGCAATAGAATTGCTAAATGCCGCTCAGGCACTAGAGTTTAGAAGGCCATTGAAAAGCTCTCCTACAGTAGAATTATTGCATTCAAAACTGCGCACCCATATTCCCAAAACAGAAGACGACAGATATTTCAGTGACGACTTGAGAAAAGTGGAATCTATTTTACAAGAAATTATTTAACTACCGAACGTTCATTCGGTAGGTGTATTCTTTGCTATCGGTTATAATTTTCACGATATAATTTCCTTGTTCTAGTTGAATGAGGTCAATTTGCATTTGCTGTGACGTGGTAATTTCATTCTTCACCACTCGGCCCGTCATATCATAGATTCGAACCGCACTGCCCAGTGCTGCATTCTCTATCGTAATGAATTCAGAGGCTGGATTAGGATAAATTTTTGGTGAGGATAAAGATGATTCTTCCAAATTTAAAAAGAAGAAGTTTGCATCATTCGTTACCTCACACCCATTGGCGTCTGAGACAACTACATTGTGATTTTCGTCGTAAGGAATAAGGGCTGTGGAGGTGTTGTCTCCAGTGGTCCAGGCGTAGCTGTAGGGCTCTGTTCCACCACTCACAGGGATGCTAATTTCTACTCCGGTTGCAGTCGATTGAATGATTTGAAAGTTGCCGAGTAAAAGCTGCTCTGGTTGAGTGATGGTGTAGGAAGATGAAATGGTACAATTGTTTTCATCGGTAATTGAGACCAAATATGTACCGGGGCAAAGATCGAATCTTTCTTGCCCCGTTACTCCATCCGACCATGCAAAAGATGCAACACCTTGCGCTCCCGTTACACCGAGGACTATCTCGCCATCACAATCATTGAAGCAGGCTATATTTTCTACGGCTGCGTTAATCTCAAATCCATCGATGGCAGGAACATTTACATCAATGCTTGATGAGCAGTTGTTGGCATCAATAAATACATAATTGTATAAACCGGGGCTTGAAATACTTTCATCTGAAAATGTTTGAATGAAGGGTTGCACTCCACCAGAAACAGTAAAAGAGATCATACCTGTTTGCCCAGTGCATGAAATGGGCTGGGTGAGATAATCGATAACAATTTGCTCAGGTTGCTCAATGGTAAGTTGTACAATTTCAGAACAGTTTCTTTGATCCACGATCATAGCTTCAAATGGACCTGCAGGGACATTATATATTCCAACACCAGCGTAAGAGCCATTTCCTCCTGTTGCTGTGACTGTAATTTGAGCTTCTTCACCAAAACAGGATATGGGAACAATCTCTGTTTGGACACTTAGCGGTTGTGGTTCGAGAATGGTGAATGAGAAATCCTTGGAATAACCGACATCATCTGTGATAGTCAGAGAATAATTTCCCGGGAACAAAAAACTTCGATTGATGTCGAAATCTCCATCGGCCCATTGCCAATTGTAGGGAGGCACGCCTCCGCTGATCACAAGGCTTATTTGACCATCCGAAGCGCCCGCACACGACACGTCCACTACGTTGGCTTCAACCTCTAGGTCGGCAGGACTGCTAATGGTAAATTCAAAAGAACTGGTACAGTTAGATTCATCAGTAACAGTAAAGATATAATCACCTGCAGGCAATTGGTCTAAATCACCTTGGGGGGATACCGATGTAGTATAGGGTGGGTTGCCGCCTGATATTCCTAGAATCGAAAACCAACCAGTACCTCCAAAGAAGGGGGCGTCATTGAACGCAAATTGTGCTTCTATTTGATTTGGCTCCTCCAATTCAAATGAGAGATTTTGAACCTGACCAGCATTATCTGTGATTGATACGGAATAGTTCCCAGCCATTAGATTTGTTCTGTCTTCTTGAGCGTTACCATCGTTCCAAAGAAATGTGTATGGCGCATTTCCCGAGGCTATGTTGATACTGATTGAGCCATTTGAACCTCCGGCACATGTGGGGTTTGAGGATGAACCAGATGCAGAAAGTTGTTGAGCTTCTGTAAGGGTAAGAGATGTAGAACCGCCGGTATCACTGCCTGTGCCTCCTGTTCCATTTACTGCGTTTCCGGCGCTATACATGCGCACACTGCCGGTTCCAGCGGCGGGCGCAGTCCAACTAAAATTGAATTGATTATTAGGAAGCACTCCATTGTGTTCTACATAAGTTCTGCCCGCCACTGCGCCTACTAGAACAGTTTTTTGTTTGACGTTTGTGGCGAGATTGGTATATCCAGCAAGGGGGCTGTTGCCGGGCGTGGTGAGGCAGGTCAATTGGAATCCATAGCCAGCAGGATTTCCAGTGCTGTTTTGAACCGTTACTCTTACATCATATGTGTTGCCTGGTATATATGAAGTGACAGGCGTGGTTGTTCCTTGAATGAAAACTTGAATGCTCAAGTTTACCGCTCCGTAAGCGCCACCATTGTGGCAATTTCCGCAGACTTGGCTTTCGCTTGGCGCTCCAGTGTTGCCGGCATTGGCAGCGGTAGCTCTTCCATTAGAGGAGGATGTAGCAATAAAGTATACACTGCTGCAGATGAGGATCATTAAGAAAAGAGAGTTCCTTTTCATGGTTGCTAAGGTTTTGATAGAGTATAAACCGATGCAACATACGAAAGGTTGACTAAAGAAACTATTTTCCAGAGCCTTTGAGCACAATTAAAATTGTGTAAGCTAGGATTTTAAAGTCCATTGCGATGGACATGTTTTCGATGTAAAGGATGTCGAATTTCAGGCGTTGGATCATTTGATCCACATTCTCCGCGTATCCATATTTCACTTGTCCCCAGCTTGTAATACCAGGTCTCACGCGGTGGAGGTGACGATAATGGGGGGCACGTTCCATAATTTTTTCTATAAAATATGCCCGCTCCGGACGAGGACCAACAAGCGACATATCCCCTATGAGTACATTCCAAAATTGAGGAATCTCATCAAGACGGGTTTTCCTTAAAAATCTACCTGTCTTGGTCACTCGATTGTCTGTGCTGGAGCTCAATTGAGGTCCGTTTTTTTCAGCATCTTCAACCATTGTGCGGAACTTGTAAATCATAAAGGGCTTGCCATGCTTTCCAATGCGTTGTTGTGAAAAGAATACAGGTCCCTTGGATCCAGTCTTTATAAGTATTGCTAAAACAAGAAAGAGCGGACTGAGAATAATCAAGCTGATCGTAGAAGCGAAAATATCAATCAATCTTTTCACACTGAATTGCCATGCTGGCATAATTTCAGAGTTTACGCGAATCAGGGGAATTCCATAAATACTATTGGTTTGCACGGAGCCGCTCACTATATCATACATGTCAGGTATGATATTCACGTTGACATCCAAATCTTCTAAAAGGTTGATGATATTTTCTAAGTCTTGGTGGTCCGAACTTTCTACGGCTATGATTACCTCTTCTACTTGGTGATGCTTGATTAGATCAGGAAGTTGGTAGTACTTACCCAGAAGTGGCATATGTTGCGCCATTAGATTATCTACACCATTCACGCGAACAAAACCGATGAATTTGAATCCCGGAGATTTTTTCATCGTGATGATCTCATTGTAGAGGTTGAGCGCGCGCTCATTTCCACCTACCATAATCGTGTTGAATCCTAATTTACGCGATTGAACGAGATACACGGTGCGAGAAGTGAGCACAAGTCTAAAGAGGAACGTCAAACCAAAGTGTGCGGTAAATAAAAAGATTAAACTCTTATAATATCTGCTATAATGTCCAAGCTCATCATCGAGCAGCAATGCGAAAAAGATAATTAGTACTCCAAAAATAGAAACCACAAACACCTGAGTGAATTCCTTAATTCGGTATCTCCTGAAGATGTTGTGGTAGTGTCCCGCCATGAAATGTATTACAATCCAGAAAAGCGGAACCATAACAAGACCAAGAAAATAATTATCATCAAATTTCACTTCAATCGGATATCCGAAGAATTCAGATTCAAGAACTTTTTTTCTATAAATAAAAAGTAAAGTCCAGGCGAGCGCTGCGGCGACTAAATCGGCAAACACATATTTTGATACCTGAATCTTTTTATTCATAAGTGATGATCAAGATCGGAATTAGAAACTGATGAGTTTTAGATTGTCGAGATACAAGTCAATAGCATTACCGGGGCTATCGGGCACAGATTCGAAGTAAACTTCGAAGTGCGATGCATTAGGGTTGTCTCTCACGATGAGTCCTAGGTCGAGATAAATTTTATTCCATACAGGAGCTGATGTTCCCGTGGTGGTCGGATTTATAATCGCAATAAGGTTGCGGCGATCTGCGGTTCCTTCTCTTGCGATAAGGCCAACTGAAAACTTGTTGTTGCAACTATAGTTTAGTTCTAAAAACGTGATGACACCGCTTTCCAGGTCGAGATTATCGTCGTCTTTGAATGATAGATTAGTGCTGCCAGAAGGCATTCTAAAATACCCACAGCGATTACCTTCAAATACTTTTGTCTCATCATCTTCAATCAGGAGCTCGCCTTGATTGGAACTAAGAGCGAGCATCGAAGGTGTATTTATATCCCAGTCTTTTTGTGTGATACTCAACTCGTCGAAATAGCTAAATGTCGGTCGTATGGTATCAATGGCTAGTGGCTTTAGGTTTTTATTGAGCCGATATCCTTGAACAAAAGGATAGATAATACGTGAGTCGCTCAAGCCAAAGTTTTTTATCCCAGCGAAAAATGACAAGTTGGTATTTCCTTCATGAATGATAGGAATTGTGGCTGGCAAATCATAGACTCCCACGACTTGGTCATTTGCGTAAGCCCAGATTTCTGTGAACTTCTGACTTTCAGTGCCTTCGCCCGGGTCTGTAGAAAAACTAAATTGGTCTATGTAAATGAAAGACGGCTCTTTTTCATCAGGATTGATGAAATTACATGAGGCAAAAAACAGCGCGAGTGATAGATAGACTATCTTGAACTTCATAGAGCAGCTTGGTTGGAAAGGCCGCGAAAATAGCTAATCAAAGCCATTTCGCGTGACTTTAACGCTGTTTTTGAAGAATATTGTGCCTGAGGTTGAAAAAATGAGTATTCGCTTGCTACTCATCAACTTGCAGCAGAGAGGCTTGTTTCATTTTTTCTAAAATCAACAGTGCGACCTCCAAAGCGCGAGTTCCTTGCTCGAGTGTTACTTCTAAAGGAGCTAAACCATTGATGGCATTAGCAAATGATGCTAATTCATCCTTAATGGCATTATTGGCTTCAATAGCTGGTTTGTCGAAGAGTATTTCTTTTTTACCCTTTTCACCTAAATCAATTGTAACAGAAAAAGGATCGGGTTCGCCATGCACTTCTTTCATTCTTACAATTTCAGATTCTTTTGCGAGAAAATCTACAGAGATGTAGGCGTCTCGTTGAAAGAATCGGGATTTGCGCATTGATTTTAATGAGATGCGACTTGCGGTGAGATTTGCAACACAGCCATTGTCGAGCTCTAGTCGTGCATTGGCAATATCTGGAGTATCGCTGAGCACAGCTACTCCGCTGGCCGAAACCTTTCTGACATTGGCCTTAGTAACAGCAAGAACGATATCGATATCGTGAATCATTAAGTCCAAAACCACTGAAACATCCGTACCTCTGGGGTTGAATTGGGCGAGTCGATGGGTTTCAATGAACTTGGGTTGAGTCAAATGTTGACGCACAGCGGTGAATGCTGGGTTGAAACGCTCCACATGTCCAACCTGCGCTTTAATGCCTGCTTCATTTGCCAGTTTTATTAAGGCTTTCGCTTCGTCTAAAGTGTGAGTGACGGGTTTTTCAATAAAAATATGCTTGAATTTTCTAATCGCTGCTGCCGCACAATCAAAATGATAGATGGTTGGCGTAACGATATCCACGACGTCAACGGAGTCAAGGAGCGAATCGATGCTATGAAAAGGCATCAGCTCGAATTGTGCCGCTGCTTCTTTCGCTTTTTGAATATCGGGGTCAAAAAAACCGACAAGCTCATATTGATCGCTCAGTTCGCGTATGCATTTCATATGGATTTTGCCCAAGTGACCTGCTCCTAATACACCTATTTTTAACTTCATTATCTCATCTCTTTATACGTGCAAATGTTGTAAGAAGGATTGTTTACATTGAATGGTTGATTTTTACTTTTCAACATTGGAAAGCGAATGACGCGATGCCCTAGTTTTGAACTCATCTTATGGAGGATAATTACAGACACAAAGGATTGAGGAAGAAACTCCTAGAGGAGTTGGCGTCTAAGGGAATTACGGATAAAAATGTTTTGGAAGCGATGAATCGCGTTCCGAGGCACTTCTTTTTGTCCAGTGCATTCCTGGAATACGCCTATGAAAATAAGGCTTTTCAGATCGGGGCGGGTCAAACCATTTCGGCTCCATACACCGTGGCATTTCAATCGCAATTGCTACAAATAGAAAAGGGAATGAAGGTGCTGGAAATCGGAACAGGCTCGGGTTATCAAACAGCGGTACTTTGTGAGTTGGGGGCTAAAGTTTTTTCAATAGAAAGACAAAAACTCTTACACGACAATGCCAAGCTATTGCTTCATAAAATGAACTATCGTGTCAATTTAGTCTATGGAGATGGTTACAAAGGGATGCCTTCTTTTGCACCATTCGATAGAATTCTTATTACATGCGCTGTACCTATTATTCCCGATGAGCTATTGATGCAGATGAAGTCTGACGGCAGATTAGTGATGCCTTTTGGAGAAGGTAAAGAACAAGAAATGATGGTGATTCAAGAATCTGAAAATGGAGAATTCGTCTCAGAGGTTCATGGAAAATTTTCGTTTGTGCCGATGCTTGAAAAAAGAAATTCGCAGCGTTGATAATGTGCACAAAGCGTGAATAAATTTGTTTTTTTTGTCTCCAATATTCCTTCCAAAACCATTGATATCCGATACTTTTGAAGGTGATGATCAGATGGATTCTTGCTTCGTTGTTGTTCTGTTGTTTCCTGTGGAGTTCTCACTTGAGCGCGCAGGATGAAAAATCGGCGCAGGTAAATTTTCACTATTATCAAAAAGCAAAAGAGTCTGAAGTAAACTCAGTAGTGGAGTTGACGTGTGCTTCTTTAGCATTGTATATTGATCGCAATTTATCCGTCTCAGGGAATAAAGCCAATTGGTCAAAAGCCGAGAAACTGGTTTACAATGACCTTAATGCTCTAGTAAGCTCTTCATTCAAGTACTATCAATACAAATCGCTCGCGCCGTTCAAGAGTTTTTCACAAGATGTGATGGGGCAGATAGAAAAAGTTAGCTCTTTGGATTTTGGTACTTCGTCGGATTTCGATTCAAAATGGACAGAAGAGGAGGTTCAAAAAAGAAAGTACATTTTTTTTAAAAAAGAAGTTGATTTTCTAATGCTCCTAATACAAACGGAGCTCGGTGTTTTTTCATCGCAAAATCTTTTGACTTTAGAGAGTGTAGAATCGGTGGAAGTGGATACTGCATCATTTGAGTTTAACCCTAATGAATTTTTGAATTCATCAGAAATTGAGCTGTCAGACGCGACAATTAAGCTTTTGGGCCAAAAGGATGAATCGCGATTAGACAATGAATCGACCGAGTTGGATAGTGAATTTGAAGAGTTGCGAAAGGTGATTTTGGACAATAACACGAAGCTTGTAAAGCTAGAAGAACAAATGAATGCAATGCGTATCGATCAACTGGAGTGGATGGATCAGCAAAATAAGGAGCGTGATCAAATGCTGCAATCTCAAATAAATGACTTGAAGGAAATGGTGATTGAACTCGTACGTGCAAGTGGTGACGAAGCCTTGGCGAATGTTGAAATTGGAGGGGGTGATGTTTCAACGAAGAGCACAAATGTGATTGAGAATTTGCCTTCATTCATTGATGTTTATTTTGATAAAGCCAGCACAAAATTGAATATTGAAACCCAACTTGTCCTTTCGGAGGTGGTAGATATGGCGGTGCGAATGCCACAGGTGAAAGTATTGATAACAGGCATGGCAGATAAGTCGGGCGATGAAACTCGTAATTTAATTTTGTCGCAGGAAAGAGCGTCACAAGTGAAAAAATTCTTTGTGCAAAGTGGGTTAAACGCGGATCGTTTTGTTATACGATATACTGGCTCAAGTAAGTCGAACGAGTCATCCACTGCTGATAGAAAAGTGAGGATTGAATTTATAATTCCATAGCTATGAAGATTATTTGTATTGGAAGAAATTATGCAGAACATGCGAAGGAGTTGGGTAATGCGGTTCCGACGGAACCGGTCTTTTTTTGCAAGCCTGATTCGGCAATTTTGCCAAGGAGTAATCCTTTATTTATACCCTCATTTACAAATGATTTACACTATGAAGTAGAGCTCATCATTAAGATTGATCGATTAGGTAAAAATATCGAAGAGCAGTTCGCAAATCGATATTATTCTACCATAGGACTGGGTATTGATTTTACAGCAAGGGATGTTCAGGAAGAACAGAAAAAGAAGGGGCTTCCTTGGGAAAAGGCCAAGGCATTCGACGGTAGTGCTGTGTTAGGAAAGGATTTTATCTCACTTGATGAAATGGACCGAACGAACATTCGGTTTTCTTTAAAGAAAAATGGCCAGATTGTTCAAGATGGAAGCAGTAGTGATATGATTTTCAATTTTGATAAAATCATTGCGCACGTATCGCAGTATATGACCTTGAAGATTGGTGATTTGATTTTCACCGGAACCCCCAGCGGTGTCGGGCCTGTGGCCATCAACGATGTGTTGGAAGGCTATTTGGGTGAAAAGAAAATGTTCAAAGTCAATATCAAGTAGTCTTGTTGTTCATCACCCTTGTTTGGGTACGGATGGATTCTTTATGAAGTTGTTCGAGATACTTCATAGTAAATTCTTCTGATAGGTTGAGCTCTTTAGCCCACTCGCTTCGTGTTTTCATTATTTCTTTCCAACGGTCAACTTGGAGAATGGTAATGTTTTTTTCTTTTTTGTATTCACCGATGGCCTCAGCAATTTTCATTCTTTGTGCGAGGAGTTCGATGATTTTTTCGTCAATGCCGTCAATTTTTCTTCTTAAGGCAAGCAAGTCATCATCGACGATATCTTGAGGCGGAGTTGTATTTCTAATAGCAAGTTGGTGAATGATCTCAGCCAATCTTTCGGGTGTCACCTGTTGTTTTGCGTCGCTCCAAGCTTCGTCGGGGTTGATATGACTTTCGAGCATGAGGCCCGCCATTCCTAAGTCCATTGCTTTTTGAGCAACAGAAAGCAATAAATCTCTCCGCCCTGAAATATGGCTGGGGTCGCAGATTATGGGTATTTCAGGATGTAATGTTTTTAGAGCAATGGGGATTTCCCACATCGGTTTATTGCGGTAGACCGACTCACCTAGAAAAGAAAATCCGCGATGTATTGCAGCTATTTTTTTTATGCCGACGTTATTTATTCTTTCAATCGCTCCAATCCACAATTGTACATCTGGATTGATTGGGTTTTTGACTAATACCGGAATATCCACACCTCTGAGTGCATCGGCAATCTCTTGCACACTAAATGGATTGACCGTGGTGCGAGCGCCTATCCATAAGACATCGACACCATGTTTTAGGGCAAGCTCCACATGTTGAGCTGTTGCTACTTCAATCGTAGTGAGTATACCTGTTTGTTCTTTTGCTTTTTTGAGCCAAGTAAGCCCAATCTCACCGACGCCTTCAAATGAATTGGGTCGGGTTCTTGGTTTCCAAATACCAGCCCTGAGCAGGTGAACGAGGTTTGTTTTTTTGAGGCGCAGTGCGGTTTGCAACACCTGATCTTCGGTTTCTGCACTGCATGGACCACTTATGAGAAATGGCTGCTGATGAGCAGGCCACCATGACTCGAGTGGTGCGATATCAAATTTTATTTCTTGCTTCACTTTCAATTCCACAATGATAAAACAAAAGCTGTGAGAGGAAGTTGTCGGTAGGGCATAAAAAAAAGGTCAGCGAACTGACCTTTAATGATCACTACCTGTGATCGGAGGCGAGTGCCCTGGACTGGACTCGAACCAGCACATCTTGCGAAATACGCCCCTCAAACGTACGTGTCTACCAATTTCACCACCAGGGCAAATTTTGTAGGCTATGAAGAATATAGGGCAGATACCTGCCCTACTTCTTCTACTCTTTCGTGATCCCGCTGGGACTCGAACCCAGGACCCATACATTAAAAGTGTATTGCTCTACCAGCTGAGCTACGAGATCTACTTTCGCTTTTTTGCGGGCGCAAATATAGGGTGGATTATTCTTTTTGCACGTACTATTTTATTTTTTTTTAAAATATCAGTAAAATCAAGGTGTTCAGAGCTATGAAATTATCGGACAGCGTTCAAACGGATACTTATCATTGAGCATTTTGCGGTAGGTAATGAGTGTTCGGTATCGTGTTGCATCTAGATTACTCATTACTTTGAGCATCTTGGGGTTGAAATCTCCGATCCAGGTAATGATTGTTTCTTTGTAGGTTTTTTTGGGAAGAACCTGCGTCTCACAAAATTTAATCATTGCCGATTCGACTCCACGACCGTGGTAGGCTTTATCAACGCCAAATACAAGCCCGACCATAGTGTTTCGCCTTCCAAAATATCGATAGTACAGGAATTTTAATTTACCCCAGAAATTTAGATTTCCATTGATGTGCTGGAAGATTTCGTTGAGCTCGGGGATATTCACATAAAATCCAATCGGTTCGTTGTTATAATACGCGAAAATTACAATGTCCTTATCCAGGATGGGCTTCATGCTCTTCATAATAGCTTTGGCTTGTCGAAGCTCCATTGTTTTGAATCCGCTAATTCCCGCCCAGGCATTGTTATAAACTGAAAGGAAATCCTGAGCAACTTGATCTAAGGAGCGGCCTCGAATATTGGATAAATGAAATAGCGGGTCTGTTGCAATGTTTGCTTGTTTTTTTGCAAAAACCTCATTTACGGGAACGAATACATCGCGCTTATAGCACCATTGCTCAAAATAGGTCTGAAAACCATAGTTTTCGAATAGAACCTGATAATAGGGGAGGTTGTAATTCATTCGATAACTGCTCATATCTGTGAAATTATCGGTGAGGAGTCCCCAAAAAGCATCACGTTCTCCAAAATTGATAGGGCCGTCCACTGCGTCACAGCCTTCTAATCTGAGCCAGTCCACCGCGGTGTCAAAGAGCGTATTAGCGGCGTGCTGATTGTTGATGCACTCAAAAAAGCCAATTCCACCAACCTTGAATTTTTGGCTAGCCGATAATTTTGGAAAGTGAAAAGCAGCAATCCGTCCAATGGCCTGACCATGATCATCTTTGAGAATCCAGCGGATGGCTTTTCCTTCCTTGAAATACTTGTTTGCCTGAGGGTCAAACACTTTTATGATGTCTTGGCGAAGGTGGGGAATCCAGTTAGAGTCGTGCTTATAGATGTCATAGGGCATTTGCAGCCATGCATGGATATCTGAGTGTTGCAGAACTTCAGCTATTTTCATAGATTCGCTTTGAGAATGCGAAAATAGGTAAATGGATTTTTTTGGAAGCCATACAACTACTTCGATTATTTTTGCATCAGTTGTAATATTGAAACCAAATCACAAGTTACTCGAATGAAGTATGTCATGAGTTTATTGTTAGCATCCGTTATTCTGGTTGCTAATGCCCAAGTAGTAGAAGTGAGCAATGAAAGAGATTATCAGGCTGCAAAGCTCAGTGGTGCTTTTCCTGTTCTTACTTCTAGACAGTCAACCGAAAAGATAAAGTTTGAGCCTGGTAACTTGGATTTATCAAAAGTGAAACAAGGTTCTTCTCGAATGGGGGGCGGTGGCCAGGATGAATGTGATTGTATTAAACCAGTGGATGACACTTACTCTGTGGTACCCTTTACAAATGGCCAAGCTCCAGAGTATAGAAATGACGACGGTTCTTCCCCTGAAATTGAATTGCCGTTCACCTTTTGTCTTTATGGGGCTCAGTACAACTCATGCTGGATCAATACCAATGGAAATGTGACTTTTGACGCACCATTTAGCACGTTCAGCGCTTCAGGTTTTCCGAATAATCAGAATATTATGGTTGCCCCATTTTGGGCAGACGTGGACATTCGCAACCTCGAAAGTGGTTTGGTTTATTACAAAGTAACTGATCACTACATGATCGTTTACTGGGATGCGGTAGGTTACTTTAGCAATATGGCTGATAAGCTGAATTCATTTCAGTTGATTATATCTGATGGTTCGGATCCAATTATTCCAAATGGCGGAACGGTTTCCTTCTGTTATGGCGATATGGAATGGACTACAGGCTCGGCTTCAGGCGGAGTTGATGGATTTGGAGGTACTGCGGCCACTGTAGGTGCCAATCGAGGAGATGGACTTAACTTCTTCCAAGCAGGACGTTTTTCTGTACCCGGCATCATCTACGATGGTCCTACTGGAGAGGATGATGGAGTGAGCTGGTTGGACAATTTGATTTTTGCATTTAATTCCTGCACTGCAGTTGATTCAGGTAATTTGATTCCAATCTCACCACTGCTGACCGCGTGTAACATTGTTTATTTGTGCGCGGGGAATGAGGTCACGGTAACATTCCTGGGGCCGGAACCAACACAGTTACTGACAATAGATTGGGTGCTTGCAGACCCGACGGCACCATTTGAATTTGTGCTGAACCCTCCCGAAGCTGGTGTCAGTACGTTGGATATTACTGCTCCGCTCGGAATGACTCCAGGTAGTTATGACATAACAATCACTGCTGCTGACAATGGTATTCCAGCTCAACAAGTGACAATTTTCTATACGTTCATCGTAATAGAAACTGCCGGCGCCATTGATATTCAAGGGCCGACTAGTATTTGTTCTGGTGAGCCTGCTTTGCTATCCATTATTCCAGGATATACAAATATCCAGTGGAGCAATGGTTCTGCAGGAAATTCAATAACAGTTGAGCAGCCGGGGACATACACAGTGGAGGCCGTTCTGGGTGGTTGTGAAACTTCAGGAACGATTACTATTGACCTCGCAGAAACAGCAATTCCAATTATCCAAGGAGACAATCAAATCTGTAGTACCGCTCAAACGACCTTGACCACAACCGAAGAGTTCGTGTCATACGAATGGAGTACTGGAAGCTCTGCGAGTAGTATCAGCGCAGGAGTTGGAACGGTGTCTGTTACCACTACAGACGCGAATGGCTGTGTGGGAACAGGAAACTTCACAATTACTGCGTTGGCAAATCCAAGCGTCGTAAATAGCTTCTTGGTTTGTGACAGCTTTGAGTCAGAGTTGACAGGAAATGATGTTCCAGGTTCGTGGACCGTAGAACCGGCGACAGGATTGATTTTAGTAAATTCGGATCAAACTGACACCGAGATTATCGCAGAAGCGTACGGTGAATATGATCTCACATTTACACATGCAGAATGTAATACAACAGATGAGCTAACTGTTCGCTTTTTGCCTTCTCCTGATGTATTCCTTCCTAATGTTGCTGAGGTATGTTTCGGTGAGGCCATCACGATTCAGCCTAATAGCGGCAACTTCCAATATATCGATAGTTATGAATGGGAGAATGATGGGTCAACTGACTTCGTTTACATTTTTTCTACACCAAGAACATTCATCGATTCTTTAGTGATCTTCACGGCACAGAACGATTGTGCAACGATTCGGGATACAGTTACCGTTAAACAAATTATTTGCAACATTATCATCCCGAATGTATTTACTCCTAATGGTGATGGTGAAAACAATGCGCTTTCATTTGGCGGTATAACACAATACCCTGGAAATACACTGCAGGTGTTCAATCGCTGGGGAGCATTGATTTTCGAGAGTGAAAACTACCAGAACAATTGGATACCATCCGAAAATGAGATAGGTGATGGCGTGTATTACTTCGTATTGGGTATTAATAGGCCTGGAGGAATGGAGTATGTCACCGGAGAAGTGACCATCATTAGGTGACGATAAAATATTTTAAAAGGACCCGATAGAAATATCGGGTTTTTTTATGGCATATTGCGAACTTGCGCCCATGGATTCGAGCTTAGAATTAGGAAGGGTGGCCGAACTTCTGCGGATAGAACAACGAGAGGATCAGGCTATTCATGAATTGTATTTGAAAAAAAGAAGCATCAAAGACAGAAAGGAAGCTGGTCTTTGTTGGTTCCCTCTCAAAGTGAATGAGACGGGCTTTGGGTTAGGAGCATACCCATTTATTGTCGTGGAGCGACCAGTAGACCGGCATAGACACCAGTTTCAATCTGGAGCTCCCGTCTCATTATTCAGTGCTAAAGAAGGAAATGAAGACGAGAGTATACATGGTGTTATAGGATATGTGGATGATTCTAGAATGAAGATTACCTTTCATCTGGATGAATTGCCGGACTGGGTAGATGAAGGAAAAATTGGCGTGAACTTGCTTTTTGATTCTAAGTCTTATGACGAAATGTTTAAGGCTCTTAGTGAAGTAATCAATTGTGAGAAAGGAAGATTAAAGGAGCTAAGAGATATCATTTTAGGCTATAAAAATTCGGATTTTCAAAACCGAATGAACGTTCGTTCGGTTTTATTAAATGATAGTCAGAATAAAGCTTTGATGGATATTTTGAATGCAGAAGATGTGGCATTTGTTCATGGTCCTCCCGGTACCGGAAAAACGACAACACTCGTCGAGTCCATTTTGGAAATTATAAAGGAAGAAAAAAAAATAATGGTTACTGCCGCCAGTAATGCAGCTGTTGATCATCTTACTCGAAGTTTGGCAGCGCGAGGTGTAAATGTGGTGAGAATAGGAAACCTCGCCAAAATAGATGAGGATAATTCTGCTCGTACTATGGATGTGTTGCTGTCAGCGGATAGAGATTTTAAGAAGATAAAGGAGTTGAAGAAGAGAGCGGTAGAGCTACGCAAAATGGGAGGTAAATACAAACGGAGTTTTGGGAGAGAAGAGGCGGAACAGAGAAAATTGCTTTTTCAAGAAGCGAAGAATATTAATAAAGAGGCTCGAGAGTTAGAGACCTACATAGTCGACAAGATAATTGATAATGCTCAAGTGGTAGCGTGCACGCTCATTGGTAGCACAAATGAATATATTCGAAATAGAAGATTTGATGTTGTCATCATTGATGAAGCTGGCCAAGCGCTAGAGCCTGCTTGTTGGGTGCCTATTCTCAGAGCAGAGAAGGTGGTGATGGCGGGAGACCCATTTCAATTACCGCCAACAGTAAAGAGTCATGAAGCCGATAAATTAGGACTTTCGAAAACACTTTTAGAAAAGGGTATCCAAAGACATGAAAAAGTATCTTTATTAAAGGTCCAGTATCGCATGCACAAAGACATCATGGGTTTTTCCAATGAAAAGTTTTATAATAATCAATTGGAAGCTCATGAATCGGTTGGGGAGCGATTGCTTGAAGGACATATTTTGGCAGCAGAATATATCGATACTGCGGGTTGTGGGTACAATGAGCAAGAGGGGGAAGATGGTGATTCTAGGGCGAATCCTGAGGAAGCACAGTTGATAAGAAGGTACATTGAGCGTGAATTGACGGGCATTTCCCAAGAAAATAGGATTGCCGTGATTTCTCCGTATCGCGCCCAAATTGATATTCTAGATGAAGTATTTGCAGCCGATAGAAGAATCGTAGTCAATACAATCGACTCTTTTCAGGGACAAGAAAGGGATGTTGTGCTTATTAGTCTCGTAAGGAGTAACGACAGCGGTGAGATAGGATTTTTGAGGGATTATCGAAGACTCAATGTTGCATTGACAAGGGCTAAGAAAAAACTCGTTGTCTTTGGAGATAGCGCTACACTTGCATCAGATAAGTTTTACAGCGATTTTATCAACTATCTGGAACAAAGAGGTGCCTACAGAACAGCATGGGAGTATTTCGAATAAATGATTATTTTTGAAGTATGAGCACACGTTTGATATTATTATTTGTCATGATCATCGCCTTGGGGTGCAAGAAAGATGAAGATGAAGCTGCGGCGCCTGTTCCAGTTACTCCGACAGGCCCGAAGTTGATTTTTAAGTTTCGCTTCGATGAGAATCAATTGAGGCTGGATAACCTGGGCAATCCATCCACGATTCCGACGGGTCATGCGGCACAATCACCAGATTTCAAGAAAATTAGTGCGCACTATATTGAAATGACGAATGGACCATTGGTTCCTCTTGGAGGTGGAGAGATTTTATATACTGCGCCAGAGACAACCCAAGGTGGGGCTATGGCAATTGATTTTAGTCAGGCGATTATCGTTGAAGAGGATGAAGTGTTTTTTGAAATTCCGCTTTCACAGATTACGCCCGATAGTTACGAGTGGATGCGCGTTTCGCTGGCCTATCAAAATTATGATATCGATTTTCGCTACCAGACTTTTAATCTGACGGGCCGTTTGGCGAGTTTTGTGGGGTACAATACCTATATTCAATCATATCAAGTGAATACACAAAGTATAACGGTAAATGATGACAAGCTTCAGGGTTATTGGGGAATGGAAGTTTTCACTCCATTTGTGACTCAAACCTTTCAAGGGCAGAGTCCTCAGGGTGCTACAACTGTTCCTAATCCATTGGCCTCTACAAGTCCCATTCCAGCTGGATCTTGCGTTGTTACAGGCAGTTTTGCGGAGCCACTAGTCATTACAGGAAATGAAACCCAGGACATAGTCATAACGCTATCTCTATCATCAAATCAGAGTTTTGAATGGGTTGATTCTAATGGGAATGGCGTTTTCGAGCCAGAGTTTGAGCAAGTGGTAGATATGGGCTTGCGCGGCTTGATTCCTCTTGTGGAGTAATGTCAGAATTGATCGTCGTCTTGCCCAGGTCTTATCACTTTTACGCGTGCGCCAAAGAGTGAGTTGGCAACGCTAATGATAAGAGAAAGCCAGAATGCTGGCCAGAAACCATTTACCATAAAGTGATTATTGGGAATGAGTTCACTGGCAATAAGTATAATACAAGCATTGATCACCAATAGAAAGATTCCGAATGTGAGTATTGTGGCCGGAATGGTAAGTAGAACTAATATTGGTTTAAGAAAGACGTTTAGAAAAGCGAGAATCACAGCGGTCACCAAAGCTATCCAAGGAGCGCTGAACGACACGCCGTCGATCCACCAATCGCCAATAATTAAGGCGAGTGCAGTCACCATCATTTGCAAAATTGCTCTATGAGTTTTTTCATTCATGTGGCGAAATTAAGTCAATTCTTTGCCTTGCTTTGAATGTTAACAGATATTCTATTCGTACATATTCTTGAATAAGAGTTTTGTGCAAAAAGAGGGATAATTTATTTTGTTCAAGGGAAGGAGGTAGGGGTATTTTTGCAAAAAAAAAAGACCATGAAATTCTTTATCGATACTGCAAATCTCGAACAAATTAAAGAAGCGCACGCTTTGGGCGTTTTGGACGGTGTAACCACTAACCCTAGCTTAATGGCCAAAGAAGGCATCAGCGGGAAAGAGCGTGTAAATCAACATTACATTGATATTTGTAATATCGTGGGTGAGGGAGATGTGTCTGCTGAGGTTATTTCTACAGATTTTGAAGGAATGGTAAAGGAAGGCGAGGAATTGGCGGCTCTTCACGAGAACATAGTCGTAAAAATCCCGATGATTAAGGACGGTGTGAAGGCACTAAAATATTTTTCAGACAAGGGCATTCGTACTAATTGTACCTTGGTTTTTTCGGCTGGACAGGCTTTGCTTGCTGCGAAAGCAGGTGCGTCATACGTGTCTCCATTCATTGGTCGTTTGGATGATATTTCAGTTGATGGTTTGGAGTTGATTGAGCAGATCCGTTTGATTTATGATAATTATGGATATGACACAGAAATCCTAGCTGCATCAGTACGTCACCCAATGCATATTATCAAGTGCGCTGAGATTGGTGCCGATGTGATGACGGGTCCTTTGAGCGCTATAATGGCGTTGCTAAAGCACCCATTGACTGACGCTGGTTTGGCACAGTTCCTTGCGGATCATAAGAAGGCTGCTGAGGCAAGCAAATAATAAGATGTTAATAGAGATTTTTCCCGATAATATTGATAGCCGTAAGATCGACCAAGCTGTCAAAGTACTTCGTGACGGTGGGGTGGTGATTTACCCCACCGACACGGTTTACACGTTGGGATGCGCGCTTAGCTCTAACAAAGCATTGGAGCGAGTGGCCAAGCTTAAGAATTTAAAAATTGAGAAGGCAAAGTTTTCGATCGTTTGTTCAGACTTATCCCACATGACCGATTACAGTATGCCTGTATCCAATCCAGTTTTTAAATTGATGAAAACTTTATTGCCTGGGCCCTATACGTTTATCTTGGAGGGAAATCGGAATATTCCCCGAATTTTCGAGAGCAATCGCAAGTCAATAGGGATTCGTGTGCCCGACAATGCCATTACCAAACGCTTGGTGGAAGCCTTGGGCGAACCTTTGGTTTCGACGTCTATCCATGACGAAGATGAGCTGTTGGAATATTCAACGGACGCAGAGCGAATTGATGAAAAGTGGGGCGATAAAGTGGATCTTGTCATTGGTGGTGGGCCTGGTGGCTTCGTGCCTTCAACAGTAATTGACTGCACCAAAGGCGGAATTGAGATCATCCGCGAGGGCAAGGGACTCGAAGAAGCTCAAGCACTCATTTCTTGATAAACAATCCAACGTTCGCAAGTTTCACAAGAGGCTGTTTAACAATATTCGGCACCATTTTTCTTTGTTCTCGGTAAATTCTGTCCGAGAATGAAAGCAAGAATCATAATATTTTGGATCATGGGCATTCTGCTCGCTCAATCTGTGCAGGCTCAGGAGCCTATTGCATTGTTTGATAAGTCCGCTGTCTATAAGGAGGCCATTCACCTCTACGATCATGAAAAGTACAGTGCTTCTATGAAGAAATTCGAGGAGTTTATTGGACTGGAATTGGATCCTCAGAATGCGTTGCGGATCAACGCCGAATATTATAAGGGGATTTGTGCGTTGTATTTATTGCAACCCGATGCGGAATATCAATTGATTCGATTTGTACGCGAACATCCAGATTCACCTTGGAAACATCACGTATATTTTGAACTCGCTACATTCAACTACCAAAGAAAAAGCTATAAAAAGGCGCTTGAATGGTTTCAGGAAGTGGATCAAGACATGCTTTCGAATGATGAGAAGATAGAGTTCTTCTATAAAAGAGGTCACTCACTTTTCGAAGATGGTGACTTGAAGAGCGCGAGACAGGATTTTCTCGAGGTGAAACAAGTAGAGTCACAATACAAGCAGCCGGCGATTTATTATTACTCCCATATAGCTTATGAGCAAAAGGAATATGAGACCGCGCTTACAGGTTTCAAGCAACTCGAAACAGATGCTAATTTTAGTCCAATAGTTCCTTACTACATTGCTCAGATATATTATAAACAAAAGAAGTATGATGAGTTGTTGGCCTACGCTCCAGGAGTGTTGCAGTCGGCAAATGAAAAGTCGACGAAGCGTGTTCCAGAGATAGCAAGACTTATCGGTGATGCTTATTTTATTAAGGAAAAATATGCTGAAGCATTGCCATACTTGTTGCAGTTTCATGAAGGAGTAGAGAAATCAGAGATTACGAGAGAGGATTATTATCAGCTTGGATATACCTATTATCGAACTCAAGCTTATGAGAATGCTATCAAAGCATTTGCGGGGTGCGACGGAGAGCGCGATGAATTGTACCAATTGGCCACTTATAACATGGCGGATTGCTACTTGAAAATGAATAACAAAGAGTTTGCAAGGAATACCTTTAGTGAAGCGGCTTCCATGGAATTCAATAGAGAGATACAAGAAGATGCCTTGTTTAATTATTCTAAACTCGCCTTTGAATTGTCTTATAACCCTTTCCACGAAGCCATTACTGCTTTTGAGGATTATCTGAATAAATATCCTAACAGTCCACGTCGCGACGAGGCGTATGAATTCTTGTTGAATGTGTACATGAAAACGCGGAATTATGAGCGTGCACTGGCATCACTTGATAAAATTCAGAATAAAGATAATCGTGTAAAAGAGGCATATCAGATCGTGGCCTACAACCGTGGAGTGGAACTCTTTCAGGCAGAGGACTACGATCGATCTGCTTCATTTTTTGATAAGGTAAATACTTATCCAATGAATCCCCTACTTACTTCAGAAGCTAAGTTTTGGAAAGCAGAAATTTCATATAGAAAAAGAGAATACAGCGAAGCGATCAAGAGATACAACGCATTTTTAAATGATCAGGGCGCCATTCAAAGCGAATATTATGGATTAGCAAATTATGGAATTGGATATTCCTATTTCAAATTGGGAAATGAAGAGACCAATTTTGAGACGATGAAGGATTTGTATGCGAACGCGAATACGGGGTTCAGAAAATTTGCTGACGGAAATGGTACCAAAGAAAGAAGAAAACTCTTTGACGCTTACCTCAGAATTGGTGATTGTTTTTATGTGAATAAAAGCTATCAGCAAGCAATTCAGTATTATGACAAGGTCAGTGATAATAATGAAGGTAATAAGGACTACGCGATGTTTCAGAAAGCCATGTGCTATGGTTTTGATGGCCAACCCGACAAGAAGGCTTGGGTTATAAAAAATATGCTTGCTGAGATTCCTGATTCGAAGTTTAAAGTAGATGGAAAGTATGAACTTGCGAAGACTTATCTGGCGCAAAACAGATTAGAAGAAGCAGCGAATTACTATAATGACATTCTTCAAAATCACGCGACGTCGGCCTATTATAAAAAGGCTCTTGCCGATATGTGTAGCTATTATGTAAAGAAGAACAATGTAGCGAAAGTGAAGGAAACGTGGAATACACTTTATACCCAGTTTCCTAATGACCCAATACTTGTAGATGCGGTAGCAGCGGTAAGAAGCACTTTGATAGAGGATACAGAATTCCAAGAACAAATAAGAAACTTAAGAATCGTAAATATTAAAGCAGAAGATATTGAATCCGATGTCTATAAAAAGGCTTCTGATGCGGCTTATGACGGCAATTGTGATTTGGCTATCGAGAAGCTCAATAACTATCTAAGACAGTTTCAGCCAGCGCTTTTTGGTGTGGAAGCAAATTACTTATTGGCTACTTGTTGTTTTGAAAAAGGCAATCAAGATGCCGCTTTGAATAGTTACAACTTCGTGATTGCTCAGCCATATAGTGATTATACCGAGGAGAGTTTGAAAGTTGCCGCAACGATAAATTTCAATAAGAAGAATTATGAAGTGGCTGCTGATCATTATGCCGATTTGGAGTCGATAGCAGTAATCAAGTTGAACGTATTGGAAGCACAGATTGGATTGATGCGTTGCTATTATTTTTTAAATAGAAAATCTGAAGCAAAGCAATATGCAGACAAAGTGCTAGTGAATCCGAGTACACCGGATGATATTCGATTTACAGCTCACTTGTGGCGTGGACGCATTCGAATGGAAGAAATGGACGACGCTGGTGCAACTGCTGATTTCAAAGAGGTCATTAAGCGCGGTGGAAGTAATGCTGCAGAAGCGAAGTATCATATTGCTTTTATGCACTATCGAGCAGGAAACTATGCAAAAGCAGAGACAGAAATTGGAGAGCATATTGAGAAGTACTCATCCTTTACCGAGTGGAAGTACAAGGCAATTCTTTTATTGGCAGATGTTTACATCGGCAAGAAAGAATATTTTCAGGCGCGCGCACTTTTGAATGGCGTGCTTGAAAAAGTCGATGAACAATGGGTGAAGGATGAAGCGAATGCGAAACTTGCGAGTCTGGATCAGATCGAATCTGGCGGAAGCGGTGGTGGAACAAGAAGCAGCGAAATCGAAATTGATTTAGTACCAAACAACGAATAAGAAATCATGATGAACACGATAAAATATTTTATTGCACTCAGTTTCCTATTCTTGGGTGCTTCATTGTTTGCGCAAACTCGGGATAGTGTGATCAATATGGAGTCACAATTTGAGGGTGAACGTCGATTGTTTTTGCGCGATGCAAACAAACTAAGTACAGTTCCACTTATCAAAGAGCAGGTCATCGATATGACCACGATTAGATATACGACGCTTCCAACAAGGAAAACGGTAACGATAGAGCCTAAGCCAATTCTAGCGGCAAAGATTAACGTAGAAGAGAAACTACCAAGGTTATATCGAGGATATATAAGAGCGGGTTTTGGAACATTCGAAACCGTTCCAGTAGATTTTTACTTCATGGATGGTCGTTCAAAGAAAGGGACGTATGGCATTCATTACAAACTGCTAAGAAGTTCTGGTCTTGCGCTCGGTGATGGAGATAGTATACCTGATAGATTTAGCGATAATCGTCTTGAGATTTGGGGAAGACGTTTTTTGAAAAAGCACATTCTCGAAGGCAATGTAAATTGGGAACGGAATGTCAATCATTGGTACGGGTTTGACAACAAGCAATTCACAGGTGAAGATTTGCTGATGGATAGCCTTCGTCAGCGACTCAATACCTTTGGTGGTAGAGTGAGCTATGCGACATTCGAAAGGGATAGCTCGGAGCTTAATTATAAGTTTGATTTGGCTTTGAGAAATACGAAGGATTTGTTTGATGGAAGTGAGACGAATTTTGATTGGGTAGCTACTGCTAGCCAATTGGTGCGAACAGAGCTTATTTCTGGGGAAGTGGGAATTAACTACAATACATTTTCTTTTGTAGGACCAAACATTGGTCGGTTTGGAGTTCCAATTCTCGATGAGGACCACATAGAGTCTAGGACTTGGGACAATGCAGTGATTCGCATTATACCGACCGTTCAGACAATATGGAAAGATCTGAGAGCAAAGGTGGGAGCCGGTTTGTATTTTGAAGGTAGAGGAGATTCGCCTGCGCATTTGTATCCTTTGGCTGAAGTAAGTTACAGTATGTTCAAAGGACTTGTGGTTCCATATGCAGGTGTTCGGGGTAGCGTGGAACCGACAACGTATTTGGGCTTGTACAGAGAAAATCCTTTTATCCAGACATTTCCTGATTTAAGAAATAGGAATAATAAACTTGAAGTTTATGGAGGTGTCGGAGGAGCTGTATCTAAAACAGTCTCATTCAGTGCTGGTGTGAATTATAATTCTTGGGAGAATTTTGCCTATTTTGTTAATGATAGCTTGTATCTCAGTGATAGCACAAACGTTCTGTATAGAAGTGTTGGAAATCGTTTTACCATTATTTACGATGATTTGAGAGCCTTAAATATTCATGGGGAGATGGCTATTTATAGTGGTGAAAAATGGAAGGCGAATATCCGAGGTGATTGGTTCAACTATACTCTAGGTAATGAAGTACATGCATGGCATCAACCAAATTTGAAGTTTACCGCCAGCGGACAGTACAAATTGAGAGATAAGTTCACAGTGGGTGTGGACGTGTTTTATATAGGCTCCAGATGGGCTAAATCGCTTGTTCCCGTGGAAGGCGTTGAAGCACAGGCGGATGGTTCATATCATTTCAAGCTTGATGGCTTTACTGATGCCAATATCAACGTGGAATACAAGTATAATAAACGCCTTTCAGCATGGGTTCAGTTTAACAATACCCTGGCACTCAGATACCAGCGTTGGAGTGGCTACGATGTTCAGCGATTCTTAGCGATGATGGGGGCTACTTACGCCTTCTAAAATGTTGATGAATTGTTAACAATACTAAGCGATAAAAACTGAGCTGAAATATCAATAATATCAAGGGTTTTCACTATTTTTGCGATAGGAAAAAAAGGCTGTTTTTTCAGCCTTTTTTATTGCCTATAAACAAGTATCTAATTAACCAGTATTAATAATTCAGAACTCCTTATGAGTGAAGAAACAAAAGCTCCAGCGGTAGCTCAATATACCGCCGATAATATTCAGAGTCTGGAAGGCATGGAGCACGTTAGAATGCGTCCTGCTATGTACATTGGAGATATCGGAACGCGAGGTCTCCACCATTTGGTGTACGAAGTAGTGGATAACAGTATCGATGAGGCCTTGGCTGGATATTGTGATACCATTCGTGTTACAATCAATGAAGGAAACTCCATTACTGTAGAAGATAATGGTCGTGGAATTCCAGTGGATATGCACAAAAAAGAGGGTGTTTCTGCCTTACAGGTTGTAATGACGAAAATAGGTGCAGGAGGAAAGTTTGACAAAGGTTCATATAAAGTTTCTGGCGGTCTACACGGTGTCGGAGTGTCTTGTGTGAACGCTCTTTCAACTCATCTTAAAGCCGAAGTTCATCGCGATGGCAAAATTTACGTTCAAGAATATTCGATAGGAAAACCATTATTTCCAGTAAAGGAAATTGGAACCACCGACAAGCGCGGAACTACCGTAACGTTTCAACCAGACGCATCAATTTTTGACGTTACAGAGTATAACCGTGAGACCTTGGCAAGCCGTCTTCGCGAATTGTCATTCTTGAATAAAGGAATTACGTTGACTTTGGTTGACAAGCGTGAATTGGATGAAAATGGCAATGCAAAAGAAGAGGTCTTTTTATCAAAAGAGGGCTTAAAAGAATTCGTCCGTTATGTAGACGAAAATCGTCAGCCAATGATTCAAAAAATCATTCACATGGAGCGCACAGACGGAGAGATACCGGTTGAGGTAGCCATGACATATAACGACTCTTTCAATGAAAATATTCACTCTTACGTGAATAATATCAATACCCATGAAGGTGGAACACACTTGCAGGGTTTTAGAAGAGGACTTACAGCGACATTGAAAAACTATGCTGAGAAATCAGGTCTTCTTGAAAAATTGAAAATAGAGATTAGCGGTGATGACTTCAGAGAAGGTCTTACTGCCGTTGTTTCTGTAAAAGTAGCAGAGCCTCAATTTGAGGGGCAGACCAAAACGAAGCTGGGTAATAAGGAGGCAGTAGCGCCGGTTAGCCAGGTCGTAAGCGAAATGCTAGAGGCATATTTAGAAGAGAACCCAAATGATGCGCGTGCCATCGTCAATAAAGTTATTGTTGCCGCACAAGCCAGAATCGCAGCTCGTAAGGCGCGTGAAATGGTTCAAAGAAAGGGTGTTGGTTCAGGAGGAAGTCTGCCAGGTAAATTGGCCGACTGTTCAGAAAAAGATCCACACAAAAGTGAATTGTTCTTGGTAGAGGGTGACTCTGCGGGCGGAACGGCTAAGCAAGGCCGCGATCGTGTGTTCCAGGCAATTCTTCCATTGAGAGGTAAAATTCTCAACGTTGAAAAAGCCATGCAGCATAAGATTTTGGAAAATGAAGAGATAAAAAATATCTACACAGCCCTAGGGGTATATATTGGGACTGAGGAAGACAGCAAGGCTTTGAATGTGGCCAAGCTTCGTTATCATAAAATCGTAATCATGTGTGATGCTGACGTAGATGGATCTCACATTGAAACACTCATTTTGACTTTCTTCTTCCGTCACATGAAGGAGTTGATCGAACGTGGGCATATCTATATCGCCACACCTCCTCTTTATTTAGTGAAAAAAGGAAATAAGCAGGAGTATGCTTGGAACGAAGAGCAGCGCGATCGTTTGATTCAAGAGTTAAAAGGAGCCGGAAATGAATCAAGTGTGAACGTTCAGCGCTATAAAGGTCTAGGAGAGATGAATGCTGAGCAGCTTTGGGAAACCACACTCAATCCAGACAAGCGCACGCTTCGACGTGTTACGATTGAAAATGCCGCAGAATGTGATCACATCTTCAGCATGTTGATGGGTGATGATGTACCGCCAAGACGTGCATTCATCGAGGCCAATGCTAAATATGCGAAAATTGATGTTTAGTAGTTAAGAGATATTCGAAAGAAAACCCAGTTCGTTTTGAACTGGGTTTTTTTATGCATAAAAAAAAGCTGCTCCTTTCGGGACAGCTTTTTCGGTTAAGGTTAAATAAGGTATTTTATTTTCTCACTACCAATCGCTGAGAAACAGAAGTGTTGTTGGTGCGGATAGTCACCATATACATTCCGTCGGTTAAATTCTCAAGCGGAAGCTCGATATTATTTACGCCTGTATTTCTAGAAGCGAAGAGTTGATTGTACACCAATCTTCCGCTGAGGTCTGTTACAGAAATGGTCACGTCTTGGCTTTCAGTAAGGCTGAATTCCACTTGTGCAGTATTCGCTGTTGGGTTTGGATAGAGCTTAAAGCTCTCGTTACCTGCAGTCAATTCATCAATACCTACGCTACCAGAGATTGCAAAGTTGTCAATGTACAAATTGTTTGGATAGCTTCCTGTTCCGAAGATGAAACGGAATAATACGTTTTCTTCATACAATGTGTTTGGGAGAGTGTAAGTCACAGTTCTCCAATCAGCCACGCTAGTTGGTGTGAAGAAAGAGTTGTAGCTACCAGCAGAAACGAGATTTGTACCAGTGATTTGCGCAGATGTAGAACCTTGAGGTGTTCTGTTTTGCCATGTTTCACCGCAGTCAGCTGATGTTTGAACGATAAGGAAATCTGTCATGTCTGCAGTAGATGCAGCTCTTGAAGCATATGAATATGCAAAAGAGAAAGTAGCACCAGTTCCGAAATAATCAGAAAGATCTAGTGCTGGCATATATAGTTCATCCAAGTCTTGGTCACCAGAGTCGATGAGTGACTCATCCATATCGAATCCATTGATGAACACACAACCTAAGTCATTGTAACCTGAGGTAGAAGTCCATTGGAAACGAGAAGAGTTGTTGTCAAGATTGCGAACAATGAAATTATTATTGAAAATTTGCTCGTTGCTAAAATTCTCTTGAATCAAGCCAGACTGATAGTTTGGTGTAGAAGCAACATAAACAGCTGCCTTTGTTTTGCTAGCTGTACCATATTCGTTTGAAGAAGTGTAAGTAACGGTCTTCCAACCTGGCGTTGTGAAAGTGACTACTGGGTTGCGTAAAGTAGAAGTGATGCCGTCACCAAAATCCCAAGCGTGTTCGGTTGCAGTAGAGTTTTGTGTGTGATCGAAGAACTGAACTGGAGTACCAACACAAGTTATGATACGCTCAGCATAAAAGTCAGTTTTTGGATAGCAACCTTCAATTGGATTATTTTCTACACCTGTAAACTCAAGGTTTTGCTGAGTGTAAAGAGTGCTTCTACCAGCAAGTGGTAAATCCAATGCAGCTCTCATTCTTTCAGCCTGACCTTCAGTGAACATGTTTGAACAGTAAGAATATTCCATATAGTTTTGGATATTCTCGATGCTACCATAGTTACCGTTGAATACGAGGTTGTCAATTTCGAAAGAACCTAACTCGTTTTCAGCACCCCAAGCGTAGATTCTGAAAGTAACTGTGTTGTTTCTAACACGTGTAAAGCTTGCGCCTGAAAGTGTAATTCTTGATCCATTGATATCAGTAGTGAAGGCGTCGTCTACATTGAATGTAAACACGTTACCAGCAACAGATACGTTTGGATTTGAAGTTATAGTTGCTGAAAGGTTGGATGCATAGTTATTGGCACTTGTTCTAACTGCATATTTTACGGGGCCGGCGCCATTTCTTCTCACAGAGAAGCGAATGTCTTCAATTGTCATAGAAGTACCGAGATCAGATGTGATAGAGAACTCGTAGTACTTATTAAGGTTGATGTTGTCAGATTGTTCCCAATTTGAATAGGCGAATCGACCGGATGAAGAGGGGTTTGCAGATACGCCCACAGCCTTTACTTGACCAAGGGTAAGATTACCATCGCTAATAACAGGAAGAGCGGTCGGATCATCTTGACCAGAAGTGAGTGTAACACCATCAAATGTATAGGTGTAGTCAGCGTTGAGCTGTGTACTTCCGCAATTGAATACGTTATTGTTTAGTTGAATACAATCATCCCAACCAGCAGTGATAGGGGTGTCTTCTACATCGTCATCTCCGCATCCGATGGTTGGGTCGTTGTTATCTCCCCAAACGTGCTGAAGATTGAGCCAGTGGCCGATTTCGTGGGTGAGTGCTCTGGAGAGGCTTGGAGTTGCGGTGCCGATGCTACCGATATAATTGTGGCGGATAATGATTCCATCTCGTAATGCTGAAATACCGTTTGGTACTGCGCTCGGATAGTATGCGTAACCAGCCACGCCGTCTTCCATTGTATTTACCACCCATACGTTAAGGTAGCGATCGCGAGGCCAAGGATTGAGTTTTGACCCGTCGTTTCCTACATATGTTTCGGTAGAAGCTATGCGGTCAATACCATTAGTACAGTTTCCTTCGAAATCTCTTTGAGCGAGGCGGAACTCGATTTTACTGTCAGCTACAATTGGCTTGAAAAAGTCAATTACATCGGACGTATCTTCATTCAATTTTCTGAAGTCTTCATTTAGAATTCGAACTTGGTCGAAGATTTGTTCGTCAGAGATGTTCTCAATTCCCCAATTATGAATGATGTGAAACACAATAGGGATAACGACTACATCGCCGTCAACTCGATTTTCTCTGTTAGCTGCGATGAGCTCTCTAATTTGTCTATTGTAATCTTCGGCTCTCTGATTGAATTCAGGATCGCTGTTGCGAAGATGTTGATGCATGTGATCTGCTCCGCAACGATGTGGTTGCTGAGCATTAGAAACCAATGCTGTTGAAAGTGCAAATAGGAGAATAAAGATTTTTTTCATTGTACAGGCTACATTTTGGGAGTCAAATATAGTTAATATGACCTAAACATAATACGCTCTTAATATCAGTCATTATATGAATTTAAAGGAGCGTTTTTGAGGGTAATTTCAGGCCTAAGTTGTTGTAAATCAAAAAGAACAACTTGTTAGGTTGTTCTTTTCTGCTTTCTTAGAGTAGTAAAAAATGGTCAAAATGTGTTGAATCAGACGAACTCTCGGCCCTTTACATCTAGAATTCTAGTAAATTTCTTAAGGCTTCTGAGTACTATGAAGATGATGAATGCAAAGATCAGCGCATACAACCAAAAGGGAGTGATTAAATCTGAAACTGTTGTGAATCCGTAATGGATATAGTTTTTTAGAATATCAAGCAAGGCGAAAGAAAGGAAAATTGCGAAGAATCCATTGTATTCTCTTTTTAATACGTTTTTGATGCTGAAATTCCAGCCTGCGCTTTCCCATTTGCTGAATGAAGGCCAAAATGCAGGTGTTTTGGATGCCCAATTAAGATAAGTAGCGCCAAATTTGTTTCGAAGAAAGAATTCTTCGGCAAACATGATTCTTTCATAATAAACCCAGAAAAGAAGACTACATACAATTGTAAACCACCAGTTGCCGACATAAATAATGATTCCAAGCCACATGAAGAAGTTGCCTAAGTATAGTGGATGGCGCACTGTGCTGTAAATGCCTTTGGTATTAAGGGTTTCTGCTACCTGACCTTCTTTTGTGTTTCGGCCACTAGTGCCTTTGGGAGTAAACCCTACAGTAATTGCTCTGATAATTTGACCTAATAAAGAAACTGCTAAACAGCCCCAAGCCCAGTTAGAATTGAAAACCTGCATGTCCTTGTCCAGTTCGAAAACAATAACAGCAGAAGCCAGTACATATAGAACTAATGGCAAATAGCTGCGCCATCTGAACAACCAATTACCACTTTTATCAAATTCTTCGATGAGTGCCATAGAATGATTTTAGGCCACAAAGAAACAACATCCTTAACAAATTCAAATAAGATTCTCTCTAATGGCTTTGCTCACGGCTTCGCCTAAGGAATGTACATGAAGTTTTTCGTAGATTTTGCGAATGTGAGAATTGACTGTATGAAATGAAATGCTCTCCTTTTCTGCAATCATCTTATAGCTAAGGCCGTCCACTAAAAGGCTGAGAATATTCTTTTCACGATCGGTGAGTGCATAGTCGGTGGTCGGAGCATTTGACTCTTGAAAGAATTTCAAGAGTTTGTTGGCAATGGATGGTGTCATTGGAGCACCGCCCTCGCGGGCTTCTCTTATTGCTTCGACAATTTTTTCGGATGGAGTTTTTTTAAGCAGATAGCCGCTTGCTCCATTTTTTAGTGATTGAAATACTTTTTCATCATCTTCAAAAACTGTTTGCATTATTACTATGGTCTGAGGTCGAATCTGCTTGATGACTCTAGTAGCCTCAATGCCGCTGATTTCTGGCATGTCAATATCCATAAGAACAACATCTGGTTTGAGATCTTTTACCTTTTGATCTGCGAGAAGACAATTCTCAAACGCACCAACAAATTCAAAATCGTCGTGCATTCTGATAAGGTATTCTAAACTTTCTCTGCGGTCTTTATTGTCGTCAAATACGGCGATCTTTATGCTCATGCTGTGGGATATTGTGCAAATGAACGATTATAACTTATTAATATCACTCACTAATTTTTGTCAAATCCAACTCAATTTCCAATGCGCAGCCTTTACCTTGAGCAGCACGAATGTCCAAACTGCCGCCTATAGCGTGGATTCGCCTCTTCATATTACCAATTCCATTTCCTGATTTAGTTTGATTGTTATCGAAGCCAACACCGTCGTCGCTGATTCTCATTATGAGTTTGCCATCCACTATTTTCATTTCAATTTGAATATTCAGGGCCTGACTGTACTTCAATATATTGTTGATTGCCTCTTTAAATGTAAGATATAAGTTACGTCTTGCAAATGTAGAAATTCGCAATTCATCAATACCAGAGTGTATCCGGTAATTCACTTTGATATTAGCCGCTGAAAGTACTTCTGAAAGATGTGATTTCATTCGGAGAATCAGATTTTCGCCTTGGTCATTTTTCGGGTTTATAACCCAAATAATATCACTCATTTTCTCCATCATATCGGAACTGCTTCGATTGATTCTTTCCATTAGTTTTTTACTTTCATCAGGCTTTTGATCGAATTGCAGTATTGCGGCATCGCTATAGATGCGAATGCTGGATAGAGAAGCACCGATATCATCATGAAGATCGGAGGCTATTCTATTTCTTTCTGTGTGGATTGCCTCAAGTTTGTCTTTTAGTGCAGCCATTTCCTGACTTTTCTGCTTTTCCTGAAGGTCTTGTATAATAGTCAATTCACGTATTTGTTGCCGCTGTTTTCTTATTTTAAATAGAATAAAGAATGTTAGTGAGAGGGCAATTACAAGACTAATAAGCAACCACTGAGTTTTTTTTCTAAGGCTGATTTCGGCTTGCTGATTCTTGGTGGTTTCTTTGAGTACTTCAAGATTTTGCTTTTTATTGAAATACTCCGTCAATAAAAATGATCGTTGCTCAAGTTGTTTTTTAGTCTGCTGATTTTTGAGCTGGTATAGTTGATGAAACAACTCGCTGGCTTGTTCCACTTGCTCAAGTTGAAAACAAACTTCAATGGCTTTTTCAAGAAATGTAATACGGGAAAGTTCCGTGTTCAAGGAGTCTTTTCCAATCTCTAGACCGCGGTTAAGCCATTGCATAGTTGCTTCACTATCTTTATTTTTTAGAGTACACTTCATTAAACTTGCAATGACAGTTTGTGTGACATCTTTATGTTGAGTATTTTCAACAAGCTTTAGTGCGATGTTAAAGTTTTTAATCGCTTGACTAATGTTGTTTTGAAGAAAATAGGCTTCTCCAATATTCCAATACGCGAGGGCTATACCTCTGATTCTATTTTTAACTTTTACTTCTTGAATTGCTTGTGTGGTGTAATGAATGCAAGAATCAGGCATTCCAATTTTTAAGTAGCATTCTCCTAAATTAATTTGAGCGTGATATTTAAAAGATAAATAGCCTAATTGATGATTGAAAGGGATTAAAGCAATGGCTTGTTTGAAATTTGAAACAGCTGCTTTAAAATCACCAATATTCATCAACATTAATCCGACAAGATTTTTTGCAGATCCGATCAGCGTGTCATTTTTTAATTCAATCGCAATTTTTTCTGATTGCAAGGCACTTGACAATCCGATATCAAATAAAGCAGTGTAGTACATAATTTCCGACTCAAAGGAGTGGAGGTAGTATTGGTCGGCGAGCGTACTTTGTGTGGAGTCTTTGTAAAATCCTCTGGACAATGTGCTTAGTGCTTTATCGTATTTGCTCGCGTCCATGTGACCATAGGTTTCCTCGATGATTTCTCGTACTTGCGGACTTGCATCTAATGGGACTACAATCTCATTTTGACCCCACGATGTGCATACATCAAGAACAAGGAGTAACAGGGAGAGAAGAAGTTGTGGCAACGGCTTCATAATACTATAAAAGAAAGGGTTTTTTCGTATGAAAAAACCCTTTCTAAAAAATATTTTTTATGAAAATCAAGTGTTGAAGCAAATTTGGTTCAATGACTCGAGGCTCACAATCACTAATTTTTGCTACATCGCTTTTAGATTTCCGATGCCACCATCCACGTGGAGCACTTGACCAGTGATCCACGAAGCATCTTCGCTCAATAGGAAGGCCGCCATGGTTGCTAGGTCGCGAGGTGCACCGACTCTACCCAAAGGGTGCCTTTTGTTCCCAGCTTCTATTTTTTCTGGAGTGGAGAGTAGTTTCTCTGCGAGAGGCGTTTGAGTGAGGGAAGGAGCGATTGCATTGACGCGAATGGTTGGAGCCCATTCTGCCGCAAGGCTTCTTGTCAATCCTTCAATGGCGCCTTTAGCCATGCCAATGGAAGAATGGAATGCCATACCGGTTTGCACTGCTACGGTGCTAAATAAGACGACAGATGGGCATGCGGATTTTTTCAAAAGAGGATAGACCTCTCTTAATACTCTCGCTGAACCCAGCGCGTTTATTTTAAAGTCTTGAAGAATTTCTTCGTCTGTAAAGCGATGAAATGGCTTTAATGCAATAGTACCCGGACAATAAATGACACCGTCCAATGATTCGGTATTTAGTACTAGAGGAGCATCCACATTTGCGTCCCAACTCAGGAATTCACCGACAGGAGGTTGGTTGTTGCCGCGTCCAGTGGCTACCACGTGATGACCTTTGGAATCTAGGATTTGAGCGAGTTCAGCGCCGATACCTGTCGTTCCTCCAATGATAAGATATGTAGCCATTACAAACCTACGTATTTGAGAAACTCACTTTTCGTTGCATCATCAGCGAATGCGCCACCGTAATAGGATGTAACAGTGCTACTATTTACATCTTGCACGCCGCGGCTGCTCACACAGAGATGTACAGCATCAATCAAGATTGCAACATCTTCGGTTCCAAGAATCGACTTTAATTCATTAGCTATCTGAATGGTAAGTCTTTCTTGTACCTGAGGTCGTTTGGCAAAATGCTGCACGATGCGGTTGAGTTTAGAAAGCCCAATTACTTGTCCATTGGAGATATAAGCTAAATGTGCTTTTCCGATAATCGGAACGAAGTGGTGCTCGCAATTAGAATAGAATGTGATATTCTTTTCGACCAACATTTCATTATATTGGTACTTGTTCTCAAAGAGCTTTATATCAGGCTTATTTTCAGGGTTCAGACCACTGAATATTTCCTTAACATACATTTTAGCCACTCTGTGAGGTGTGCCTGATAGACTATCGTCGGTCAAGTCAAGACCTAGGATTTCCATTATATCGCGGAATTTGGCCTCGATCTGGTCAATCTTTTCCGCGTCACTCAATTCAAAGGCATCCTCTCTCAGCGGTGTTTCGATGGATGTCATTACGTGTTGGTCGCCCATCTCATCAATTTGGATGCGCAAAGTTTCAGCATGTACAGACATTTAATTTGGCATTCGATTGTACGAATGAGTATGATAAACATGGATAGAATCAATATGTTCTATTAATTTTTTTTGAACTTTTTTAATTAGCTTGCGCTCTAAACAATGTTTGGTATGACTGAAAAATTAAGTCAGTTTATTTCTTTGGTTTTTGTTTTCTCAATTGGATTACTTTGTTCGGCGCAAGATAATAGTGATGGAGATCTTCGAAAGTACTATGGTGAGGGAGGAAGAGAAATTAATGATATCAATGAAATTCGTAAAGAAAAGGTTTTGGTCATATCCCAGGAAGGCTATCGTACTTTTTCGCATATCGGAAGCGTTGGAGATTTGATTAAAAACAATAACGGAGAACTCCCTGCTTTGAAACCTCTCAAAAGCGACTTGAGTAGTAACGTTTCATTCGAATTTGGTACGATGTATTTGAAAATGGGTCCGAACGATCACTCTGATCTTTCTTATGCACGTGATATGGATTCTGGGCGCCCAATGAAAAAAAAATACACCCAAACGAATGTTGACTCAATCGTTGGGGAGTGCAGCCATCTAGGCAATTTTCTTTCATATAATCTGGCATTGGCTGGATTGGTAGATACTTCAGGAAGTTTTTTTAATGATGCTGAAAAGCATTTGAAACTTGACGTTACTATTGAGAAATTAAACTTCAAAACGAGCTTCAATCCTTATATTACGATGGCTGAAGCTACCTTTACTCTGGATATAAAGGATGTTTATGGAACAGAAATATTTAGCGAGACCTTGACCCTTAAGACGAATTTATATGAAGGAAGTTATGCTGTTTTATATCTTGAAGACTTCGACTGTGATTACCAATTGAGTCAATATGCAATAAGAGGTTTTTTACTTTTTGATTTATCTCAAGCGCTTGCGTTTGAGATTTCTCATTCGCAAAGCATTAATAATAAATTAAAAGAACGCGCCACTGCGCTTTCAGGTCCTGCAGTAGAGGAGTCTTTGGTGATTAAAAAGATGCCTAATGCCAATAGTTCAGTAAATCAGCTTCTTGAAGCTGTGGTGACTATTGAGACAGATGACGGACATGGAAGCGGTTGCTTGGTTAGCGAGGATGGATATATTATTTCAAACCATCATGTGGCTGGAGTAAAAACGAAAAAGCTTAAGGTAATTCTGAATGACGGGTCAGAGTATTCCGCAGAGTTGGTTCGCAGTGATGCTTATTCGGATCTTGCTCTTATCAAAATATCTTCCGATCGCAAGTTCAGATTTCTTAATGCAAAAGCTGAGAGTAAAGTGGGTTTAGGTGATAAGGTTAGAGTAATTGGAACACCGGCTGATCCGAAATTAGGTCAGACGCTCACTGCCGGAATTAT
Organism: Flavobacteriales bacterium; assembly: GCA_046309775.1. GTDB lineage: Bacteria > Bacteroidota > Bacteroidia > Flavobacteriales_D > Sanyastnellaceae > JAIXWP01. The sequence goes on from JBKCOM010000035.1 coordinate 56,116, forward strand.
TAGTAGTTTGAGGAAAAATAACAGGCTCGACTTGATCCAAACTGACGCACATATTAGTCCTGGAAATAGCGGCGGAGCATTAATAGATGGGAATGGTGAGTTGATTGGAATTGTTTCATCAAAGGCAATGGGGATAATTACTGAAGGTATTGGTTTTGCAATTCCGGTAAAGTATGTCATAGAGCGGTTAAATGTAAATTTTGAATAAGGAAATGATTTCGCAACTAGTTAGATTTTCATTTTTTCTATGCGTGTTTCTAATGAGCAGTTGCGCGACATTGCTTTCTAGAAAAACTGTTTATGTGTCGTCCAAAGATGAAAAGGCGAGTGTTTATGTGAATGATATTTATACTAGTGAGTATGCGGGAGCTTCTATTCGCAAGCACGCGCCTTGTATTGTTACCACAACTCGGTCAGGATATAAAACTAAAAGCACTGTAGTTGAACCTAAGCGATTTGATCCGGCAGTGCTTGTAACTGCTATGCCTGCAGCACTTATTCTGTATGCAAACGGGGGAAATGCAGAAGGTTCTTTTGTCACTTATGGAATAATCGCTGGACTTGATTATTGGATAGCAGGGAAAATGCATAAAAAAAGATTTGAGGTTGACGGTATGGACAAACTACCGGTTTCCCAATTTGAAGATGTCTATGTTCGGATGAAATCAGATATAGATTCTCTGCGCTTTGAGAACGTGAAGATTTACGATTGTAGAAGTTACAGTGATTGGTTGATCAAGAAGAATCGAATTCAATCTATGAGTGAAAAGTTTTTGGATGAGCCACCTTTCTGGCTAAACCAAACGTTGGATGATTTGGGATATATGAATTTTCAGAATGATATCATTAGTAACTACGATAAAAATCTCTCGGTAGCTGTTCAACTCTTAGATGTTCAGGAATTTCGCATTAAGAATTTTGCAACGTCTGTAAAGATTAATGTTCGCTACACTTTTTCTGATTTGTTTGGAAATGCTCTTAGCTCCGTTGATGTGAAGAGCGAATCCGCACTTTTTTCAAATGGATATTTTTTTTCAGAATATCAGAGCTCTCTTGCGATGAGGGATGCCCTCATTAATGGACTTTCGGAAGCACTTAGGAGTGATGAATTTACATCACTTTATAATCGAACACGTGAGGCATTTAACAATGCATATTCGAAGGGTGATGCTACTATGATTAAAGCTCCAATCGAATCTCGTCCAGATTTTCAAAATATGGCAGACGCACAAATTACCATTGAAGGAGTTATAGATGGATATCATGGCAGCGGCTGTTTGATTTCTCCAGATGGTTTGGCAATAACTTCTCATCGCGTCGTAGGCTCGAAAGATGAAGTGGAAGTAATTTTTTCCAATGGAGTAAAGAAGAAGGCGAAGGTCATAAAAAGAGATCCAGTAAGCAATATTGTTTTGCTAAGTTCAGATACAACTGGTGTTTCTTCTTTAAAGCTTTCGAAGGCTACTGCCGGTCGTACAGGTGAGAGTGTTTATTGTGTGGGATCACCAGTGAATAAAGCCCTGTCACAATCCATTAGTTCTGGTATTGTCAGCGGTTATCGGCAACAAAATGGAATGGTATTTTTACAAACAGACGCCAAGGTGTCTAATGGAAATAATGGAAGTCCACTCATTGATCAAAATGGTTTCGTGATGGGTATTGTCAATGAAAAATACCTCGGAGTCGCGCTGGAAGGTCTGTCATTTGCGGTATCTGCTGAGGATATTATAAGAGGTCTTAATCTTAATACAGAATACTAATGAAAAGGATATTTATTTTTCTTGCATTGGTTTTCTCAGTTTTGAGCTCCGTAGCGCAAATTGCCACAGTGCTGCCCACTAGGGAAGATGGTCAGAAATATATTACTACAGAGGAAATTTATTTTGATTTGAAAGAGGGAGAGATTACCGAGAGTTATTACAAGACCGAGACCCAAAGAAAGGAGGGCCGCTACAATAAAATATCTTCAAATAGTGATGAGATTATCGAGGTGAGTTCGAGTCTCGAAGGCTACCTCTATGGACTTCTCAGAGAGAGCAATTTTATTGATACTACCGAAAGGATTTTTCCTGATTACAAAAATTCGCTGCATTTGAGCATGAGGGTTCATCGGCTTGAATTCAGTTATATTCGTTCCAAGAGTAGAAAAGGTATCAAGGCTGTTTACCTGAAAATGTTTGCAGATATGGAGTTATCTTCATATTATGGGAAGTCACTAATAAAGGAGAACATCGCCGTTGAAGAGTTGATAGCGAATAGAGATGAGACAGATTGGGAAATAGGCTTTACCAAGCTTATAAAAAATATCCTAATTCAGTTCATAACAGAAGAAAAGGTCGAGGCTCTTATTAGGTCTACGGATTATTTTGACGCAGCGGATATTTCAACATTTGAAAAAATTGATATTCGAGGCGGATCTGCACTCTTAGATTGGGAGTTCCTGTCTTACGCAGTTCCCACTATTATTACCGATGATGGCCACGGAAGTGCTTGCGTTATTTCGAGTAACGGCTATTTAATTACAAATTTTCATGTTGTGGGACAAAATGAAACGGTCAAGGTAAAGTTCAAAGACGGAACAGTTTCAGAAGGAAAGGTTTTGCGAAAACACCCTGACTGTGATTTGGCATTACTAAAAGTTGAACGCGATAATTTACCCGCTCTGTTTCCTAATGCTCAGGAGCCTGAGATTGGTAGCACTGTTTACTTAATGGGAACACCCGCGGATACATTACTAAGCCAATCCGTTTTTAAAGGTGTAATAAGTGGTCGCCGCTCTTTTGCCGACTTCAGCTATCTCCAAACGGATGCAAAGGTGAATCCAGGCAACAGCGGTGGAGCGATGTTTAACGAAAGGGGTGAACTTATTGGTATTGTGAGCTCTAAATATGTGGGTTACGGAATCGAAGGTATCGGTTTTGCTGTTCCTATCGACCAAATTAGAGCCCGCTTGAATGTCTTGTTACCTGAGATAAAAAAGCAAAATGACCCAGTTCTAATAGCGAAACCAATAAAATCTAAAAAGAAATAAGGATTTTGAATTATTATTGCGACTCTTCACAAAACCATTAACCAATTCTTATGAGTAATATTTGGATTAAAAAGCCTTTAAACCTTCTTCTAAATGAATCAGAAGGCGAAAAGGGAGGATTGAAAAGAACATTGGGCGCGACAAATCTCGTGCTTTTAGGTATAGGAGCCATTATTGGCGCTGGTCTTTTTGTTAGAACGGCTGCGGCTTCTGCTGAGGCTGCTGGTCCTGCGGTTACATTGAGTTTTGTTGTTGCTGCCATTGGTTGTGCTTTCGCGGGATTATGCTATGCGGAATTCGCTTCGATGTTTCCGATTGCAGGCAGCGCATACACATATGCCTATGTTACGATGGGTGAATTGGTAGCCTGGATTATTGGTTGGGCATTGATTATGGAATACGCACTTGGCGCTGCCACGGTGTCCATCGCTTGGAGTGAGTATCTTAATAATCTGCTGGGAGGGGCTATTCCTTATGAATGGTGTCACTCGCCATTTGAAACGCTCTATACAGTTAGCGGAGATGCACTAGCAACTATTACTGCGGCATTCCCTGATTTTAAGGGAGCTAAGGACGGTGTCTTAGTACTTTCGGATAGTCAATACGAACAACTCCCTTCAAATCTTGCAGCTCTTGTTACTGCCCAAGATGGAATTGTTAATGCACCTGCTCTAATAATTCTACTTGCACTGACGATGCTTTTAATCAAGGGTACCCAAGAGTCGGCAATCGTAAATGGTATCATTGTGTTTATTAAAGTAGCAATCGTGCTCGTGTTTATCGCCGTAGGTTGGGCCTATATTAAACCAGAGAATCACGTTCCATATATGATTCCTGAGGGCACACCAGGCCATGAAGGTTTCTTCGAGTGGGGTTGGGGAGGAGTACTGGGTGGCGCTGCCATCGTTTTCTTCGCGTTCATCGGTTTTGATGCTGTAAGCACCGCTGCTCAGGAGGCAAAAAATCCAAAGAAAGACATGCCTATTGGTATCCTCGGTTCGCTCGCTGTGTGCACTGTACTTTACGTACTCTTTAGTTATGTTCTTACAGGTGTAGCCAACTATACAGAGTTCCAAACTGCGGGAAAGGAGGCTTCCGTTGCTTATGCAATCAACACTTACATGACAGGCTGGGAATGGCTGGGTACAGGAGTTAGTATTGCTATTCTCGCTGGTTTCTCCTCTGTGATTCTGGTGATGTTGATGGGACAAAGCCGCGTGTTTTACAGTATGTCCAATGATGGATTGATTCCAAAAGCTTTTGCCGATTTGCACCCAAAGTATAGAACTCCCTATAAGTCAAACTGGATATTATTCTTATTCGTGGGGGCCTTTGCGGCGTTCGTTCCTGGAAGTGTTGCGGGCGATCTAACATCGTTTGGTACCCTCTTCGCATTCGTTTTGGTGTGTTTGGCAGTATTACTTTTAAGAAAGTCAAATCCTGATTTGGAGCGCCCATTTAAAACACCTTTGGTTCCAATTGTGCCAATACTAGGAATCCTTGTTTGTGGATTAATGATCATTTCTTTGGACATCAATACCCTTCAAGTAGCAGGATTTTGGATGATAGCAGGTATCATTATATACTTTGCCTACGGTCTAAAGAATAGCAAGCTTCAAAAGTAAAAATGATAACACGAGAGGAGATTACTTCTTTTTTAAAGTCATTACAAAAATCAATTTGTGAGGGCTTAGAACAAGAAGACGGGAAGGCACAATTTTCTGAAGATCACTGGTTGCACCATCAGGGAGGTGGCGGCATTAGCAGAGTGATCTCACATGGTAATGTATTTGAAAAGGGAGGAGTCAACTTCAGCGCTGTTGAAGGTGATCTCCCTTCTTTTTTAAGTGCGAAAGTAAATCCTGAAGCCAAGCGTTTTTTTGCAACGGGTGTTTCACTCGTGATGCATCCAAACTCGCCCATGGTGCCGATAGTGCATATGAATGTGCGCTACTTCGAAACCGATAAAGGTGATTGTTGGTTTGGTGGTGGCATCGACCTAACACCCATTTATGTCAACGATGCTCAGGCGAAATACTTTCACAACTGCTTGAAAGATACATGTGATGAATTTGATTCATCTTACTACGACAAGTTTAAGGAATGGGCGGACAACTATTTTTATATTGGTCACCGCAACGAAACCCGCGGTATTGGCGGAATATTTTATGATTATCTGGTTCCCAATGAAGAGCATTCAAAAGAGTATTATTTCAACTTCATGCAGCAAGTTGGGAATACTTTTTTGAAGGCGTATCGCCCCATTGTCAATGAAAATAAGTCTTTGCCATACTCCGATCAGCAAAAGCAGTGGCAATTAATTCGCAGGGGCCGTTACGTTGAATTTAACTTGGTATATGACCGCGGAACACGCTTTGGCCTTGAGACAGGTGGCCGCATCGAGTCTATCTTAATGAGTCTTCCCGAACACGCCTCTTGGATTTACAATCATCAACCCAACCCCGGCACCCCAGAGCACCAAACGCTCGAGAAGTTGATGAAAGGCATCGACTGGGTGGGGTAGTGCGGAATTCGGAGTTTGGAATTTGGAATTTGGAGTTTGGAATTTCCAATCTCCAATCTCCAATTTCCAAATCCTCCCATCTCTATATCCTGTTGTCAACGACATCTACTCCAGGATAGGCGGCTTTGTTGAATTTGAATTCTGTGTCGGGAAACTCAGCGTTCGTTTTGAAATTTTTCACCTTGTATGAAATCTCTGCATTTTCGCGTGTCTTCACAACAATTTTTGTGGCTTCCATTTTAGACTTAGAGATATACATCACGATTGTGTGGTAAGGCTTATTCTTAGGTTGGTTCGGATACAAATGAATTTCATAACACGCCTCACCTTCCACAGTAGCGTTGGTATTTTTCATTTCATGCTTGAAGTCTTTTTCCCAAATCGTAAACATTTCTGAAGGGTCAAAAGCTCCATCTTTGATGTCCTCTAAGTTGTCGATGGTGCAAGAATTACTTTTTTTATCATAACTCCATACCGTAGTACCATCAGAAATGACGGTGTATTGAGATAGGTTTAAGTGATACTTATTGCCCTTAATTTTAATACTCCCTTCTTGCTTTTGGTTCACATTCGCTTTTTGATCTTTAAGAGTAGAAGTGAAATCAGCGGATATAGATTTCCAACCTTTTGCTTTTGCAGAAAGCTTATCGAGGATTTCTTTTGAAGTTTGTGCAGAAGCGATATTGCTAGCAATAATGAGTGCTGCACTTAGGATAAACGTCAATTTTTTCATTTTGTAAAAATTCTTGTTCCGCGGATTTTCAATAACTGTTCCAAAAACAGATTTGGGGACAAAGTTATATGTTTCGGATTAAAATCCCGTGATAATTAATAGCCGGGATTGTTCATGTTTTTGAGAAATTGCTCTAAACTCACCTCGTCAGAGATAAGCACTTTGCGAGCTTTGCTGCCTTCAAAAGGCCCGATAATACCCGCCGCTTCGAGCTGATCTACGAGTCTACCTGCACGGTTATATCCGAGTTTTAGCTTGCGTTGAAGCATGGAAGCCGAACCTTGCTGAGTGCTTACCACTACTCTTGCAGCTTCTTCAAATAGTGAGTCTCTTTCTTCTTCTGAGAAAGACATAGCTTCGCCTCCGCCATTTTCGTCGGGTACTTCAGGTAGGATGAATGCGCTGGGGTATCCTTGTTGTGAACCGATAAACTCGGTTATTTCTTCTACTTCTGGTGTGTCTACGAAGCCACATTGGATTCGGATAAGATCGTTTCCAGTAGAGTAGAGCATATCACCTCGTCCGATCAATTGGTCGGCACCACCAGCGTCAAGAATAGTGCGCGAGTCTATTTTACTTGTCACGCGAAACGCTATTCGCGCAGGGAAGTTTGCTTTGATTGTACCAGTGATAATGTTTACCGAAGGGCGTTGAGTCGCAATTATCAAATGTATTCCAATAGCTCTTGCGAGCTGCGCCAGACGGGCGATTGGTGTTTCTACCTCTCGTCCCGCAGTCATTATTAAATCGGCAAATTCATCTACTACGAGCACAATGTAGGGCAGGTAGCGATGGCCGTTCTCAGGATTCAAACGTCGAGCGATGAATTTTGCATTGTACTCTTTGATATTTCTGCATTGCGCTGTCTTCAAAAGCTCGTATCGATCGTCCATTTCGATACAGAGAGAATTTAGAGTGCGAACAACTTTGCTCGTATCAGTGATAATCGCTTCTTCGGAGTCAGGAAGTTTGGCCAAGAAGTGACGCTCTATTTTGTTGAATAGCGTCAATTCCACTTTCTTGGGATCTACCAACACAAATTTGATTTGTGAAGGGTGTTTTTTGTAGAGCAAAGAAACCAAGATAGCATTTAGCCCCACGGATTTACCTTGTCCAGTAGCACCAGCCATCAAGAGGTGAGGCATTTTGGAAAGGTCAGCTACAAAGTTTTCATTTGAAATGGTTTTTCCCAGCACAACTGGAAGATCCATATCAGAGTTTTGAAACTTGTCGCTTTTGATTAGCGACTGCATCGATACCACATCAGGTCTTGAATTGGGGACCTCTATACCAATAGTGCCTTTTCCGGGGATTGGCGCGATGATGCGGATACCTAGGGCTGCAAGGCTCAACGCAATGTCGTCTTCAAGATTTTTAATTTTTGAAATGCGCACACCGGGCGCGGGCACTATTTCGTATAGCGTCACCGTCGGACCAATGGTGGCTTTAATTTTATCAATCTCTATTTTATAATGATTGAGTGTTTCAACAATTTTATTCTTATTCGCCTCCAGTTCTTCTTTATTGATTTGAGGCACACCCGAGCCATGAGGCTTTAGAAGATCTATCGGAGGTAGTTCATATCGACTAAGATCCAGCTTTGGGTCATAGGGTCCAAATTCTTTGAGTTTACTTTCCAAATCTTCTTCACTGAGAACATCCTCTTCTTTTGGCGCTTCTACCTCCATGCCTGCCAACTTTATCACTGGCGCACTGTCGTTTTTAATTTCGGGAATAAAGTCATCGAATTCGGGTTCCTCTGGCTCCTCAGGCTTTGCAGGACTGATAGCGGCTTCTGGAAATTCGAATTTAATCGAAATGGGTTCGGAGGGGGGGGCGGAATCAGAATGAGAATCAGAATGAGAATGAATAGGAGGGGGAGTGAGAGAAAGAGAGGGAGTAGGAGTAGGAGTAGGAGTTGGAGTTGGAGTAGGGGTGATAGGGCGGGAGATGAGGTAGGGCTCGGGCGCTACTTCATCAGACTCCTCTTCATCTGGAGTAATATTCACAGTAATTGGTGCCGGGCGGTCTTCACGAAAACTATTGGTGAGGGTGCGATAGGTAGGAACAGCAGTAGAATTCTCAGTTTGCGATTCCGAATTCGAAAGTCCCAATTCTGAATTCTGAATTCCGAATTCTGAATCTTTTCCCCCTGTTCCCTGTTCTTGTTCTTGTTCTCGTTCCTGTTCTTGTTCTCGTTCTCGTTCCTGTTCTCGTTCCTGTTCTCGTTCTTGTTCCTGTTCTTGTTCCGGTTCTCTTTTCATCCATTCACCGATTTGGCTGAATGCGGCTTCCACTTTGTGGTTATGGTTGAAAATCATGTAAGCAAGTGCTACCAGAAAGAGCATCATCAATGTTCCCCACCAACCGAGATTGAAGGTGGTGTATTCAGTCGCAAAATGGCCATATCCACCCACGAAGCGGTCGTTGCAAGTGATTTCAATTTTTCTATCAAATCCATCTACTCGATTGTGAAAAAAGAAGCCTATCAACAATGGAAAATAAAGTGCTCCGAGTATGGAGAGACGTAGACTTTTAAAGAGTGGTAATAATGCTTTTTGAAAGGCGATTTTTACTCCGTATAAAAAAAACATGAACGCTATGAAGAATGCACCTACGCCTAAGTATTTGAACATAAAGAAGTGGGCCAAATGAGCACCCGCTTTACCCATCCAGTTGCGATAAGGTTCTTGTTCGGAAAAAGACTCCGCACTTGAAGTTCCAAGTATTAAATGTTGATCATGACCACCTGTGAATACATAAGACAAACAAGCCAAGAAGAGATAAATAGAGAAGGAGAGCAATAAAAATCCTCCGATTTTTTTCACACGAGGATCTTGCAGAAATGACTTCAGACTGCTTCCGGATGAACTTGATTTTTTTGACTTCTCTGCCACGTTTGGGTTACCTTCTTAAATTTCGACTTCACGCTTTTTTCCACGAACAAAAGTAGATTTTCACCAACACTCCCTACTTCATATCATTTTCTATTATCAACAAAACGATGTGGGGGAAACCTTATTTTAGCGAAATGGACAAGCACACGGCTTTAAAATCGTTGGTTTCAATTTTTGAACAGCATTCCAATAGGTTGGAAGCCCCAAAAATGGAGGCTTACATGAAAGGTATAAGTCCTTTTTTGGGAATCAAAAAGCCCATTCGTGCTGCCATATCCAAATCGCTTCAAAAAGAAATTATTCAGGATAAAGAAATTGACGCGACTATATTGATCAAATCCTTGTGGCAAAAGCCCTATCGTGAGTTTCATTATTTTGCGATGGAGTATGCTGAGAAGAAGAAAATTTATAAGAATAAAGAAAGTATCGAATTGATCGAGTGGTTGATCACCGAAAAATCATGGTGGGATACTGTCGATTTTTTGGCATCACATCTCGCTGCAAAGTACTTCAAGGAATTTCCCGAGCAAAAGGAAGTCATTATCAATCGCTGGATCGCTTCTGAGAATATGTGGCTAAATCGTTCCGCTATTATTTTCCAAATATTTTATAAAAAAGAAACGGATCTTGATTTACTGATTAAGGCAATTTTGCAACATCAAGATTCCAAAGAATTTTTCATACGCAAGGCCATGGGTTGGGCGCTGCGTCAGTATGCTCACGAGGATCCTCGATTTGTTAAAAATTTTGTTTCTACAAATGAATTTTCTGGTCTTACAGTCCGAGAGGCATTGAAACATTTGTCATGAAGTTCTTGATGACATATCGTGCTCTAATCCTAATAGCTTCTTTCTTTTTGATTCGGCTTTATGGCATTCATCATCCGCCGTTGGAGGTAAATCACAATTGGCGTCAAGTAACAGGCTTGATGGTGGCGCGTAGTTATTACGAGGGAACTACTGATTTTGCTCACCCAATGATCGATGATATAGGAGTCGGCGAATCAGCTAGCACGGGTGTAGTGGGAATGGAATTTCCGATTTTGAATTACTTATACTCTTCAATAGCGCTGCTGATAGGCTATGACCACTGGTACGGGCGCTTGATATCTCTTGTCATTGGTTCATTTGGACTTTGGTGGTTCTATCTTTTACTACGAAGGTGGCGTGATGAAAAAGAGGCTTTCTTAGGAACAACCTTGCTTGCCTGTTCGGTGTGGTTTGCTTTTTCTCGAAAATTCATGCCTGATGTATCAGCCATTTCTCTGGCCATTGGGGCTTTGTATTATGCCTTACGATATCTCGATACGAGCAGGGTTTTCTTTCTTTTTTCTTATGGCTTGCTTGCTTCTTTATCCTTATTAATAAAAATTCCTGCTGCTGTAATTTTAGTTTCGATAGTCGCCCTTTTATTCCTGCCATCATTCCCATTGAAATTGAAAATTCGCCTTATTGCATTTTCCGTTGCCCCAGTCATCTTAGCCTCTTGGTGGTATTTTATTTGGAACGTGAGGTTGTCTCAAGAAAGTGGCATTTGGTACAATTCGGGTGAGTCATTTTCTCAGGGACTAATGACCATAAGCTCGAACTTGGCACAAGTGGCCAAGCATGTTTATTTCAGCACCACTATGAGTTACGTGGCCTTTGCTTTATTCTTTGCGGGCTTTGCACTCACCGTTTGGAAAAGAGATAGGCTCGCTCTTGTGGTGAGTCTTCTGATACTGATAATCTTTTCGCTTTATGCGATTAAATCAGGACGTCATTTTGTGTTTCAGCATTATTATATGATTCCGTTGGCCCCGTTGTTTGCTTTATTGGCCGCAAGATTCCTAAGTTCCCTTCGATCGAGTAAAGTCGTTTGGATTTTTCTTTTGGCCGCATCCATAGAGGGAGTAGCGAATCAGGCACATGATTTTCGTATTCATCGGCACAATTTGTATAAACTTCAATTGGAGGATTTGGCGAGCAAGTACATTCCAGAAGGCGAGCTAATCGTGGTGAATGGCGAGGGCAATCCTCAGGAATTATACTTGGCACACCGAAAAGGCTGGGTGTGTAGTTCGTCTCAGTTGTTGGATACCAATTATCTAAGTCGCGTATTTGAGTCGGGGGCCAAGTTTTTAATTGTAAATAAACATCGTCAAGAGCAAGCTTTGCCATTTCAGCTTATCTACTCGAATGAAGATTATTTTTTGTACGAGTTGAATTTTGAGCGTTGATTATCAGTAAATTGCGTGCTTAGGTGTGTTAATCTTTCTTTTTTTTAACAATGGATTTTGTAAAAAAGGAAAGAAGTAGTACATTTGCCCCCCATTTACAAGAAGTTATGGCTAAGAAAGGCAATAGAATTCAGGTGATTATGGAATGCACTGAGCACAAGACCTCAGGCATGCCCGGCACAAGCCGTTATATCACAACCAAAAACAGAAAGAACACTCCCGATAGATTGGAAATGAAGAAATACAATCCGATCTTGAAGAAGATGACTGTACATAAAGAAATCAAGTAATAAAGACGTACCATGGCTAAGAAGGTAGTTGCAACCCTGCAGACCGGAGGTGGTAAGAACCACACAAAGGTGATCAAGATGGTGAAGTCGCCCAAATCAGGCGCTTACACTTTCAAGGAAGAAATTGTACACAACGATAAAATCGCTGAGTGGTTTGCTAAAGGCTAATCACTGAGGAGAAGATATTGAATGATACAAAACCCTCCCGTCATCGACGAGGAGGGTTTTTTTATATGCTTATCTTTGCACACTAGATATCAATAGATCATGAATTTTTTCAAAAAGCTGTTCTCCTCTGAGAAAAAAGAAAGTCTCAATCAAGGCCTGGAGAAAACACGCACAGGTTTTTTCTCCAAACTTGCGAAAGTCATTGCGGGAAAGAGCAGAGTAGACGATGAGGTGTTGGACAATTTGGAAGAATTGCTCATCAGCTCAGACGTGGGAGTGGAGACTACTATCAAGATTATTAAGAAGATCGAAGAGCGCGTGTCACGTGATAAATACATGGGCACCGATGAGTTGAACAACATACTTAAAGAGGAAATTTCAAATTTGCTTTCTTCCCATGAAGGCGAAGAGAGTGCAGATGTTTTTATTCCAAAGGTTCAAGGTCCTTATGTGATAATGGTGGTAGGTGTGAATGGTGTTGGAAAGACTACTACCATAGGCAAGCTTGCGCATCAATTGAAATCACAGGGAAAGAATGTGATGTTGGGCGCGGCAGATACGTTCCGTGCGGCTGCGGTAGATCAATTGAAAATATGGAGTGAGCGCGCCAATGTGCCGATTGTATCACAAGGAATGGGAGCCGACCCTGCTTCCGTGGCTTTCGATACACTACAAAGCGCAGTGGCTCAAAATATGGACGTGGTGCTTATCGATACAGCAGGCCGTCTTCACAATAAAGTAGGCTTGATGAATGAGCTCACAAAAATCAAGAGAGTGATGCAAAAAGTAGTTCCAGACGCACCTCATGAGGTACTTCTGGTTTTAGATGGAAGCACTGGTCAGAATGCATTCGAACAAGCTAAACAATTCACTGCGGCTACTGACGTAAACGCATTGGCAATCACAAAAATCGATGGAACAGCTAAAGGTGGCGTTGTGATTGGTATTTCAGATCAGTTCAGTATCCCCGTAAAATATATCGGTGTCGGCGAAAAAATCGGAGACCTTCAAGTGTTCAATCGATTTGAATTCGTTGATTCTTTATTCAATCAAGGTAATCCCACTGTATAAATGAAAACAAAAACACTCCGCAAGAATAAAGTGAACGTGGTGACACTTGGTTGCGCAAAAAATATTTTTGATAGTGAGGTAATGATGGCTCAACTAAAAGCAAACAGTTTCGAAGTTGAGCACGAGTCAGAGGAAAAGGATTCGGAAATTGTAATTATCAATACATGTGGATTTATAGATAATGCAAAAGAGCAAAGCATCAACACCATCCTTGCGTGGGCGAAAGAAAAGGAGAAGGGAAACGTTGACAAACTTATTGTGACAGGTTGTTTGAGCGAACGATATAAGCCAGAGTTAGAAAAAGATATTCCAGAAGTAGATGCTTTTTTTGGTACTCGTGATTTGCCAAGATTACTTAAGACTCTCAAAGCAGACTACAAGCATGAGTTGGTAGGCGAGCGTTTGTTGACGACACCTGCACACTATGCATATTTCAAAATATCTGAAGGTTGCGATAGACCTTGTTCTTTTTGCGCTATTCCATTAATGCGCGGTAAGCATTTGAGCACTCCAATGGAACAACTCGTAGAGAATGCGAAGAATCTTGCAAAAAATGGAACACGCGAGTTGATTCTTATTGCGCAGGATTTGACGTATTACGGATTGGATATTTATAAAGACAGAAAGCTTGCAGATTTACTCAAACATTTATCAGATATTGAAGGTATCGATTGGATTCGATTGCAATATGCTTTTCCTTCTGGTTTTCCTATGGACGTCCTAGATGTGATGAGAGAGCGAAGCAATATTTGTAATTACCTGGATATGCCTTTGCAACACGCCTCCACCAATATGTTGAAGGCCATGCGTCGTGGAATCACTCGTGAAAAAACTACAGACCTCATTCATCAAATCAGAGATAAAGTACCCGGTATCGCTTTGCGAACGACGTTGATTGCTGGTTATCCTGGAGAAACAGAAGGTGATTTTGAAGAAATGAAAGATTGGGTGCAAGAAATGCGCTTTGATCGATTAGGAGTTTTCACTTATTCACATGAAGAAAATACTCATGCTTACAATAGCAAAGATGACGTGCCAGCGAAAGTGAAGACCAAGCGCGCCAACGCGATCATGGAAATTCAATCTGAAATAAGCTTAGAGTTGAACGAAGAGAAGGTAGGTAAAACTTTCAAAGTCCTTGTAGATCGTGTAGAAGGAGATTGTTATATCGGTCGAACAGAGTTTGATTCACCAGAGGTGGATAATGAAGTGGTGATTAATAAATCAGAAGGGTATTTGCGCATTGGGGATTTCGTGAATGTTGAAATTGAAAGCGCGGAACATTATGATCTATTTGGAAGAATTGTAGAATAAACGAACCTTATAATTTATCATTATGAATTTCGGAATAGGAGCAAAAATCAATCATCCTCAATTTGGCGACGGAGTTGTGTTTGGCGTGGATGATTATAAATACAAGATTTTTTTTAAAGAACATGGTGAAAAGGAATTAGGTAAGGCATTCGATGGATATACCCTCCTCGAAGCTGCACCTGTTGTGGCTGCCCATGTTGAGTTAGAAGATGTGGTAGAGGCAGTCAAGAATGTTTTTGATATGTACTATGATGCCGGAGAGGTTATTCAGCTCGGCGACAAATGGGAAGGTGGTATGCTACTTCTTCAGCCTGCTGATCGCTCGCTAAAACCAAAAGAAGTTCCAGTAGAAACTTTTTTTCATAAAATAGTAATGCTTCGCGATCGTCTTCGAGTGTTGGAGCAAAAGATCAACGCTCATTCAAAATTAACAGATAGCGAAAAGGTGGAGATGCAGCAGTACATCACGAAGATTTACGGTTCACTCACGACCTTCAATGTGCTTTTTAAAAATAAGATTGACTGGTTTGTAGGTGAGTCTTCAAAAAGTGATTCGGAATAATGGATAATGTTTCGTTGCCGGTAATGGAGCGGTTTTATACCGTTCAGGGGGAGGGTTTCTTTGCAGGAACGCCTGCATACTTTATTCGACTTGGCGGTTGTGATGTCGGATGTGTTTGGTGTGATGTGAAGGAAAGCTGGGATGCTTCTTTACACCCAAAAATGTCTGTAGAACAATTAGCAGAAGAAGCCAAGGCATCAGGGGCACCTATCGTTGTAATTACGGGAGGTGAGCCAACGATGTATGATCTATCAGAGTTGACGGCAGCACTCAAATCGAAGGGTCTTAGAACTCATATCGAAACCTCCGGTACGAATGAATTGACAGGCTTATGGGATTGGGTGACATTCAGCCCGAAAAAGTTTAAAGCTCCTGTGGATTCAATTTATGATCAAGCCGATGAATTAAAGGTCATCGTTTATCATAAATCCGACCTAGAGTGGAGTGAGACACACGCTTCGCGTGTTCAAGAACATTGTACCTTATTTCTGCAAGCAGAGTGGGATAGACGGGATGAGTCTTACCCTCTTATCATGGATTACATTCGTGCGAATTCAAAGTGGCGAATATCTGTGCAAACGCACAAATACTTAGGAGTAGATTAAGGCTCTACGATTTCTTTCTTACGCACAATTGTGAATACGCGAGATACATTAAATCCAAAGTGTATATCTCCATTTCCCCATTCTCCAACAGTTTCGGTAACAAATCCAGGCTCAGTCATCGCTGTGCTATTGGTGAGGTGCAATTGAAAAACGTGTCCTCCTGTTTCAATATCCACACCTACTGAAAGTGAGTTCTTGTATTGAGGCGCCAACTGATCAGGGAGCACATAAAAGTATTCAGCATTCAAGGACAATCGCTGGGTGATTTTGTGTCTTCCAGAAGCTCCGATGGCCATGACAGTGTTTGATTCAGCGCGCGTCTTCACCAGATTGCGGTGAATGATTGTTGGGCTTAACTGCAGCGATAGTGCGTTATTGAATTTTCTTCCAATCAATAATTGATGCGCGTAAAAAACACGTGAGGAAAAGTAATTTTCTCTTTCAGGATTCGCCCATCGAATAGAGTTAATCACTGTTGAACCGAAGTACGATACAGAGACAGGCATATTTCTTTTTCCGGTGCTTTGACGCAAGATTTTAGCTTTCACAAATCCATCATACGCTTTATTAAAACTCGATCTACCCACACCGACCATCAACCAATCGGTTACACCATATTCCCATCCCAAGCGAATGGTGGCCCCATCTAGTCCAAATAATTCATAGGCACCTGTATTAATAAAACCAAAGCGGTGTGAAATACGAAAATCGAGTACCCCTTTCGCAACGTTTTCCACACTATGCCCATTGATGACACGCGTAGACTTAAAGGTCGCAGTGGTGTAGTTGATTTCTTCTTCGTCACCCAAAAGCGCTAGCAGATCTACTTCTGTGGTGTCTGTTTGCGCTTGAATTGGATTTGAAAGCAATAGACTCGCTGAAGCGAGTCCGATTGCTATTACTTTGGGAATGGAATATCTCATTCTTGTTATTTCTTTAGTACTTCCAAGTTTGCCTTTACAGTGATGGCAATAGCACTTGCTATATTATCACGCACGGTATTGGGAATAGTGATATTGTAATCTTCCGGTTTTACATTGAATTTTGACTCGCAAGTAATCTTTCCTCCAGAAACTTTGAAAACCGCATCTGTTGTGATTTTTTTTGTCACACCATGCATGCTCATTTCCCCTGTCACTTTTACATTGTACGTTCCATCCTTAGATAGATTGATGGAAGTGTGATTTTCTACTTTTCCTTTGAACACTGCTTTTGGGAACTTATCGCTTTCCACATAATTTTCGTTGAAGTGTTCTTGCATAAGTGCTTTTTCAAATTCAAAAGCTTTCATAAGTGCTGACATTTGAATAGACCCTGTTGCTGCGTCATATACTAAGGTGCCTTTGTTGTTGTCTGCTTTAATGTTCTCCATTTTGGTTTCGGAGAAGAATCCAACATATGCAGAGCGATCCATGTATTGCTGAGCCTTTAATGTTTGAAAGCTTAGGGCGATAAATGCAAGAAGAATAATTTGTTTCATAATAATATATTTCGTGATGGTGATTATTGAGCGCATTGAGTTAGGACGACATCGCTTAGATATCCGGTGCAAATTCCTTTGAGTTTTATTTCTTTTCCTTCGATGGCGTTACTGGTCGTTCCTGGTATCATTGTGCAGGATACTAGTCCAAATACGTCCGTTGTTTCCAGATATACAACTTCATTGCCAGAATCATCATTCTCTATCTTCACCACGATGCCTGTGACTTCAATGATTTTGTTTAGGTAAGAGGCGTTTGCTTTTGGTTCATCTGTTTGAAAAGCCAAGAGAAGGTCGTCAGCGCTCATAGAGGCTGCTGGTTTTTCGTCTGCGGCTGTTCTCTTGGGTTTGTTCCAGAGGTAATATCCTGTGGTGGCTCCACCCACGGCGAGTATCAAAATAATGATGAGAATGTTTTTTTTCATGAGGTTTAATTTTCAGGATAACCGCGGTCAATCCAGCGTTGAATATTATTGATGTCGCAGTCACTCATTTTTGGACTGTTTTTCGGCATAGGACTGCAGCCTTCGTGACGGATGGCGCACATTACAGTGCCATTGATAATTTCATTTTTGAGGTTAACATAACCTTCCAATATAATTCCGGCGCTGCCCGCAGCTTGGGAGTGGCATCCAGCCAAGCAATTGTTAGCGATGATGGCCTGAATACGTCCCGAATAAACGAGATTGGTGGTGTCGCAGGTAGTATTGCCACCATATAAATCCTCTTCGTTGTCGCGATAACATGATTGGAAAGATAAAGCCACAACAAAAAGGCTAAATGCTGATAGAAAGATTTTGATTTTCATTGTCGTAATTAATTATTGGGTGCTCCCGCATCAACCCAGGCCTGCAATTGCTGCTTTTTACAATCACTAAGCGCATTGCTTTGGTAAGGCATTAGCGTGAAGCCGCCGGTTGCATTTACTGAATGAATTAAACTTCCATTAAGGGCAATTGTTTGAATTTGGCTATAATTTGTCAAGCTGAGACCAGCACTCGGATTGTTGCCGCTGTGGCAGCCTTGACAATGTGTTTGTATGATTGGCTGAATCGTAGAAATAAATGTAAATGCGGCAGGGTCACAATCACTTGTGCATGCGTTGTTTTGAGCACCTTGCTGAATCCATGTTGTAATCAGATTGATTTCTTCGGCTGTTAGAGGTGCTTCCCCAGTGGGAGGCATAATTTTATCAGGGTCATCTTCGGTGATTGCTTCCCAGAGATCACTAGCGCTCGGATTCCCAGCCGCGACTTGTTGCATAATTGAGTTATAATCAAACATACCGACGCCGTCTTGTTGCGACGCTTGATCATGGCATTCAGGCTGAGCACAGCGAGACTGAAGTAAAGGTTGTATGGTATTGGTAAAGTATACCACGTTAGGGTCGCAATCAGTCTCGTTTCCTCCACCGCCATTGCCCCCGCCATTGTTGGTTGTAGGTGGCGTTGTTTCTTCAGGCGTGTGCACACATGCGCTCAAAAACAAGACAGATAGTATGAATGCGACTATTTTCATGGTGTTATTTGTTCGGACAACGCAAACTTGCACCATTCATTTTCAACAAAAAAATCTAAGGTGCCGAACGGGAAAATGAAACCGCTGACTGGGAAGATGAGGCTTATTGCTTCTTGGTATACTTGGTTAGAATCACAATGCTCTGATCGTTGATTTTCCCTTCGATTTGATCAATATTGTCTTGTATCAAGCGAATTCGTTTCACCACGGTTCCTTTTGATGCTGTAAAATTGGTTCCTTTTACATCCAGTGCTTGTATTAAAACGACGTTGTCGCCAGCTTCCAGCGTACTTCCAAATGCGTCTTTGTGAACAGCGTTGGGGTCTGATACATCCAATGCCCATGTTGTAACACTTTCTTCAAGATCTATTGATGAAATCACAGTGGAAGCCCAGTTTTCATTTTCAAATTTCTTCAATAAACGAAAACTCAATGCTTGAACTGCTGGCTCGACACTCCAAATACTTCCTTCAACTGACGTTCTGAAATAATCCCCCGTAGTGTCGTTTAAATGGGAATGGCAGGTGCTGCAAAGTGCTATTTTGTTTTCTACTTTATCTTCTGTACGCGGGGGAAGAATATATCCAAGGGTGGCGGAATGATGCCCGCAGATTTCGCAGTTACCGAACGAACGTTCGGCGAGTTCTTTATTCATGTTTCAAAAGTAGTGAGAATAATTCAATCGGAAGGATTGATTTTCATCATCTCTTTAGCCATGCTTTGAAAAGAGGTGAACGCTCGGTGCTGGATATTACATCACCATCATTGAACTTCGGTTTGAGATCTATTTTTACTCTAGATTTCGAGACTATTTGCATGTTTCCAACCGAACTGATGCTTACAATAAATTGACGATTTATTCGAAAGAAATTTTTAGGATCTAATTCTTGTTCCATTTGCTCGAGACTCTTATCGAGTGGGTAGGTTTTACCTTCATGAGTAACAACGAAAATTCCTTTTTGTAGTGTGTACAAATATGCAATTTCATCAGAAGTGATAGTGCGGATGTGGTCTCCAAATCTTATCACATATCTATGATTATAATGGGAATATTCCTGTTCAATTGCCTCGCGGATTTCATTGAGATCTAGTGTTTGTTTTTGAGTTGATTTTATTCTCTCAATCGTGTCGGCAAATTCTCGTTTTTTAATTGGTTTTAGTAAATAGTCAACTGCTCGGACTTTGAAAGCGTTGATCGCATATTCGTTATAAGCGGTAGTAAATATAATGGGACATTGAGGTTGAAATACTTTGAATATTTCAAAGCATAGACCATCGGCCAATTGTACATCTGTGAAAATTACATCTGGGGTATTTTCTTTTTGCAGCCATTGAAGGCTGGATGTAACAGTATCTGTCGTGCCAACGACTTTAGCCTCTGGCAAATGCTGCATAATTAATCGAATCAAATTTTCTGCTGCAGCGGGTTCATCTTCGATAATCAATATTCTCATTGTTTATCATTTATGATTAATGGTAGAGTAACAACGAAGAAATTATGCGTGTCTTCTACTGTAATACTCTTTTGAAATAAAAGTTGATACCGACTTCTTATATTATTCAATCCAACTCCTGTACTTTTCTCTGGAGAAATCTTTGGACTTTTAGTATTTTTTACAATAAGCCCACCGTCTTGGATGATGATCGCAATTTTGAGCGGCGTAGATTGGGAGATACTATTGTGTTTTACCGCGTTTTCCGCAAGCAATTGCAATGTCATAGGAGGTATAACGCTATTCCAAAAATTCGAATCGATAGAAACTTCGCATTTCAAGTTGTTTCCGAAGCGCTGTTTTTGCAGATAAAGATAGTTTTCTACCAGAGCAATTTCTTCTTCAAGGGTGATTATCTGTTTGTTTTGATTTTCTAAAATTTGCCTATAGTAATCACTTAATTTTTCTACATAATCGATTGCTGATTCTTTGTCTTGATGAATGGCATTGATGAGTGCATTGAATGAGTTGAAAAGGAAGTGAGGATTGATTTGATTGCGAAGTGTGTCGAGCTGTACTTGCGTTTGTTCTTGCTGCAACCTCATTTTCTTTTCTCTTGCTTTGATGCGATAATTGATAGTATAGAAAATTGCGGCAATGAGTGCGATGCTGCTAATAAGAATAAACCACCACTGCTGCCAAAAGGGCTTTTTAATTGAGAAGGAATAGGATGCTGTGGTGGCTTCCAACCAATTTTCATGCACTGCTACTTGCAATTCAAAAGTATAGTCACCATAGCTTAGCCTTGGAAAGATGATATCAGCATCTCGCGTGTGAACCCATGTACTGTCAAGGCCAAGAAGGCGATAACGAAAGACGAGGTCATCTTGCTGTTTTAACCAGAGACCAGAAACATTAAAAGTGAAATGCCTGTCGGTACTATTAAAAACGTGAATGGAGGTATCTATAGGTTGCAATGAAACTAGCACATGATCAATGAGCGGTAATGGCATGGTGCGCTCTGCAATGCCTTTTCTTTCATATCGAACAAGAGCATTCTCGAGAGCAAACCATTGAAAGTTCTCGTCATTGGTAATGATGTCGAGATAATTGCTGTTGATGCCATTGATAGCAGGGAAAAAGGTAATTTGATTTTGATTTAATGTCAAGCTGAAAATTCCTTCTGTAGCAAGTGCTGTGACACTTCCTTTGCGATCTGCTTCAATGGAAAGAATATGAGCAAAGCCGCGTTGAACTTTCAGTTTCTCCTTTTTAATGATGGATTCATTCCAGATGATTATCTCATTCTCCGATGTTAAAAACCAAATATTGCCTTTATCATCCTCGGTGATATCAATGATACTCATTGATTCATTTAGTACTGGATAGAGTTTGTCTTTTTGAATGTATGCCACACCTTTTCCATCTGTACCAAGCCATACCCGTCCTTTTGAGTCATAAAAGAGTTGGTAGATGAAGCGCGAATAATCATTGGCTATTTGAAGGGGTTCGAGGTTAATCTTCTTCTGATCATATTCTGCTTTGTAAATCCCGTTGAGGGTAGCAAGCCACATTTGATTATTTACTTCCGCGATAGAAAAAATATTTCCATCTTCAAGGCCGTGTGAATTGTTGATGTAATCAATTCGATTTGTAGTAGG
The DNA here is from genome assembly GCA_046309775.1 of Flavobacteriales bacterium. Taxonomy (GTDB): domain Bacteria; phylum Bacteroidota; class Bacteroidia; order Flavobacteriales_D; family Sanyastnellaceae; genus JAIXWP01. The sequence goes on from JBKCOM010000035.1 coordinate 77,621, forward strand.
ATCAAAAACTCCGAGACCAGCGCCATATTTTCCAAACCAAATACGTCCAAGTTGATCTTCTCGAATACATATTATTTGGTGCTTTGGATCGCTTGTCTGTTTTGTGATGAATTTCAGCTTATTGCCTGGAATAAATTCATCGGCATGGTAGCAAAGTCCTTGAGAAGTGGCGAGCCAAAGCTTTCCAGACCGATCATGGTATATGGATGTTATATTTTTGAAACTTACCGACTCGTGATCTTGAGTATAAAGAAATTGAAGATTTGAAATGAGAATAGATCCATTGTTTTGACACATGATTAAATTCCCTTCTCGATCGATGATTGCATCTGAGATGGATTGCTGTTGATCGATTGCTTCGTTATCCTTATAATTGGACTCATAAATACTTTTTAGATCATGAGTGGCTATAAGAATTTGGTTGTCGCCAGTTATCAATATCCATTCATCATTTTTCTTTAAGACAAATCGTATGGGCTCATTGGCAGCTGATAGCACGGTGCTTTCCTTCGGATTGTTGATGTAAAACTGAGTAAGTGTGCCGCCATATGTTCCGAGAAGCATCTTATCTCCGTCCTTATAAATGCTGTGTACGAGATTATCGGACAGTCCTTCATTATTAGTAATGACAGATATTAGTTTTTTATCCGTGCTAATCAAGTGCAAACCGGCATCTGTTCCTACGTATATTTTATTTTCCGAATGAATTAGAAAGTGGATAGAATTGTCTTGTAAAACATTTCCTTGATCAATGGTAGAAATTAAATTTGCTCCTTTGAATATGGCTATGCCAGAAGAAGCGGTTCCCGCCCATAATGTCTCATTGTCGAGAGCAAGAAGTGCTGTTATTGCATTTTCATTATAGGAAAAATGCTCAACGGTATAATGAGGTTGTGTCTTGATTCTGTAGAGGAGCCCCTTTTCACTTCCTGCGTAGATATATTCACCATCTCCTGTCAAAGCTGTAATGGCTTGATTATTCTGCAGAGGCAGGCGAATCAACTTAGATGTTTTGCCATTAAATCGGATGATTCCTTCATTTGTTCCAATCCAAATTATTCCGGTAGAATCCTCGTAGATTTTTTGATACCGAATGCCGCTGCTTTGATAATTGATATTGAGTTTTGAAAAATAGGGCTGTTGCGCCAGTCCTGCGACGTGAAATAATATCAGACAAATAGTGATGAAAAGCGACTTCATTTACTTCAATACAGCATTAACAACCACGGCAATAGTAGGAGAAATTTTCTGTACCACAATGCGCGGAATCGTTATGCCATGATCTTCGAGAAGTACATTGAATACAGAGGAAACATGGTATTCACCATTTTTCTTTGTGAAAGTAATCTCAAGAATGCGCTCTTTTATGACGCCATGGATTTCCAGCTTGCCTTTCGCTCTGAGTGTCTGCTTATCCTTGGTGGGATCGAATTTGTCTAAAATTTTGCCCGAAAAACTCGCTCTGGGAAACGACTGTGATTCTAGGTAATTTTCGTTGAAGTGCTCTTTTTGTAGTGCACTGTTAAATCCTTCGAATGAATTGATGTCAACCGTGAATGCAAAACTGTTGGATGATGAATTAAAAAGCCCCTTCAATTTGGTTGAAGAGGCTTTAATGACTTCTAATTCTGCGTTTGACTCAAAAGCAATATTTCCTTGTTTTACCTGCAGGTTTTGACTTTCTGCTTTTTGAGAAAAAACAAAAAAGAGAATAATTGCTATGAGCTTAAGTTTCATTTTTATTAAACGTCCCAAGTGATTTTTACATTTTCACTTCTTGGATGCGACTGGCATGCGAGGATGTAGCCTTGCTTTAATTCCTTGTCGGTCAAAGCATAGTTTACAGTCATGTGTACTTCTCCCTCCAATACTTTTGCTTTGCAAGAAGTACAAATTCCACCTTTGCATGAATAGGGTGCATCCACACCAATATTCAATGCTCCATTTAGGATGCTGTCACCGTCAGCGGGTAATTCAAATTTGAATTCTGTATCATCGATGATGGTTGTAATTTTTGAAACTCCGTTAAACTGATCGCTCATATTTTTATTGATTTAAATATTGTTCTACTTCTTTTACAAACTCGGGATTTTGCCAATCGCACTCTCCGAGAATGCTGTGTGCAATTTTACCTTTAGAATTGATGAAGTAGGTAACAGGGATGCTATAAATATTGTTTTCTTTTAATGAAGGCGTTTGAAAAAATCGCTCTGATGTGGTGTTGAAACGAAGTGTAGTTTTTTGTATTATCTCTTGTGAATCGTCCGTAACAAATACTACATTAAAGCGGTCTCTATTATTATCAGCAAATGAAATAATTTCAGGCATTTCCTGCATACACGGGCCGCACCAAGCTGCGTAGAAATGTACGATAGCTGGGAGTTGCACAAACTTCTCTAGTGGCGCTTGCTCGCTATTTTTCGTCACCATGATGCCAGAGAGCTCGACATCATATGCAATTTTATAGCGATAAAAGAAAAAGCCTCCAATACCAAGAAGTACAATATAAAGAACAATAGAAGACCTACTCATTGTTTATTCATTTCCCATAGTTGGCATCATGCCCTGCATTTGCTCAGGTGTCATAATCTGATAACCTTCGGGTATGTTAAAAACCGAAGCCGATACAGCTTCTTTTGAAATTGCGGTAATTGTAAACTGGAGCGACATGCCTTCAATGTTCATCACATATTCCATCATAGTTCCTTTGAAAGGTAGATTGGTGGTTCCCGCATTAATTTCTTCAGTGAACCAAAATTCTACTTTGATGCTTTCCTTTGTTTCCTCATCAACAATTGTTGCGATGGCCTTTTTGCAATTGTAACCAGCGATCTTTTTGGTTTCAGAAGTTTTTTCGATTTTGGCGCCACTCAAATCAAATCCTGTCGTGTTGGCTTCTGATGAATTTTCGACTTTTTGAGTCATTGCAAATTTCTGTCCCATCATATCTGTAAGCACTGTTACTTCTTTAGCAATAGAATCGAAAATTATCATTTGCGTGCCCATCGCACTTTTAATTTCAGCCTTTGTCTTAGCGCCTTTGATGTAGGTAGTAATATCTTGGTTGAACATGGCCTTCATTCCTTCCATCTCAGCGGGAACTTGAAGCGGGATAATCTTAGCGGTCATTTTTCCTTCGAAGCTTTGAGCTACTCCTACAAGAGCGCATAGGATAGCAACGAAAGCGAGTGTGAATTTTTTAATCATGGGTTTATTGTTTTTTTGGTATTAGTAGGTCAACAATTCTGCCAACTTGGCTTTCACCTTTTCTGCGTTGGGAAGCATTGTCTGTTCTAGGGTACTATTTAGCGGAATTGCGGGAACATTTATAGAGCCAATGGTCATTACAGGAGCATCGAGGTATTTGAAGCACGCTTCATTTATTTTTCCTGCGAGGGCTTGTGCAAAACTGTTGTTTGCTGGTTCTTCGGTAACTACCAGACAGCGATTACATTTTTCTACTGCAGCAAAAACACTTTCGTAATCAACGGGCACAATGGTGCGCAAGTCTACAATTTCTACTTGCCCAGGAAATGCTTCTGCTGCACCCTTAGCCCAGTAGACGCCCATTCCATAGGTGATGACCGCTACTTTTTCTTCATCAGAATTGGCAGAAATCACGGTTCGAGCTTTTCCAAAAGGGATTACATAATCCTCGTCGGGCTCTATCGTGCGTGCGTCTTCTGTTCCTTTTACTTTACTCCAATAAAGTCCCTTGTGTTCGAGCATTACCACTGGATTCGGGTCATAATAAGCCGCCTTTAAAAGGCCTTTCAAATCGGCTCCTGTACTTGGGTAGGCTACTTTGATTCCTCTGATATTTGAAAGAACGCTTTCAACGCTGCTGCTGTGATAAGGACCACCAGAGCCATACGCACCGATGGGAACTCGAATCACACAGCTTACATTCCACTTTCCATTGCTCAAATAATAACTTCGAGCCGCTTCTGTAAACAATTGATTGAGGCCTGGCCATATATAATCTGCAAATTGCACCTCAACAATCGGTTTACATCCCGCTGCGCTCATCCCTACGGTACTGCCGATGATGAATGCCTCTTGAATGGGTGTGTTGAATACGCGATTGTCGCCAAATTTTTCTGCCAATGTAGCCGCTTCGCGGAATACACCGCCGAGCCTGCGTCCCACATCTTGACCATATAACAATGCTTCTGGATGTTTGGCAAGAATTTCTTGCATTGCAAATAGTGCACTGTCTACCATCACCGTGGGTTGTTTGCCTGAAGGCTCACGTTGTCCTTTTTCCTCAGTGATTGGGGTGGGGGCGTAATCATGCAATAACAAATCTTCTGGACGCGGATCTTCTGCTTGAAGTGCTTGTTGATAGGCGTTTTCAACTTCTTTTCGAACCTCGTTGAATATATCTTTTAGTGAAGCTTCTGCAAAGCCGAGGCCTTCCAATTGCTTCATAAATTTGGGCAGTGGGTCTCTTTTTTGAGCTGCTTCAAGATCATCTCGATACCATTCGCGGCGCACCCCACTGGTGTGGTGTCCGAGCAGCGGCACTTTGCAGTGAATAAGCCACGGCCTGCGCGAGCGGCGCACGTCTTCAAAAACTTCCTTTATCGTATTGTATGAGGCAAGAAAATCTGTTCCATCGATCGATTTCACTTTCAACCCTGGAAATGCTCTTGAATAAGTAACGGCGTCGCCAAAACGTATCTCGCTTGAGTGTGCGCTGATATCCCATTCATTATCTTGTACGAAAAAAACAATCGGCAATTGCTTGAGAGTTGCCATGTGAAAGGCTTCGCTCACTTCACCTTCTGTAATAGCTGCGTCGCCAATGGAGCAAACCACCAAAGGTTTGTCTTCAGATGATGAATATTGATCGAGTGCTTGTTTTTCGCGGTACTGCATTCCCATTGCGATTCCCGTTGCGGGTATGGCCTGCATCCCAGTGGCACTCGATTGGTGCGGAATCTTGGCCATGTCGTCCCGCTTGAGCGAGGGGTGCGAATAATAGGTGCGACCACCACTGAAAATATCATCACGCTTGGCCATCAATTGAAGCATGAGCTCATATGGGGTAATGCCCATACCCAAAAGAATGCTATCATCACGGTAATAAGCACTCAAAAAATCCTGCGGTTTGAGTTGAAGCCCCAGTGCAAGCTGGCATGCCTCATGCCCGCGTGAAGTAGCGTGGACATATTTGGAGGTTACCTTGGCGTTTTCTTCATATATATCCGACAAGTTGCGGGCGGTAGACATAAGCCTGAAAGCTTTGAGCAACAAATCGCTGCTGAGCTGACCCTGCCTCGTGGAATCGGTTTTTTCTAATGTCGACATCTCATCCTAAATTCTACGGGCGAATATAGCGCGGAAATCCTGTCGCTTTGGTGACTATCTTTGCACGGTGAGTATTGAATTTACAAAATATCACGGTACGGGCAACGACTTTATCATGATTGACAATCGTGACTTGCGTTTTGACCTGAATTCGCAACAAATTCAGCATTTGTGCGACCGCCATTTTGGAATCGGTTCAGACGGTCTCATATTAATCGAGCCTCCCCGCCACCATGGTCAAGATTTTTATATGAATTTTTACAACCCAGATGGGAGTAGCAGTTTTTGTGGTAACGGGAGTCGATGTGCGGTAAAATTTGCTTCAGAACTCGGAATGATTGCGGAGTCTTGCTCATTCGCTGCGATTGACGGCCCGCATGAGGCTACCTTGAGTAAAAATGAGATCGCCGTCAAAATGAAAGATGTTTATGAAATAGTTCATCGCGGTGATGGGGCTTATTTTTTAAATACCGGAAGTCCTCATTATGTCCAAATTGTAAGGAGCGTAGAGCAAATCGATATTCATTCCGAAGCAAAACCGATTCGATACCATGAGGATTTTGCACCCAGTGGAACTAATGTGAATTTTATTGAAAAGCTTTCTAATAATATGATTCGCATGCGCACTTTTGAAAGAGGTGTCGAGGATGAAACGCTTTCTTGTGGAACAGGAGTGACAGCCGCAGCAATTGTATTTGCGATCCACGAACAGCTAGACGGCGAGATTCAAGTGCACACTAGGGGGGGAGAATTAGCAGTTAGTTTTGATAAAAATATAAAAAATCACTTTTCCAATATTTTCCTGAAAGGCCCAGCCAAGAAGGTTTTTTCAGGTACTATTTCTGTTTTATGAAAAAAATCTTACTGATTTTATTATGTCTCTTTTCTCTTCAGTTGATAGCTCAAGACAACAAGCGCTATCAAGCTTCGGAGAATGCTCGTTTCACTTTGTTGAGTTGCACCAGTGGTCCTGATTTGTATAGCATCTTCGGACACACTGCTATTCGATATGAAGATTCTCTAGATGGTCGCTGGGTGGATTGGGTGTTCAACTATGGAACATTTGAATTCTCAGATGATTTTTATTGGAAATTTGCGCAAGGAAAACTTGATTACAAACTTTCACTCGAAGACTTTGCGAATTTTCAGCAAGAATATATATATACTGGTCGTGGTATTTATGAGCAAGAATTATTGCTGTCGGTTGAAGATAAAAGACGATTGTTCGATTTATTGGTCGAGAATTACGAGCCAGAAAATAGAACTTATCGCTATGATTTCTTTTATGATAATTGCGCCACGAGAGTGCGCGATATGTTACGCAGATCTTCGTCGGTTCCAGTTGAATTTACCTATGTGAGAGCAAAAGAATGGACGTTTAGAGACGCCATACAGCGCTATTTGGATCATATGCCTTGGAGCGATTTCGGTATCGATTTGGCTCTGGGTTTACCTTGCGACAAGGTCATGGGTAAAGAAGATGTGATGTTCCTACCTGATTCCTTGATGAAGGATTTTTCTTTTGCTTCTTACGGTGATGGATTATTAGTAAAGCCAGTTTCTGAGGTCTTACCTTACGAGTATGAGTTGAATGATAATTCTCTTCTGACTCCAATAAATGTTTTTGGATTGCTATTTTTTATTCAAGTAATAATTGGAGTTATAGTTTTCAAGAGAAAACAATCATACACACCGATAGATCGTCTGCTGATGCTGGTTGTAGGACTTGTAGGGGTGATGGTTTTCTTTTTGTGGTTTTTTACCGATCACACAGCCACCAAGTGGAATATGAATTTGATTTGGGCCAATCCAATCAATTTTATTTTAGTATTTGTATCATGGAAGCGAAACTGGGTGAAGACATATTTTAAATGGAATACGATTCTTTTGTTTATGTTGGTGGTTTGTTGGTTTTTCATTCCCCAACGTTTACACCTTGCCACGTTGCCTATGGTATTGGGATTGATCTTTATAGGTCTGCGTTCATGGAGGCCTGGATTGTTTGCAAAGTCTCAGCGAGGGTAATTTGAAAATATTTTGTAACTTTCAGCGGATGAGATTACTACTTGTTTTAATGTCAATATTGGTTATTGTTTCATGCAGAAAAGACGACACTACGTGGAATACGGATGTGAGTGTTCCATTATTTCGGGGAGAGTTGCAGCTGAACGATATCATAGCCGATTCTCTTTTGATGACCGATGAAAATGGTCTATGGAGTTTGATTTATAAAGGCAATATTTCGGATTTGAACTTTGATTCGTTAGCTCAAATTCCCGATACTACAGTATCTGAGAGCTTCAAAGTTCCATTCAATAGTGGGTCAATTACACTTCCAGCAGGGGCTTCAATTATAAATGTCACGAGAGATATTGAGTTTGATATTCCCAATGGAGTGCAGCTAAAGCGAGTGCGAATGAAATCAGGAACATTGCAATATCGTGTGGTCAATTACATCAATGGGTATATGACCTCGGTATTTTCATTGCCGGGATTGTTGAATGAGGGGGTGCCTTTATTAATCAATGCTGCCACGCCTCCCGCACAGTCAGATATCCCAGGTGTGGCACAAGGCTCTTATGATCTAGAAAATTTTGAGTTTGATTTGCGAGGCTCTGCAGGTTCCAGTTTTAATGAGGTGTTCGTAGAGGCTACCGTGAGCGTAGCGGCGGACGCACCGACTTCTGCTGTGGTGCAAGGTCAAGACAGTGTGGTGGTTGAATTATCTTTTATTGACGCGGTAGTTGAATACGCTACTGGATATTTTGGTCAACATACTTATGTAATCAATGAAGACGAACCTTTGTTTGAGGGAGTCAATTTGCCTGAAGGTTCGCTTGCGCTAGAAAGGGCTTCTCTAACACTTGATATTGTAAACAATGTAGGTGTGGATGCGCGCTTGAATTTGAATTCTGTTGCTTCTGTGTCAGGCGCGAACAGTATAGATTTGACTTACGCCCCCTTTAATCAACCAATACTTTTGACGCGGGCGTTGGATAATGGTTGGGGCGTTTATCCTACGAGCTATAGCTATAGCGCGAATGAGAGTAATTCTAACCTTCCACAATGGATTGGAAATTTACCACAACAATTATCATTGCAAGGTGAGCTCACTCTAAATCCCCTTGGAAATATCTCAGGCTCGAATGATTTTATTTATACCGAAAATCCAATCGAATTGGATTATGAGGTACAGGTTCCTTTGCGTTTTGCAACAGAGAGCATTATCCTAAGCGATACGCTTGATATTAGTGCAGAAATAGAGGAGGACTTTTACGGAAGTTTGGAATTGCTCGTGGATAATCAATATCCGTTTTCAATCTTTGTTGATTTGATATTGTTGAATACTGTCACTGATGAAGAGTTTATTTTAGGTCTCAACCAGCAAGTGAGAGCAGGAATTCAAACTCCAAACTCTTCAGAGGTAAGTGCAGTGGGTTCCATTCTGAGTTTTCCAGTAAATGAAGTTATCTTTGAGAAGTTAAAGGAGAACCACCGAATGATCGTTCGGGGTAAAATAACAACCCCTAACTATCCAGAAATGGTAGGGTTGTACGATCACTATAAAATGATTTATTCTGCCGTGTTGCGCGGTCAATATGGAGTAGTAATTAAATGAAAAAGTTAACCCTTATAGTTTTGGTTTGTTTTCTTATTGTAGAAAGTACAATAAGTCAAACGCATTCATATTGGTTGCTTCGTGGTGTGCCTGAGGACACCAGACAAATGTTTCACGTTGGAGCGGACGCTGGTTGGGGTTCAAATGTTTTAGATAATGAGTGGCTCTCCAAGATGACCATTGGCGGACATATTGGAAATAGTCAGAAAAACTCACTTTATCAAAACATGGAAGATTATAACCGAGTTGGGGCTCATTTTAATGCAGGGATTTCGGTGTATTCCTTTGTGGACTCTGTTTTTGGTAGCAAGCAGTGGGGTTTGACGGGAGGTGTGTCTCGTGTTTCAGCGGCCAATTTATATTTTGGAAAAGATTTTTTCGATTTGGCATACTTCGGTAACGCTCGTTCTGCCGGGGATACCATGAGTTTTGGGAAAATGTATGGCCAATTGCAGAGTTTTCAGAAAGTGGGTATTGGAATATTTAATAAAGAAAATTTAAGCTCAATAAGATTCTCTTATGTATCTGGATTAAATTATTTGAATCTAAATATTGATCGAGCGCGGTGGTTTACGTCCCCTGTTTCAGGTGTTACGAGCTTAGATTATATCGCAGATTTTGAGCAGGCGGATACTACCAAGTCTGGCCCATTTACTTCGAGAGGACAAGGATTTTGCCTCGACGCCGATTTGAATATTCCTATGAAAAGAGATCAGGGTTTTTTCTCTATCTCTGTTAGGAATATTGGCTGGACGTATTGGCAAAACAGCATTTATTATGAGGCTGATTCTACGTTCGTGTGGGATGGTATTGAAATTAATGATGTGCTTGGAATAGACGCTGATAGTTTGGCTTTACCCGCTTGGCAAGATACTTTGGGAGTAGAAGGACGCAAGCAATCGCGTTGGAGGCCATTGCCTGGCTCAATTCAATTCAGGATGTTGAAGAAAATTAATTCGAAAAGCAGTTATGAGGCAAGCATATTATTGCAACCAAATTATGCAGCGCTGCCCTTGGTTTCATTGGGCTATAATCATTTTGTCTCAAAAGGATTGATGCTTACCGAACGGGTCAGTTATGGCGGTTATTCGCGGTTGGCCTTGGGTATAGAACTTCAATACCTATTGAATGATCGTGTTTTTGTTTCAGCAGGTACACAACATTTATGGGGTATAATGGCGATAAGCGCAAGGGGAAGCAATGCTTTCTTAGGAGTTTCGCTAGTTTTATAATGAAGTTGATAGTTTTTTTTGTAAAATATAGAAATGATGTTAGATCAAATTCCAAATATTAAAAACACAGATAAAGGAAATTTTTTCCTTATTGCAGGTCCATGTGTCGTTGAGAGTGAAGAGCTCGTTTTTGAAGTGGCCGAAAAGGTGAAAGCAATCACTGATCGCTTGGAAATTCCATATATTTTTAAAGCATCCTATAGAAAGGCCAATCGTTCGCGTGGAGATTCATTTACAGGCATAGGAGATCGTGAAGGTCTTCAAATTCTCAGAAATGTGGCCGACCATTTCAAGCTTCCTGTCACCACAGATTTTCATAGTGCTGAAGAAGCTTATATGGCTGCAGAGTATGTTGATATTCTTCAAGTTCCCGCCTTCCTTTGCCGTCAGACAGATATTCTTCAGGCAGCAGCAAAAACAGGGAAAGTAGTCAATGTGAAAAAGGGGCAATTCCTTTCGGCTGAATCGATGCAACATGCAGTGAACAAAATAGTTGAATCTGGCAACAAGAATGTGTGGCTCACAGAGCGCGGAACTACTTTTGGTTATCAGGATTTAGTGGTTGATTTTAGAGGCCTTCCTGTGATGCAGCAGTATGCTCCGACAATAATGGACTGTACACACAGTTTGCAACAACCCAATCAAAGCTCGGGTGTAACGGGCGGAAAACCTGAACTCATTGAAACTATTGCAAAGGCCGCTGTGGCCGTGGGTGTGGATGGATTGTTTATCGAAACTCATCCTAACCCTGCTGTAGCCAAGAGTGATGGAGCAAACATGTTACGCCTAGAATTATTAGAAGGTTTACTAGAAAGACTTATCAAGGTTAGAAAAGCAATTCGATGAAAAATTTAATTCTTCTTCTTTTCGTTCCATTTTCAGTGATTGCTGGAGGAGATCCTCCTTTGGCAATTTTCAAAACAATAGGTACGTCAAACGTTGAGGAAGGTATTGATATAGCAATAGATTCAAATGGTTTTATCTACGCACTTTCTAGCACGAACGCCGCGCCCTCTTCACATACGGATGTGGTTTTGACATGTATGGATCAAAATCTCAATTGTCTATGGTCAGAAGTTTATGGAACGGGAGCTATTGAGCAACCAAGTGCGATTGCGATAAATAGTGCGAATGAGATTTTTATTAGTGGAACACAGCTCCATGTTGGCGATGATGGCTATGATGTATTCGTAATGACTATTGCAGCGGATGGAACACAATTGAGTTATGCTTCTCACAGCGCTCCATCATGGCAAGTGGCTCATCAAATGACATTGCTCAATGAGCGTCCACTATTGCTTATCGAAGACTATTCAAGTGCCGATCGATACAAGTTATTGCAGTGCAATGTTGGAGATGTGTTTGAATATCTGCCTCTCGGCACTGCTTTATCAGGTCGCATACCATCCGCGATTGAAGTGGTAGGTCAAGAAATTTACCTTGCATCTTATTTGGAGAACGAGAGTAACGAGGAGGCATTTTTAAATGATTCTAAAATCTTAAAGTTAAATAGTGCCACTTTCAGCGAAAGCAATTTGTCGGTTTCAGATATTCAGGGGAATGTTGTAATCAATGATATTTTCATTGATTCAGAAGGTTTAGTCCACATTGCCGGTGAGATTGATTTACTTGATTATGTAAGCGGATATTATGCGCGTTACGACAATGAAGGAAATCTTTTGATGACCGGAGGCATTGGTGCCACCGATGATTTTGGATTTTCAAATGTATATGTAACGGCCGACAATATTATTCTGCCGGGCTACCTAAAGTTTGCTGGTGCAGGAAAAAAAGACGCATTTGTAATGATGCTAGAAAATGATGGAACATTTGCCGGTGCACCTACTTTTGGCGGCGAAGAGGATGACTTCTTTGTGAATGCGGTATTCTCAGATTCAGGTGAAATCTATTGTGTGGGTACAAGCTATAGTTTTAATGGAGAAACAGGCGAGACGATTGTCCTCAAACTTTCAGAAGCTTCTGCGGGTGGATACGTGCAAACTTTTGATTTGAATAATGAATGCCTCGTTGTAAGTATTCAAGAGTCAAAGCAGCTTCCTCGAGAAATCATTCGAGAGGAGTATTTCGATTTAATGGGCCGGAAAATGGAGAGTACCAATATCCAACAGATTTATCTGAAGGTAATGTATTACGACAATGGAGATGTAGAAGTATCTAAACGACTGGACTCATTTTTTCCAATCGATTAGTGCAGGGTAGTGATAGATATTCTTCAAACGTTCATTCAATATTGGATTTTCGGTACTTGGTTTTTTCACAAGAATAATCCAATCGACATCTTTAAGCAATTTTTCTGTCAACAATTCTTTGTTGCTCTTAGGAATGATGGGCAACGCGTAGCCTTTGCGCTCGAGTTGATATAAGGTTCCATTCATAGTAGAGTCGCCAACCACCAGGATTTTTTCTTTTCTTTCTGAATCTGTGCGTTCAATAATTTGTCTAAACTGTTCGATTTTCGGGTGTAAAGACTGAATGTAATCAGACCCAGCCCAGCGCTTTTCGATCTTTGGAGTGACATACACGTAGGCGGATACGAGTACAATGGCCATCGCAGACGTCGCTAAATAATGAAACCACTTTTGATTTTTATATTGGAAGATATGTGGTAAAGTTGTTAAGGTAAAGCCTGCTATGGCTGGAAGGCAGATTAGAAAATAATAGTCGTGATCATGAAATTTTTGAAAAAAAAGAATCACAAAACAGGCTACACCCAAAAGGTTGAGTAGATTGTAGAGCAACTGAAAGCGATTTATTTTTTTTATAAAAAGAAAAAAGGATAGAAAGATTATCACAAACCACCAGCGAGAGATTTCAGGATAATAGCTGTTTTTCCAATAATTTTGAATGAGGTCAATGGTTGCCGCTACTTCGGCACTACTTGTCTTCCAAAGAGGAATGGCCCTATTTGCATAATAATCATTATTCAATACCGCATTGTATTGATGCACATAATACCACCAAGCGCTAATCAATAGTGTGCATGACAGAACCAATAATAATTTACTTTTTGTAGAAATTACAATATCTCTTTGAAGGAATGACGATGCGAAAAATGCGATAGGAAAAATAGCATATGAGACTTTGATTAGTGAAGCAAGTGTAAACAAGCCAATGCCAATGATAATATACCTCTTATTGTTCGACATGGTGAGGCACACGGCGCTGATCGATAGGCCAGTGGCGGAAATGTCAGGTAAATAATTATTGCTATAATAAAGAACTACTGTGGAGCAAATCATTATACATGCAGAAAGTGCTGCTGCGACGTATGGTATTTTTTCTCTGAATAGAAAGTAAAAAAGTGTATAGATGCCACTGAAAAAACACAACGCATGAATGATGCGAATGATAGTCGATGGATGATTCCAAAGATGCGAGACTTGCGCTGCGATCCAATAGAAAATTGGAAACTCGCTCGCTGCTTTTCCATTTTCACTAATGAGATTAAAGTTCTCCGGCGAGAGAAAGGCCGCGTCTAAATAAAAATAGTTTAGCACAAAGGAAAGACTATCGCTCTGCCGAATGAAATGCACACCATCTGGTAACTTGAAGAATATCGAAAAATAGCCAATTGGCGCTAGCAGAAGCGCTGCGAGAATGAAGAAAACAGAATGGGGGAGGTATTTCTTAACCGTTTCACTCATTGATGATCGCGGCTATGTTTGGCTTGAAGTAGCGATTTGATTTCATTACTTTTCCATCTTCACGATAAATAGGCTTCCCGTTTTCGTCGAGTTTACTCATGTTGCTGCGATGGATTTCGGTGAATACTTCTTCAATTTTAGATTGTAATCCATGAGCATTTAAGGTTCCACATAATATGTAAAGCATATCACCCAAGGCATCTGCAATCTCTACCAAATCTCCGTTCTTAGCTGCTTCAAGGTATTCTTCGTTTTCTTCTTTCATTAGATTAAAACGAAGCGTATATTCTTTTTCTGTAAGGGTTCCAATGGGTTCGAAGCGATTTGGTATTCCAAATGCATTGTGGAATTCGCCAACAGCATTTATAGTATCTTGAAGGAGTAGGGATTTTTTTTCTGACATAATTATGGGTTGATTTCTTTGAGCATTTCTTGTATCGTTTCCTCGAGTTTACTGCGCATGATAAGTCGACGTAAAATTTTTCCATTTTGATCCACCGCAATCAACGTAGGAGTGCTTGGTACAGGGAATCTTTTACTAAAATCTTTTCGCGAATCATACGAAAGAAACACATGAATCCACGGGCTGTTTTTTTCTTTCGCGCTGGCCATCCAATCTTCTTCGGCTTTATCGGTGCCGATAGCATATATCTCGATTCCTTGAGACTTGTATTTTTTATAAATAGATTGTAGCTCTGGCTCAAATTCTTTGCAGTGGCTGCAGTTGGAGCGCCAGAACATAAGAATGGTTATTTTATTTTTTGAGAAAACTTGTTTTAGTTCAATGATGTCTTTGTTGGGCAAGCTTGGAAGACGGAGATTTTCGATGGTGTTACCGGGCTTGTTCCTTTCTAGAGCAGTAATGAGATTTCTTGTAGCATCTTCTACGTGAGTATTATCAGTGCAGTCGCTGACATACCAAGTGAGTAAATGTGAGAGCCCTTCTTCACTTTTATAATCGAGCATTTTGTCTAATAAAAATCGAAATACAAACGCTTCGACTTCTTCATTGGCCATGGCCTTCACCATCACTTGATCGATGTACTCTGTGATTTTATTTTTTTCATAGAAGTATTGAAAGTGATAATTGAGCGATCGCACAAGTCCAAAGTGTTTCAGTACTCGAGGGTCTTTGAAAGGTATATTGTCAAGACCATGCTTTGAGTACCATTGGAGCACAGAGTCCATAGGAATATTCGTGTTCTCGATGAATGGACAAATAGGTCGGGTGATAGATGGAATTACAACATCTGCGGTAATGGTCTGAGGATAGGCATTGACTCTTGCGTTTTGAAGTTGTTCAGCAAATTTCTTTTCCATTAAAAGGCGTTCCCTGCTATTGCGCTCGAGAGAGTCTGGATTAAGAAGAAAGTTAGCATAGCTCTCCATGATCTTATGATAGCCTTGCGCCTCTTTTGTGCCGCCGGTGTATAGCGCTCGCATTTGGAAGTCCTCAAGCTTGAACTTCAAGTCATAAACAACTTGGTTTTCTATCAATAAAAAATCGCCCCATCTCTTAGGGTCAATGCTGAGGCGCAAGCGATATTGTCCCGCATGGGTGCACTTGTTGGGCAGTAAAAATTTTCCCTCTTTATTAATAGCGGCATTGGCGCAATTTTTCCACGAGTCTTCACTCCAATATTCAAGAATTATTGTTCCTTTCTGATCTGGCAGCCCTTCGATGGTACCTGATATTTTGAAATCCTGCCCAAAAGAAGCCATCCCCCAAAACACAAGTGCAAACACCACCAACATCCTACTCCTACTCATTCCCCTACTCATCCTCCTATTCCAATTGCAGTTCATCATTCTATCCATAAAACAGAGTTTCCGGTGTTAAATTCATTTTCTTCAAATAGATTATTTCCTGGATCTATAATCCATTTGCCATCGACGACAAATTTGTAAGTGACTTTACCGTTTTGAAGATAGAATGGCAATGTCCAATCGTCTCCGGATTTTATCATTTGAAGTCCGGGCTCCATCCAGTCGATAAAACTGCCAGTAACGCGCACATCTTTCGACGTACCATATCCTGATAGTTTGAATGTATAATTGGGTTCAACCACGATCCAGTTGTCGATTTCATTGAACACTGAACTAGGAAATGTTAGATTGGAGCTATCGGCATACCAGCGCCCATCTACAATGTACTTATAGGTGTAAAATCCGGCCCTAAGAGGAATGGTATAGGTCCAGCCATTTTCAGAAGATTTCATGAACAACTGCGTTTCGTTCCAGCCATTGAATGAACCTGTAAGAATTACTGTTCGCGCATTCTGAAAACCTTTTAGATTGAAGGTGACATCTGTTTTTTGTCCCAATTCTAAAAATGAATTGTCGGTGTTATGTTCATTAGGGACACGTTTAGAGTTTGTTGGATCACAAATCCAATTACCATCAACAATAAACTTGTAAGTATAATCGCCATCGGGCAAAAACACGGGAAGATACCAGCCAGCGTTATCCCGAAGCATTTCAGTGTTTCTTTCATCCCAATTGTTGAAGCTTCCGGCTAATAATACTTGCTTTGCATCGGTGCTTGGGAATCTAAATGTATAGTTGGGCTTGAAGTAAACTGAGTTGTAATCGCCGTTGTTATCGGAGATTTTTGAAAGATTATTCAAATCTCTTTTCCAATAACCGTCGATAATGAATTTGTATTCATGGCGACCAGCGGGAATGTCTAGGTCGATGTACCAACCATCTTCTGCTTTTATCATCTCCGTTTTTCCCGTGCTCCATTTATTGAACGTACCACTTAGAAAAACTCCCAGAGCGTTTGTACTTCCGTAAAGGTAGAATCGAGTTTTACCATTTATTTCAAATACGCTCTGCTTTTTCCATTGGTTGTAACCATACACTTTCGTAGTGAATTGATTACCACTAAAGCTGGAGTCTGATTTCCAGTAGCTATCGAAATTGAAATTTTCCCAGTCTTGATCGAGGTTTTGGTTGATTTTTTTTGAAATTTTGATGTACTTTTTAGTTCGTTTAGCTATTTTCCATCCGTCGTTGGCAAAACTTCCAAGGGTGCCTTTATTTACGAGCGAATCAAAAGATAATTGGCTCATATCATAGAGCGCAAGAATGCTGTCTGCCTCGGCCTTACTCCAATTTCTCATTACCTTAAAGTGCATCTCATTGTCTTTTAGTACAAAAAGGTTTTGAGATTTCAAGAGACTTGAAATAACGAGGAATGGTATGAGAAAAACGATTTTTTTCATTCTGAGAGATAAAGATAAAGTGAAAAATCTTTTGTCATAAAATTCATGGTCACGATGCCTTGAGAGAAAAAACTGTACCCAAGTATTCCGTCGATAAAAACGCTGCACGCTTGATTGAGTTCTTGCATGCCGACAAGCACGGTTTGCTGCATTGGAAATGTTTGTTGGCCGACACTTATTTCGTTGAAATAGCCAAGGAATACCTCTTGTTTGGCGCCTGCGGTTCCTGTCATATTGATCCTTCGAAGGACGACGAATTCTTTAAGAATCTTTTTACTCGAAAGGGCATCTACGACATTGCTCTCTGCGCCGGTATCGAAAATCCAGTTCATTTGTTTATTCGCGACATCGACGGGCACCACGATTTTATTATCGCACAATTTGAATTTAATATTTATTGCCGGATCGTTGCTGAGGGGAGAGGCATTCGTGGAGTCTGGCGGTAAAGAGGCTAATGGATTTCCATATTCATCGAGGTCGAAAAGGATTAATTGATTTTTGTTGACATCGAGCTGAATTTTGTATTTAGCGAATAAGCTAGTTCCGAGCAGTCCGAGAATTTTCGTTTTCGTTTTGTTTTCTAGCTGAGCAAGTGAAGCGATATCTCCCGAAATGTTGCTGTAGCTGATACCACCAAAAGTGAGTGATTTGAGTGTGATTTGTTCAGAAGCTACCGCTGTGCCGCCGACTCCTGCGGATTGTTGTTTTATGCCTGAGTATAGATTTCTGAAGTATGTGGCGTTGATAACGGGGTATGGAGCGCCAGTATCGAGTATGAAATCTCCAGTGATTGAGTCGACGGTGGCTTCAATAAGGAGTAGGTTTCCGGCTCTTTTGAGGGGGATGACGTGGATGTGGGTTTGTTCGGGTAGGGCGTTATGGTGCTGTTTTCCTGGGAGAAAGGAAATAAAGGTTAGAAGTAAGTGGAACAGCAGCATAGGGCGAAGATATGGCTTTGGGCAGGTATAAAAAAGAAATTGCCCCTCCGTTGAGGGGCAAATTTCCATTCCTTAACCAAAACCAAATTCTCTATGAGAAGTGAGAACTTACCATTGTAACGAGGGTGGTCGAGATAATGTTGCATCTTTTTTTAATTTTTTCATATGTTAACATTATCTTCGCGCCCGCTACGGCGAAAATGGGGGTATAGCTCAGCTGGCTAGAGCGCTTGCATGGCATGCAAGAGGTCATCGGTTCGACTCCGATTATCTCCACTGGAAAAGCCTCAACGCGAGGTTTGACAAGGGTTTTAGAGTTTCATTGATGCAAGGTGGACGGAATTAGGACGGCACCCCCGATTCAGTCCCGATTGGTAATTCTTTGAGTAACTCTAAATCTCTTAGAAAACTGGACTGAAAAAGATCATGCGCACTTCGCACGCGAATGAGTACAAGTGAGGTGTGTTTTGAATAAAACTAGAAGAGAAGACTATTGGGTTACTATATTTTTCTAGTAATGACTAGGTTTAAAACTAAAAGCAACGAACATAGGTATGGTAACACTAAAAAACGAAGCCTTGACTGTCCATGCGCTTCAAGATTTTTTTAAAAAAGTAGAGATAGAGCTTTCCAACCACATTTATCAAAATCGAATTACGGTTATGTTCGACTGCAACGACGTGACAATTCCGATTTCATCGATTGATGCTTTAAGATTAGAAGCCATTTCAAATATGGATAAACTAATGTTTGCAGAGTTTAGTCTTTTTAAAAGTGCAACGATAGAGCTATCGATCTATAAAGACTTGAATGGTTACCGAGCGTCATTAAAAAAGATGCACTTGGATAATGGAAATATAATCCCAGATTCTTACTCTGAGTTGAACCTGCAACAAAAAACCGGACAAAAAGTTAAGCTGCATTTTTGATTTTCGTTAATTCTTCGAACTCTTCGATTGTCAAGTAGTCCAATGTACCGTGTCTCCTGTTTTTATTATACCATATTTCAATCCATTCAAATATGGCGATTTGAGCCGTTTCTTGAGACTCAAAGGTGGT
>JBKCOM010000036.1:0-2673 GCA_046309775.1 Flavobacteriales bacterium
TGCTTTGAGATCTATTTCTACTAATTTGGTCTCTAGTCCAATGTATTTTATTTCAATAGTAAAAATTCCGCCAGGCAAATCGAATGAATAGAAACCGTATTCATTTGAAATGGCCACTCCCGTTCCATTCACAAAAAGCGCAGCGCCAATCAGAGTTTCTCCGCTTGATTTGTCACTTACTTCTCCTGATACGGTGAATTTGGATTGTCCTTGAGAGATGCCGACAAGTGTTAGCATGAGACAGCAAATTAATAAATACTTCATTACCTTTAATTTTCGGCTAATTAATAGCACTAAGAAAGACTCGACCTATTCGGATAGACTGAATGACGAAAACTAAAGTTGAATGACGGATTTATAGATTGAACGAATGTGCCTCGATAGCCTTTTTAGTTTTCGAAATTGTTTTTAAGTCGCTTAAATATAGTGTTTTATGGTTTCCTCACCAAACGATACCCCACGCCTTTCAAGGTAATGAGCTCCAGCGTATCATCAGTGGAGAGGAGCTCGCGAAATTTACGTATGTAAACGTCCAAATTGCGAGAGTTAAAGTAACTGTCATCACCCCACAATTTCATTAATATTTCTTTTCTTGTAATCACTTCCCCAGAGCGCGACAATAAGAGCGCGGCCAATTGTGTTTCTCTAAAACTCAACTTGCGCGTCTCGCCCGTAATAATGATTTCTTGCCGATCGGTATGCAAGATGAGATCAAACAACTCTATTGTATTAGAATCCTGAAGATTTTTGGGTTTGGATAACACAAGTTGATTTTCAATGCGGATGAGCAATTCATCGATACTGAACGGCTTTTTTAGGTAATCTGTGCCTCCCGATTTAAATCCCTCAATTACATCCTTCGTTTCATTTTTAGCTGTTAAAAATATAATAGGTAAGGATGGAAGAATTTTTCTAATGTTTTTACCAAGCATAAATCCATCAATATGCGGAAGCATCACATCAAGGATACAAATGTCAGGTGTATACTCTTGTAGGTATGTTTCAATCTGCTGTCCGTGAATGTAATGATCTACTTGGTAATTGTGATAGTGCAGGCTATCAATGATGATACGCGCTAAAAGCGTTTCGTCTTCAATATACAGAATTCTATTTTTCATTGTATGATGGGATCGTTACAGTGAAAATGCTTCCTTCTAATTTTCCCGGTGTATATTGAATACTGCCATTGTGCTTTTCTATGATTTGCTTGCAGTAGTATAGCCCTATTCCATTGCCTTTTACATTATGAATATTGCCCGTGGGCACACGAAAAAATTGCTCGAATATCTTAGAACTATATTCCATAGGAATGCCCTCACCTTGATCTTCAACGACAACAATGGTGTCTTGATTTTGCTCTTGTATGGAAATAGATATGGTACCTCGCTGAGAGTATTTAATGGCGTTTTCAATCAAATTAATCCAAACTCCCATGAGCAACTTTTCATCTCCAAAGATCTCATATTCCTTCGAAGCCGAATAGGCAATTTGGATATCTTTCGTTTCAATTTTAACGGATGATATCTTCACAGCAATTGCAATTTGTTGCGAAAGACTAAAGGAGATTTTATCCAATTGAAATGATGGATCTGTAAGATTTTTTACCTGAATAATGCTATCGGTAAGATTCGACAAACGCTGTAACTCTGTTTCAGCAATGTGTATATATTCTTGCGAAAGGGCTGCATCATTCGCTGCTTGATGTTTGGAGATACTCTCCAAAGCTACTTTTATGGTCGAAAGTGGGGTGCTTATTTCGTGAGAAACATTTGCTACAAATGCATCTCGGATGGCATTAATGGCGATCAACTTTCTAAGTTGAATGTAGGTAATAACCAATGCTGCGGCTATTACTATAAATGCGATGAGCGCTAATACAAATTCCCATTTCAACACATTGAGTATTACTGCTACATCATTATGGACCACGAGAAAAGCTTTTTTTCTTAAAAAAGGAGATTCAAAGATGAGGTCGTATTGAGCGTCTGTAGCCTTGATTTCTGGTATCGCTTGAAACTTTAGATTAGGATAATTTTCATATAATTTGGACTGAAGCATTTTTTGTAAATCCTCATATGCGTTATTTGACGATGGAAAAGTTACTTTGACAGAATCACCAAAATTCAGTTCATCTACGAACAATAGTAACGATTCCATTATGAGGTCAGATGTGTCTCCTACTTGAATTGTACTCACTTTCGTGAAGTTTCCGTCTTCTATAGAATTATCTAGATTGAAGACATATTCTTTAGTTCGAAGCATTTCTTGATCACTAATGCGCGGAGGCTTGGGCAATCTTCCGAGGGTATCAGAGAAGACAGTTACTTGAACAGTATCTGTTTTTTGAGACAATATCATTTCGTGAAGTAAGCTATCTCTTATCTCAATGGTGGATTCAAAAAGACTTCCCTTTAATTGCCGTTGAAGATTGTCATACTCTTTTATGTACTGACCGCGCAACCATCCAATAATAAGAATCAACGCTCCAAGTATTCCTAGAGAGATCAAATAAATGGTGTTGTGATTTTTCGAATCGCGCTTCATAATGCGAATTTATATAGGACTTGCACAAAGGCGTTCTTTTCATTAACCTTAATTAACCTCACTTCAAGTTTGATTAACCTAGTTGCCCTAATTGGTAGAGTTCTTTTGCTAAAAATAAAAAGAAAGTAT
>JBKCOM010000037.1:0-4803 GCA_046309775.1 Flavobacteriales bacterium
ATATTTGAATGGATTGAAATATGGTATAATAAAAACAGGAGACACGGTACATTGGACTACTTAACAATCGAAGAGTTCGAAGAATTAACGAAAATCAAAAATGCCGCTTAACTTTTTGTCCGGTTTTTTGTTGCAGGTTCATCCCAATGGAACTATCCTTTGGGGCAATAGTTTTAATTCAGTTTATAATCTTCAGGACATTGCGCATAGGGTGGTAGTTTCAACGTCGACATTAATAATAGGCGGTGCAAGTCAATCCTCAATAAGTCCTGTCTCTTGGAGACTTACACGACTAAGTTTCAATTTGAATACAGGTTCCTTGGTAGGTTCTGCATACACAGGAGCAGATAACTCGGAGCTTGATGAAATCTCCGATTTAATAATCGACTCTGCAGAATCTATTTATGTTTGTGGATCCAAAAATGTTTTTGGTCAAGGAAAAAATCTAAGAATTATCAAGTATAACAATTCACTCGTCGAGCAATGGGTCTATGAAAAAAATGGCGCTGTGAATGAAGATGACCATGCATTTTCATTAGTACAGATTGATAATTCTAACATAGGATTTACTGGCTACACGCACACAGGAGATGGAAAAAAGGCAATTATAGGCAAGCTCAATGCTATAAATGGTGTATCGCTCTGGGTGACTGAGTGGACAGGATATGAAGCTTTGGCCAGTGAAGGATATAAAATTGTAAAGAATTTAAGTAATGATCTATATGTAGCAGCCAATGATGTTAATCAGTTCAATCAAGATGTAGCTCTCTTGAAGTTGAGTCAGAGCAATGGTGCTATATTAGCACAGGGTTTTTTTAATGGTGATTCAAATGGTCATGATGCTGTTTATGCGATGGCAATAAATGGAGGGAACATTTTCATTTCAACTCAAACAGAGAAAGGCGTCGGTTTTAGTTATGCTCTTGTGAAATGGAGAGAACAAACTGTTTATTTACCTAATAACTTTGGAGCCCAATCAAGCCAAGGATATGAAATAAATAATGGACAAGTTCGTAATGCTCAAGGACTAAGTGATACCCAATCCAAATACTATAATTACACTTCTTACCCCTCCACCTTTTTATTGAGTAATCAAAGAATGTCAATGGTGTTCACCAACCGAATCGATGAAAACACTGTAAGTGCTCAACGAATTGACATGGGATTTAAGAACGCAAATACCGTAAGTGACTGGGTGCCCATCAAGCTGATGCCGAGCTTCACGAATTATTATTTAACTCACATGAATCAACCGAGTTTGAAAACAGAGATGTTTAGCGGAGTGGTTTGGAAAGAAATTTATCCTAATGTTGATTTAATGTTTACTCAAAACGAACTAGCTTACAAGTATTATTTTGTTATTCGCAGTGGTGCAAACATTGCTAACATTAAATCAGAATATTCTGGACATTCGAGTATCGGAGTTGGTGGCGATGGTAAATTAAAGATTGGCCTAAACTGGACGACAGAGGAACAAGAGAGACCAGTTGCATATTCTATGAACAATTTAACTGGAGTGCTAACTCAGCATTCTTGGCAGCCTACTTATGTTGTAACAGGTAACGATGTCTCCTTTGGAAACATCGGTGCATGGTCAGGTACACTTGTAATTGAAATAAACGCTAAGGCCGCTTCTTCTCTGCTAGCAAGCTGCCCAGGCACCAATAACATTGAATGGAGTACTTTTTTTGGAGGAAGCAGCGATGATGAGCTAAAAGGGGTGGACGTAAACCCAGGAAATGAGGCCTTCGTTGTTGGGATTACATTATCTGCAAACATTCCTGATGTTGGAAGTACCCTTGATTTATCCTCAGAATCTTTTAATCAAGATTTTTTAATAGGTAAGTTTCGCGAAGATTGTTCGGCGGCATGGGTGACCATATATGGCGGCGCAAGCTTTGATTTGGGTTTTGATATTGCTTGGGCAGATAATGACCGCGTACATGTAACTGGGGTTACAGGAAGCAATGGGCTGGGCTTATGGGCAGATGGAGGATTAGATGATATAGTCAAAAATGGCAATCGAGATGGTTTGTATTTGAAATTAACAGGATTAGATGGGGAAATAGATGTGGATACTTATATTGGAGGCAACGGCCTGGATAATTTTAGAGGCATTTCTTTGGTTCCAACTCCCAAAGATGGCCCACGTAGACTTTATCTAACAGGACATACATCTTCAGGGCAAGGCTGGGAAATGATGGCATCAGACCCTGAAAGCCTAGTATTACCCTATTCACAAAATGAAGACGGAGTAATATTATGTATCAATGATAGCGACCCCAATCAACCTGTTATGTGGGGAACATTTTTTGGTACCACTGAAAACGATTATTTATGGGATGTTGTTGCGTCAGTAGACCCCCAAGCATTGTACCTGGTAGGTACCACAGAAAGCTTGCAATATGGAAATATTGATGAAGTTAATCCGCCCGGAAATCAGTTTCCTCTGTTGAAACAATCAGCAGACTTTTCATTTACCCCCGTAAATCCAAATGCGGCTAACTATTTCTTCATTAAATATGGAGTGACCCTCAATGGAAACGTTCCAATTCACTCCTTGGATTATAGCACATTTGTATATGAAACAACGAATGATGGCGACGATCTTTTTCAAAGGCCAAGTCTTGGTGTTTCGAGAGTAGAATCTCAAACTGGTGAAAGACAAGTTTATGTGACAGGAATAAAACAAATTTCTACCTCGCAAAGTGCCACCTTTCCAATTGTAGGATCTGGTTGGCAGCAACAGTCTTTTGGTCAAGGGTCTCAAGGTTTTATCATGAAGTTAACTCATAACACAGTTTTTGATACTTTTCAACTTACTTGGAGCACTTTGTTTGGGGGTAATAATGAAGAAGCCGCTTTTTCGTCTCATGTATCGCCAACGAATGAACTTACAATTACAGGCACACACCGTTCAACGGCCGTTCAGCAGCCTGGAGGATACTGTCAATCAAATCCGACTGCATTTCCTTTGTGCAATTCAGATGGAGGATATCATATAGAAACGAACATATCCGCTCAGACAGGAAGATCCTTAGCAGCGACTTTTGACTTGAACAACGATATTCTTTGGAGTACTCAACTTGGCTGTGGAGAAGCTAGTGAAGGGCATTCAGTTAAAACAACCGACTTTAGAGGCTGGATAGTGGGAGAGGCGAGAGAAGACTATACACTATTAGACTTTGACGGAGCTGGGACAACAGCTTATTTTAAAGGCTTCAATCCGTTAAATGAGGATGGAGTAATAACAAGGTTTAATAAATCTCCAGTCATTACAGAAGTTGAAATTATCGCTTTTGACAAGGTTCCTGAAATTAATCTCTTTCCAAACCCAGCTTCAAATTTAGTAAACATCTCAATAGAAAGAGATTTCAATGACGCCACCCTTAAGGTTTTTGATGCTACTGGAAGATTGATTCTTGACAAAACACTAAACTCAAGGACAGAAATAGTTGAAATAAATGAATGGGCAAATGGGGTTTATTCATTTGTCATTACCTTGGATGGACAAGTTTTGTCCAAACTCTTAATCAAAAATTAATAAGAAATCGGGGTGGGATTTAATCCTGCCCCGATTTAAATTTGAAAAAAATGCAACGTTTTATTTTACTCCTGCTTTTACTTAATTATAGTTTGTCCTTTTCCCAAACTTGGGAATCTTTGGATGGTGGATTGGAGTGCACAGAGCCTTCTATTGTTTCGACGATTATTGGTATTACACACGACGAAGCTTTGAATAGAATTGATGCCTTTGGATATTTTAGTGCTGACAGACAATGCAACGAATTTCTACGATTTGGTTCTTGGACCGGGATTGATTGGGACAATTCGATTACTACATGCGGGAATGCTCCTCATTCGGTTCTTAACTTCGGTAATGTCAAATATGCCAGCGGTAGACTTATCTGTGGCACTTCGGATAGATATCTCTACAAAGCTCAAGGAAATGAATGGAGTCTTGTATCTTCGGTACCAGCGCTTCTTGGAACTTCTTTGTTGGCAGAAGTGAATGAGCGCTTTTATATTGGCGCCATGCTCGATGTCCAAGAAGGTGAAGAAGTACCTATGCTACTGGAATACCATCCAGATATTGACGATTACACCATTATAGCTCAACGCGTAGATTTTAGTATGGTAAAAATCGCGGAAATTTTAGATTATTATGATACTCTGTTCATTGGGGGAAAATTTGACTGTTATAATTCCAGTTTACCACCAAATAGAATTTATTGTATCGCTAAGGTAGAAGACGGAACAATTGTACAAGTTGGGCAAGGATTAGATCAGGTGAGTAATGTGTATTCAATGTGTGTACACCAAGACACTTTATTCATTGGCGGAATCTTCGGACAACAGAACTTTCCGGGATTTACCAATGAAGAGTATATTTTTTTGCTTTACTATGTTAACGGAGAATTAAAGCCTTATCACATTCAAACTAATGGTTACGTTACGAGCCTTGTGTCTCATAACGATTTTTTGTACGTCGGTGGTTTTTTTACCGAAGCAAATAATGAAACATGCCATGGTGTTTTTGCCGTGGATGATAGTGAAATGATATGGAAGAATACGGAACAATTCATGTCTGTGGATGGTATACTTGCAGAAGAATTTTCAGAAAGCGTTTATGACATGCTTGTCGTCGACGATCATCTTTATATCGCCGGTCGTTTCGAGTACATCGGTCAAGATGGACCGTATGGTAACATTGCCAAATTGAGCACACCACTTTCGCAATTCAGTAATTTAGCAGAAAGGAAAACGGATTGGAGTTTAGTGGTTTATCCAAATCCAGCAGAA
>JBKCOM010000038.1:0-31064 GCA_046309775.1 Flavobacteriales bacterium
TTGAGGACAGCAGACCAATCACTAGTGCCTTCAACACAGTTTGCTTGTACTTGGTATTCATACTCCGTACAAACTGCTAGATTATTGATTGTAATTGATTGTTGTTCGATATTGTTTATTTCAGTCCAAGCGCTGGCACCAACGATGCGGTATCTGAAATTGTATGTTTGTGTATCGTCGATAGTATTCCAGGAGAACGTGTAATTGAGTGTTCCTTCCTGCAATTCTGATGTCACATTGAATGGTGCGAAACATGGGTTGCTAGAACATGCTGCCAAAAGTAAATCGAGGCTTGTTTTTACATTGAGTCTTCCACCGGTTACTGTTTCATCAGCGAGGTTGCTCACGGGGTCAACGCCATTAAGGATATAATCGATCATCATTTCGGCGGCTAGAGATGGGTCTGCGTACACCTGAGCCATTAGACTCACACAAGGCGCACTATACAGGAGTGCAATTGCACCGGCTACGCAGGGAGTTGCGAAAGAAGTTCCACTAGTGGTATTGTAATTATTATTACCAGCAAGGAATACATCTTCGCCGGGTGCACCAAGGTCAACATGTGTTGTTCCATAGCCGCTGAAAGTTCTAACATCGTTATTGTCTGTAGCGGTCACGGAAACAAGATACTCACTTGGACAAGCGGTAGGTAGGTCGCCTACAATATCAATATTGACATCATTGTTGGCGGTGGCACCGCAGCTAATTACTCCATAAGTTCCGAGAGAGTCGTACATCGCGCACCAAATGGGTGCATCAGCAGGCTGTCCTCCGTCGATACCCCAAGAGCTGTTGGTGGCTACAACGAAAGCGCCTTTATCTCCATTGGTTTGGTTGTACAGCTTTCTCATTGTGAGGGCATAGGAGTAGGAGGCCACCACGCGTGATTCTACGATGCTTCCGAGCTGGACTTGCATGATTTTTACGTTCCAGTTCACGCCAGTAATACCTGTGGAATTGTCGCCTTTTGCTCCGATCATACTGCTGACCTGAGTACCGTGGCCGCCTGTGCCTAAATTGTCATTAAGGTTGACCACGTGCCAGCCATCGTAGTCATCTACATAACCATTTTCATCATCGTCGATTCCATTGTTTGGAATTTCATTTTCGTTGACCCAGTGATTGTCTACGATGTCTGCTTGTTGCCAGTTGGATCCATTGTTTTCTACTACGCATACAACGATTTCGTCCCCGGTGGCCGTAAGACCACCTGTGGTGATGTCCCAAGCTTCAGGGGAGTCGATATCACGGTCGTTGCCATTGGCGTGATGCCATTGTTGGCTAAAGAAAGGATCGTTAGGAATGACTCGCTCCTCTAGGATTTTATTGGTTTGAGCAAGCTTTACATTATAGTTTTTCTTGGTAGAGTATAGCATCTCACTCATTGAAACAGCAGACTCATCAAAGCCAATCAACCAAGTGCGCATGGGTGCGCTGAGCAATTCTTTTACCTCAACTCTTGCGAATACGCCATGTTCGCGATTCAGGTCTTGAGCGAGCTTATTGATATCCCCCTTTTCCTGCGTCATCACGATGATTTCGCCTTGGACATAAGGTAGATTTTGTGCTGAAACCACGCTGCATAGCACCAGAGTGGCAATAATTGAGGAAATAAGTTTCATAATCATATTAAAGGAGATACAAACAAAGATAAAAAATCACTACCAAAACAAGTTTATGTGTTATGCATATAATTTATTCTTCAATATACCTTCTATTGACCCTATGGGAAATGGAAGTGAGAATTTCGTAGGGAATGGTTCCTGAATTGGCCGCTATGATGCTGATATCGTGTTGTGCACCAAATACGATAACCTCGTCGTGTTCCTTGGCATTTGCGTTTGAGATATCAATCATCGTCATGTCCATGCAAACATTTCCCACAATATTGCAAACGCTTCCATTTACCCAAACTGAGCCTTTTTCATTACTCAGGATTCGTCGCAAGCCATCTGCATATCCGACAGGAATCGTAGCGATGGTCATATCTCTGGAAGCGATGTAGGCTCGGTTATACCCGATACTTTCTCCTTTTCGAATCTCTTTAATTTGAGAGATAGTTGTTTTTAAAGTTGCCACAGTGCGCAGCGAAGACTGTTCTTCGGAAATGGTGCTAATTCCATAAAGACCTATACCTAGCCTCACCATATCAAATCGCGCATTGGGATGGCGTTGGATTGCGCCTGTGTTGGCGGCGTGTAAAAGAGGTTGGTAACCCAATGTTTGAGCGATTTGCGCAGACATTTTTTCAAAAAGGGAAATCTGCTCTTGGGTGAAGTCGTCGTGTTGCGGGGCGTCTGCTGCGGCTAGATGTGTAAAGATGCTGACCACATGAAGTCGACGCTGCTGCTTCAACTCCGAGCAAAGTGTTTCTATATCCTCGGCCTCAAAACCTAGTCGGTGCATTCCAGTATCTAGTTTAATATGCACAGGATATAGCCCTGGGTACTGCATGTCTTCTAAGGTTTGAAGAAGAGCGTTTAAACTATCAAATGAAAAAATTTCTGGTTCTAGCTTGTTTTGAACCATTGCCGTCATGCCGGAAAGTTCGGAGTTGAGGACCATAATTGGCAGCGAAACGCCAGCTTCTCGGAGGGCGATGCCCTCATCAATGTAGGCGACGGCGAGATAATCTGCTTTGTTGAACTCGAGGGTTTTTGCGATTTCCGCCGAACCAGTGCCGTATCCGCCTGCCTTGACCATTACCATTAACTTGGTAGAAGGGCCAATTTTTCTTTTGAAAAAATGCATATTGTGAGCGATGGCTGCGAGATCCACCTCGAGCACAGTCTCATGACTTTTTTCACGAAATAAATTGACAACTCTTTCAAATCGAAAGTCTCGTGCGCCTTTTACGAGGATCATTTTACCCGAATATTCATTCGGTTTTATCTCCTTTAATAGTTCTTCTGTATTAGCAAAGAACTTTCCGGGTACTTGATATTTGTTCTGATAGTCTATAAAACTTGGTCCGATACCGAATATTCGTTCGGTTTTTTTGTTAACCAAAAGTTGATTGATTTTTTCATGAAGTTTTTCAGGACTCCATCCACTTTGCACTATATCCGAAAGTATCACCAGCGTGGGTTTTCCTTTAGAGTGTCTCTCCATATAATCCAGTGCGATCTCCAAGGAGTGAATGTCCGAACTGTATGCGTCGTTGATGATTACACTATTATTTGATCCCACCACTATTTGCATTCGCAATTCTACGGGATGCAGTTTTTTAAACGTATTTGTAAACTGATTTGGGTCAAGCTGAAGATAGATGCAAGCGGAAAGGGCGCTCACAGCGTTTTCCAAGGAAGCAATATCACCAAAGGGAATTTCAACGCTTCCTTGGTAGGTGGATGAATGATAGTCGAAGAAAATTTTCTTTTCAAAAAAACGGACTTGAGAAATATTTACATCCGCGTCGCCTTCAAACGACCATGTGAAATGTTTGGCATTCGGAGCGATGAGATGAAGAGCATCTGTTATTATATCCTGTTTTTTGGGATAAATCACCACTTGTGCGAAGCGAAAAAGCTTGGCTTTTTCCTTTGCGAGCTCGTGTTTTGATGGGAAATTTTCTAAGTGAGCCTCACCAAGGGTTGTAAAAATTCCGATGCTTGGTTGGATCACTTCGGCTAAGGCGGTCATTTCGCCAGGCTCGCTGATACCAGCTTCAAAAATACCGAGTGAATGTTCGGTTTCTATATTCCAAACACTCAACGGAACTCCTATTTGGGAGTTATAACTTTTCGGACTTCTGATAATTTGAAAAACGGGCGAAAGGAGCTGATTGAGCCATTCTTTAACAATAGTCTTTCCGTTGCTGCCTGTTATTCCAATGATTGGAATGTGGAATTTGTTTCGGTGTGAGGCAGCAATTTTTTGAAGGGCGAGCACGGAGTTGTTTACCACAAAGAATATGGCATCATCATAATTTTCAGACTGAGGAAGAAACTCGCAAACGAAGCATTTTACCCCCTTTTCATAACATTCGGCAATGTAGCGGTGTCCGTCGTGATTTTTCCCCTTAATAGCGAAATAGATTGCTGTATCTGGAAAGTTGACGCGTCGGCTATCGGTGGCAAGTTCGGTGATAAGCCGATTAGAAATAGTTCCAGTGGCTTTGGTATTTAGGATGAGTTCTATTTCTTGAAGCTTCAAACTCATTCTTGTTTTTTATTTTTCATTGCCTCATTGAAAGCTTCGCGGGAAAGTGGGATATAGCTTTCTTTTTCACCGAGCATTACCAGATTATCACCTTCGCTAATACGATAGGAGTGGTGAGCGAGATTACCAGTTTGCACACAGATGGCGTGCACTTTGGTTACGAACTCAGCAATAGCAAGCAGGTGAGGCATAGGTCCGAATGGCCTTCCGAGATAATCCATATCGAGGCCAGCGATGATGACACGGATACCCATATTGGCGAGTTGATTGCAAACCTCGGGGAGTCCCTCATCAAAGAATTGTGCTTCATCGATACCAACTACTTCAACGTCGGAGGCGAGGATGAGCAATTGTGAACTATGTTCAATAGCGGTAGAGCGGATGGCGGTTTGATCGTGGCTTACAACGTTTTCTTCACTATAACGAATGTCGATTTTGGGTTTAAAAATCTCGACTTTCATTTTTGCAAACTCCGCTCGCTTCATGCGACGAATGAGTTCTTCTGTTTTACCAGAAAACATAGAGCCACAGATGACCTCAATCCATCCGTGTTTCCTTCCTCTGTTGATGGTATTCTCCAGGAACATATATCGCAAATGTAAAGCATAGGAACATAATATGGCGTTGAAAATGCCTATTGTGTAGACAGAAGCGAAGTGTTAAGTTTGCCGGACCTTAATAATCAGGATTATGGGACGTATTTTTGAGAAGCGCAAGCACAAGATGTTTGCTCGATATGACAAGATGGCGAAGGCTTTTACGCGCATCGGAAAGGAAATCGCAATGGCCGTAAAGGCTAGCGGTCCGGAGCCGGATTACAATCCACGACTTCGTCAGGCTGTAGCCAATGCTAAGGGTGTTAACATGCCCAAGGATAGAGTGGAGGCTGCAATCAAGCGTGCAGTAAGCAAGGACACTAGTAGTTATGAGGAAGTGGTGTATGAAGGATATGGTCCTTATGGTGTTCCAATCCTAGTCGAAACCGCTACGGACAATCCTACACGTACTGTCGCAAACGTCCGTATGTATTTCAACAGAGGTGGCGGTCAGCTCGGTAACAGCGGATCATTGAGTTTTATTTTTGAAAGAAAGGGCGTGTTTAGAATAGAAAAGGCCAACCTACCAAATTATGATGAAATGGAGTTGGAGCTGATCGATCACGGTTTGGAAAGCATAGAGGTGGATGAAAATGAAGTGACTATTTACACCGCGTTCGCCGATTTTGGAAGTATGCAGAAAGCGTTAGAAGAGCGAAACATCACTGTTACCA
This sequence comes from Flavobacteriales bacterium, assembly GCA_046309775.1. Lineage (GTDB taxonomy): Bacteria > Bacteroidota > Bacteroidia > Flavobacteriales_D > Sanyastnellaceae > JAIXWP01. The sequence goes on from JBKCOM010000038.1 coordinate 5,432, forward strand.
AGGCAGGTTTGGAACGTATTCCCAATTCATACGCAGAGTTGACAGAAGAACAGATGGACGAAATCTTAGAGCTTGTAGAGCGTATTGAAGAAGACGATGATGTGCAAGCTGTTTATCACAATTTGAAATAATGAAGAAACTACTTTTTGTATTTCTTACAATAAGCCTGCTGGCTGGTTGTAAAAAGGAGGAGGGAGAAGGTGGACTTGCGACTATTGTCGGAGTCGTCCAAACAGATATCCGTTTGGTGCCTTCGAATCCTGCGACCTTCCAGTATTCTCGCGCGGGTGTTGATGAAGAGGTTTACATTATCTACGGTGATAATGTTGGACCTGATGATCGCGTTTGGACCAATTACAAAGGAGAGTTTGAGTTCAGAAATTTACGCCCAGGTAAATATAAAATATATGTTTATAGTCGCGACACCACTGGCTCGGCTCAGGTGAACGTGGAGCGCATGCCTGTGGTCAAAGAGGTGGAAATTGAGGACAGAAAAGGAGAGGTAGATGCAGGAACCATTATCATCTATGATGTTCCTTAAGCGCATTGTTCAAATATTTTTTGTCTTAATGCCATTTATAACAATGGCACAGTATCGAGATGCAGGGCTCTGGACGTCTTTTTCGGCGGAGTATAAGCTCAACAAGAAGACCGAATTATCGTTTGCACCTGAAATACGATTGAATGAGAATCTGACACAAGTTAATAGCTGGTTTTCGGATCTAGGTCTGCAGTATAAACTACCCGGAAATCTTAGTTTTCAAGCGGTGTATCGCATAGGATATAGAAATCCAATTTTAGAACCAGAAGTACGTCAACGGCTCCAACTTGGAATGGGGTATAAGTATGAGTGGAATGATTGGACATTTGGTCTAGCAAGCAGGTATCAGGCAGCATTGAGATTGATCGCAGATGATGGAGATCCTGATTTTATTTCTACTTGGCGAAATAAGTTCAGCGTGAAATATGCTGGTTTGAAGAAGTGGGAGCTGGGAAGTGGCTTCGAAATCTTTAATTCAAGAAGTGATTGGGGAGTGCTTGACCTTACCGACTGGCGATTTACCTGCGCTGCGGAATACAAAATCAATAAAAGAAATTTCATCTCATTTGGATATTTAATTCAAAAAAATCTCGTATCGCGCATTCCAGAATTGGATTATGTTGGATTGCTGAGCTATAAATTAATTCTAAAGAAAAGTAAAACAAAAGAAGAAGAAGTTGGTTCTGAAAAGCTATGAGGCATTTCATCACTGCACTATTTTGTTTTTCAATATTATCGGTGTTCTCCCAAACAAAGGACTTTGGTATTTGGACGTCTGGTAATTTCACTTACAAGCACTCGAAAAAGTTAGATTTTTCTGTGATGCCTGAATTTCGCTGGGATCAGAATGTGACGCGCCTCAGAACGAGGCTCATTGACTTTAGAGGTCGCTATGATATTACAGATAATTTGACTGGAATTTTGGTTTATCGCTTTGGGGGCACCCAACGAAATTCGGGATGGCAGCCACGCAGAAGATTTCAAATAGGAGTCAGCTATCGCTTGAAGTACGAGGATTTTGATTTTAGCATTACTTCAAGAATTCAGCGCGGTAAGAGCTTGGAAACGGTGAATCGAGAGGCTGACTTAAATAATAATTGGCGAAACAAGCTGGAGGCGACTTATAAGGGTTTAAAAAAACTAGACATATCAATGTCCTATGAATTTTTTCATTCATTAATGAAGGTGAATCGATTGGAATGGACGGATTGGCGATGGGTTTTAGAAGGTGAATACAAAATTGGTGGTGGTCATTTTGTGAGCCTTGGCTATCTCGTGCAAAACGAATTTAGAACAGGTGTCGATAATCGAGATCGGGTAATTTTGATGGGCTATAAATATGTTTTGAAGAAAAAGGACAAGTGATGTAGTACATTTGCGCGCAAATTCAAATCTAAGTCCCGTGAGTTTGCGAAAAATTTCCTCAGCCCTCATTTCAGTTTTTCATAAAGATGGTCTAGAGCCTATTGTGCGTGAGATGCATCGCCTTGGTGTAACAATTTATAGCACTGGAGGCACACAAGATTTCATTGAAAAGCTGGGGATTCCAGTTGTAGCAGTTGAGCAATTGACGGGCTATCCAAGTATTTTGGGTGGAAGAGTAAAAACATTACATCCAAAGATCTTTGGAGGAATTTTGCATAGAAGAGAGGAAGCAGGTGATTTAGCTGCGATTGCCCAATACGAAATCCCTGCGATTGATTGCGTGATTGTCGATTTGTATCCTTTTGAAAATACCGTAGCCTCAGGCGCATCTCACGATGATATTATTGAAAAAATAGACATTGGTGGAATCGCCTTGATACGCGGTACAGCTAAAAATTACAATGATGTTGTCATTGTGCCATCACAGCGAGAATACGGAGCACTTTTGGAAATCTTAAAGGCGAACGATGGTCAAACCTCATTGGAGGAGCGCAAGAATTTTGCGAAAGCAGCATTTGAAGTTTCGTCTCATTACGACAGTGCTATTTATCGCTACTTCCTAGGAGAAGACTTGGGCGCTCTTAAGTTGAGCGAATCGAAAATGGAAGTTTTACGCTATGGTGAAAACCCACATCAAAGAGGTGTTTTTTATGGCGATATGGATGCCCTCTTCACAAAACTAAATGGAAAGGAGCTTTCTTATAATAATCTATTGGATGTAGACGCGGCTGTTTCATTGATTGATGAATTTAATAATGACGCACCGACATTTGCTATTTTGAAGCACAACAATGCATGTGGTATAGCAACGAGACCAACTGTTTTGGAAGCTTATGAAGCAGCTCTTGCATGTGATCCAGTAAGTGCGTTTGGTGGAGTGTTGATCTCGAATGTTCCCATCGATCACGCTACTTCAATCAAGATACATGATTTGTTTTGCGAAGTCGTAATCGCTCCTGATTTTGATAAGGCAGGTTTGGAGGTGTTGAAAACGAAGGTGAATAGAATTATTTTACACCGAAAAAATACAGCACTTCCAAAGACACAGGTCCGCACCTTATTGAATGGACATCTATTCCAGGACAAGGATTTGCGAACTGAGACGATTTCAGATTTTTCTCTTTCAACAGAAAGGAAGGCCACAGATGCTCAATTGAGTGATCTTGTGTTTGCAAATAAAATAGTAAAACATACCAAGAGCAATACGATTGTACTTGCGAAGAATGGTCAGCTTTGCGCTAGTGGCACCGGTCAGACCTCGCGCGTGGATGCTTTGCGTCAAGCAATAGACAAGGCCAATTCTTTTGGGTTTAGCTTGGAAGGTGCGGTGATGGCCAGCGATGCATTTTTCCCATTTCCAGATTGCGTCGAAATAGCAGGTAAGGCGGGAGTCAATGCTTTAGTGCAGCCGGGCGGCTCTATCAAAGATCAAGCTTCGATTGATTATTGCAACGCAAATGGAATTGCGATGTATATGACGGGCACACGCCACTTCAAGCATTAATCAAACCTTAAAGCTCAGCCAAAGCGCATCATCGGTTTGTTCAGAATTCTTTTTCCAATTGAGAAAGAAATTTTCAATTAGACAATAGTCACCGCTGAACACGAGGCCTTGTTCAATATTATTGACGAGACCATTAAATTTCATTCTCTTGCCTAGGGCAGGATTTATTTGGTCGTATATTCCATCGGAGAAGATCGCAACGAATTTATTTTTCACATTCGCTCTTCCATGAAATATTCGTTCTTGATAATTCGGAAGATGCACGAAACCTCGTGCTTTGCTCAAAATTTCTACGTTGTTTTGGGAGTCTACCAAAATGATATTTCCGTTGAGACTTGCCCAGTCCATTATTCCCTCATGTGGGTCAATGTAGAGTATTGCGAGATCTACACCAATACAACCGTTGTTGGTATTGAGTTCTTTGGTAAGTCGTCCTCGCAATTCGCTGATGGATTGAGACACCATTCTGTATAGGCCGTCTTTTTCTTCGGCCATATGGGTTTTGGTGGATAGAATATCTGTAGCGAGCACCGTGATGAGTGCGCCAGCGAGTCCGTGGCCGGTGCTATCACCGAGGGCAACAAGAATTTTGTCATATACTTTTCGATACCAGATAAAATCTCCAGAAATGCCATTTGCTGGGGCGTTGTAAATGGTTAAATTTTTTAGATAGTCGGGAGCATCTGATGCATCAGGAAGAAAACACTCTTGAATAGTACGTGCATATTGAAGACCTTGTTCGAGCTCCTCATTTTTTCGACGAAGTTCTTCTGTTCGTTCACGCACAGTAATTTCGAGCGATTCTTTTATTTTTTCAAGTTCTAAATTGCGTTCGATGATTTCAACTTCATAGAGATACATTCGAATCGCTTCTTTAATAGTTAATTCTAGATCATGCAACTGCCAAGGCTTTGTGATGTATCTGAATAGTTGAATATTTTCAATGACACCTGTGACTGCGCGCAGATCTGCAGCACCGGTGAGTAATATTTTTTTTGATCGTGGAGCAATATTGTCTATTTCAAAAAGAACATCGCTTCCCATTATGGGATTCATATAATAGTCTACGACAGCACAAATGAGATGATCGCCATTGTTGATGATTTTTTTTACTTCTTGAATTGCCAATTCACCGTTTCGTATGGACAAGACCTCAATGCCTCCATTGAGGAAGGAGTTGACGTGGTGGGCAAGAACTTTTAGTGTGATGGCATCATCGTCGACCAAGAGCACATATCGTTTTCCAAGGGTAGTCATAGGATAGTTTAGATAGGTTATTTGCGTAGTTCATCTTTTATGAGATTGATGATATACTCAGTTTTGTAAATAATTTCGAGCACCATCTGTTGATTGGCACTCGTGATTCCGTTCATTTTTATATCTTGATACAATTCTTCAATCGAGCCACTGGAAAGGCTAACTCGGATATTTTCCAAATTGGGTTTGAGCTGATGCAGCTCAGTGAGGAGCACTGTAGCAGAGTGAATTTCGAGTGCAGTTCTAAGGCCTTCTACTGATTTAGGAAGAAATCTAAGGTAGGCTGTTAGCATCTGTCTCATAAGATCAGGATCGTTGCCAACAAAAGAACTTAGTATGTTTAGATTAAGTTGGGTCGTCATATTGATGGTTATCTAGAAAGGCATTTGCTAATGGTGGCAATCAGATTTTGAAGAGAATAGGGTTTAATGAGGAAGTCGTTCATACCTGCTTTGAGGCAGTTTTGAATTTCGGAGTCAACTGCAGTTGCGGTGAGGGCAATGATTGGTGTTTGAATATTGAGTATATTTCGAATATAACGCGTGGCTTCGACACCATTCATCATTGGCATATGGGCATCCATTAGTATGATGTCGTAGTCTTGTGATAATAGTTTTCGAATGGCTTCATGTCCATTTTCTGCTTCGTCAAGTTTTTTTACGATGGGACCAATCGCACCTTCGAGCAATACTCGATTCCATTCATAATCTTCGACTACAAGAACTCGTGCGTCTTTAAGTAACTCGATATCCTCTTCTGAACAATGAAGGTTGGTTTCGTTGATTTGCGTTGCCTTCTCTAAGGGCAGTATGATTTCTATGTATGTTCCGCGACCTTCGTCTGATTCAATCTTCATATTACCATTCATTAGAGCGACAAGATTTTTGGTGATGTGAAGTCCAAGCCCAGTTCCGCCGTGTGCATGCCGGCTCTTTTTGGTTTCCTGTTCAAATTGATTTCCAATTTTCTGCAGGAAACTTTCGCTCATTCCAATTCCGGAGTCACGAACAGCGATGCGGACCATATCAATTTTATTTCTTCTTGTATAAAGTTGACATACAACATCTACTCCACCTATTTCAGTGAATTTGATAGCGTTGGAGACCAGGTTGTAAAGAATTTGATTGATGCGTTGTTTGTCGCCATAGTAAAGGTTGTCCAGTTTTTCATCACAAGATGCTGTGATAAAAAGCGCCTTTTTTTCGGCTTGTGGTTCGAATAGTTTTACAGCGGATTTTATGGTGTCTTTGAGACTGAAGTTGCTTTGATGCAAGATGATTTTTCCTGCCTCTAGTTTTGCAAAATCAAGCACATCATTGATCATTGAAATCATCGTGTCGGAAGCATTTTTTATTACTTCGACTTGAGATAGTTGAGCAATTGATAGGTTGGAATGAGAAAATAGTTCTACCAAACCATTAATCGCATTCAACGGGGTTCTTACTTCGTGAGCAAGACTTGCAAGGTGATCAGATTTAATTTGGATGATGTCTTGAAGTTTTGCGATGGTTTGTTTCAACTCCTGGTTTTCTTGTTCTAGTTTTATCGCTTTCTCCGAACTATCAACGACATGCACTGAAAATGGAACTTTCCATTGAGGCATTCCTAAAATTTCTTTAGCTGACTGTATTTTCAAGTAGTTGTTAATCATGAGGGTGTTGGATTTGGAGTGAGTTAATGGTTTTGTTCGTTCTTATACAACCAAGAGAGTTGAATAAAGTATGTTAAGTTTTCACGAGAGATTATGAGCTCATCAAGATGTTCTTGGTAGTTCAATTGAAAGTGCATTGTATCCAAAACGGCTCCGGTTGGTGATTTTACCGTGAACACGTGTTTTTTTAAATGAATGCCACAGTTGATTGGAAATTGAAAGACGGTATCAGTAGATTGTAACATATCGAGTGCATTTAAAATTACACCGCCAGTATCGTTTTTAATTTCGAGGCGTGTTCCAACATATGTATCATTTGTTTTAATCCAAATAAAATTAAGCACAGCAGAATCGGGATTCTGACGTGTAACAAGAGTTGAATCCTGTGCTTCATCTTTTTCAGGGAGAATGAATTCCTTTTGACAGGAATTGAAAAAGACTAATGAAGCGAGGAGAAGAATTATGTATAAAAATGCTTTCATATTGGAAGAGTCGATATATCATTTTTTACTTTTATTAAGGTATAAGTGTTACTAATTAAATGTTCTGAAAGGCTTGTTATTAAAGGGTTTCAGATGCTTATATTCAACCACGAAAAGCGATGAGAAAAGAATGAGTTGCTATTTTTTAGGAATAAAAAAAATAGTATGAAGTTCCTTGATGGAAAGCTATCGGGAATGAATGGTAATTTTAGGGTATAAAAAAAAACCGGATACCCCTTAAAGTATCCGGTCTAACCAAAACCAAATCGTAATTGATCTACGACTATGACTTTATAAATTTTAAGTGCGCTGTGTCTTTTTCATTAGAAATAATAATCGTGTATACACCAGTGTTGAAGGCGTTGAGATCGATGCGAGATTTCTCATTTGCATTTCGTGATTGATACACTTCTTTTCCGGCGATATCAAATATTCGGATACTGGAGCCTTGTAGTAAATCACTTTCAATCATGATGAAATCATTGGCAGGATTGGGGTAGAGATGAATGGATTTAGCAAAATCGGATTCTTCTACTGCTGTGCATGCATCGACGATGATGATCTGTTCACTTCGATTATAACAGCCATTCTCGTCGAGAATAACGTAGGCAATTTCGTGCTCACCGGCACCAGCGAGTTCTGGGAAGAATGTAGATTCAGAAACACCGGGACCAACGTAGAAGCCTCCTTCTGGAAAACCGAATAATTGCATTGGTAAATCGAAGACGCAGAACTCTGTATTGTCAACAAATAACTGAACCTCTGAGAAGAGTACTTCAATATTCATAATCTCAGAAGCACCGACACATCCTGTTTCAGGATCGATCCATTCGTAGAAGATTTCGTGTTCACCACCACCAGCCATCTCGGGGATGAATTGATTTCCCACCATTCCGTTGCCTACGAATGTACCGCCAAAGGGAAGGCCGATGATATTTACAGAGGGCACAGAAATACATACTACATCAAAAGCTGTAGCTGCTTGAACAACGGGCGCGTCGACGAATGTAACAGTGATGTTTTCACTTCTGCCTATGCATCCATTTTCAGCAACAGCTCCGACATTATAGCTACCTGGTTCAGATACAACAATTGTATCTCCAGTCATTTCATTGCTCCAGATGAATGACTCGTATTCGTCCTCGGTTTCTGCAATGATTGTCACGGAGCCACCGCCACAGAGGGTCGTTGGATCGGAAGTGAAGGCCGTTACAGTTGGAGTATAAAGCGCTTCGATTTCTATTATATTCGAAAGTGCTCTGCAACCGGTTCCTGTCATATATCCAATAGCGAATACTGTTTTGGTAGTGTCAACTGTAATCACGGTAGTTTCTTCATCAGTGCTCCACACAAAAGTATCTGCTCCTCCGACACTGAGGCCAACGCTTTCACCGTAGCAAAATGTAGTTTCTCCGAGTGGATCGACGGTTACGTATGGATTGTTACAATCCTGCACTTTACCAAAAAACCCGTCGGTTAATCCGCCATATGAAGTATCCCAGCCATTCAGAGCTGCGGCACTCGATGCGCTGTTACCAGCAAATATTAATTTAGAATTTTCATCTGCTGAAATAGATCGTAAAAATTCATCGCCACTTCCACCGAGATATGATGACCAATTGGCGACTCCAGTGGAGTCAAAGAATGCGAAGAAGAGATCATTACCACCTCCAATGTCTTGTTGGAAGGGATTGAAAGCAATGTTGTTGAGAGAAGAGGTGATGCCAGCGAGATAGACGCTACCCAACTCATCACAGGCTATTCCAAATGCTTTGTCTTGTCCTTCACCGCCAAAGTAGCTCATCCAAAGGCGGTCGCCTTGCAAATTGAATCGGGCGATAAGGCCGTCGAAGGAGCCACCTGCATTATTCATTTGATGTGCACCACTGGTGCTAATTCCATTTGTACTCGAAGAGCTGCCGCTCACATAAAGTTGATGGTATCGATTGATTGTAATTTGATGAAGCTCATCGGTATTATTACCGCCAACATAGGTGCTCCAAATGATAAAGCCTTCTGCGTCAAATTGTGCGAGAACCCCATCGCTTTGCCCACCGCCATATTGCATTTGGTAACCGTTCAATGAAATATTGTTGCTCGAGCTAGTTGTTCCAGCGATGCAAATTCGTTGGTCTTCGGTGAAAAGAATATTGGCAGCTATTTCGTCACCACTACCTCCGAAATACGAGTTCCAGCGCAAAGTTCCGTCTGATTCAAAGCATTGAATAAAGATATCAGAAACACCTCCGCCATATTGATTTTGGTATGGCGATGATGAAGTGAGGCCTTGAGAGCCAGTGGTGCCAATTGCAATGATATCATCATTATCATTGACCGCAATTGAATGGATGAGGTCTTCACCATTTCCACCGATGTACGAACTCCATACAAGCACCCCAGTAGCAGAGAACTTCGCAACGAATCCGTCATAGGTACCTCCGTTGTAGGAGTTGTCCAAACCATTTAGTGCGATTCCCGAAGTTGAAGAAGTGCTTCCCGATAGGATGATGTTTCCGACATTATCAAGAGCTATTGCATTACCAAAATCGCTCTGAGGGCCGCCAAAATAAGAACACCAAATAAGCGCGCCATCGCTATCATATTTTGCAATGAACGCATCATAATTACCACCACCATAATTCATCTGAGCTCCAAGCAATGCAATACCATTTGTGGCACTTGTGATGCCTGTGGTGTAAATAAAACCTTCCTGATCAACGACGCTGTGTCGTACTTCATCGAAACCACTGCCTCCTAGGTAAGAGGTCCAAACAACGTCTGGATCAATGGTCAATGTTTCTGAATCATCGTAGTCTTCAATATCAAATGAAAATGCACCATTTGATTTTTTAAATGCCGATGGGATTTTTCCAGATTGCTTGAGGAATGATACGGGCTTTTTCTCTTTGATAATGCCGAAGGGTGTCACGATATCGATGCCACCTTCTTGATTAATTTCAGAAGAAATAGCGTTGTTATAGTAGAAGCGTATTACGTTCTTGTTAGCACCAGGGTGAACTACAAAATCATATTTGATATGATCGTCTTGAACGTATATTACCCAGTCAATTCCTCTATATATTTCGCTAATTACTATTTTTTCGAAAGAGTCGCAAACAATGATTTTTCCAGTCTCAGGACTGTAATGGGTTTCTGTGTAACTGGTTTTATCTTCTCCAGATATCAACGCAGGAATTTTGGATCCCAAGAGATACATTTCTGTAACTTGTTCTTTTCTTTCCTCTTCATTCTTGAATGTACCATCATTAAATTGATAAGCAATCGAGTGAGGGGTGATGAAAACGGTTATCTGATCGAAGTGTGCATAGTATAAAACATGCTCAGGTGCACCAGGCATACTATGTTTCACTTGACCAAGGTTTTTTACAAAAACGGGCTGCCTTCCAGCTGGAGCGGCGAAAGCATTTGACACAATGCTGCAAACAAGGAAAGAAGAGATAGTAAGGTGAAGTAAAAAAGTTCTCATAGCAATGAATTATTGAAATGTGTTTTGCAGCATTTTTTACTGATTCAAACCTATGAATGTTAGTTTTCCGTAATCATTAAATCCTTGGTTTTATTAACGTTAGGTTGTCAAATTGGTATAAGATGCATTTTTAGAAATACCAATTAAAAAATAAGGGGTCTGACTATTTTTAATGAAAAAGTCAATATTTGGTATGAGTGATATTTTTTTAAGTATAAGTGTATTTGGGCGAATCCCTCAACCAATCGTTTTTTTATGTAATGTTGCTAAAAACCAACCGAAACCAATCATGTCTCGCATTTTTTTGAAGCTTAGTATGTTATTGTTTCTGTCAGCGATTGTATCGTTGAGCTATGGACAAAATACAGAGCTACGAGGAGTAGTTTATGATGATGCGCGCAGCCCAGTGCCGGGAGCAGAAATAACATTGAATCCCAAGGGTGAAAAGACAAGGACAAATTTGGATGGTGAGTTTTTATTTCAAGTAGCTATCGGTGAATATACTTTGGTTTGTGCATTTCCCGGATTCAAAACACTAACGAAAAATGTTGCGGTAAATGGAAACACCAAGGTTGAATTCGTTTTCGAAGCTGCCTCTGAAGAGTTGGAATTGGTTGTAATTTCTGCGGGAAAATTCGAGCAGAATATTGGAGAAGTCACCGTGAGCATGGAAGTAATTAAGCCGCGTCTATTACAGGAAAAAAATGCGGTTTCTATTGATGAAATCTTACAACAAACTCCCGGAGTTTCTATCGTCGATGGAGAGCCACAAATTCGCAGCGGCAGCGGATATAGCTTCGGTGCAGGCAGTAGAGTGCAGGTTTTGGTAGACAATCTTCCGATGTTGAGTGGTGACGCGGGTAAACCAACGTGGGAATTTTTACCAATTGAAAATCTTTCACAAGTTGAAATCATCAAAGGCGCCTCTAGTGTGCTTTACGGAAGCTCGGCACTATCGGGAGTTGTCAATATGCAAACGTCATTTCCTGGTGAAAAACCTGAGACTCAAGTCACGGTTTTTCATGGTGTTTTTAGTAATCCCCAAACAGACAGTGCTGTTTATTGGAACGGTAACCTGATGAGAACGGGTGTAAATTTTTTACATAAAAGAAAAATTGGCCAATTGGATTTAGTGGTGGGTGGCTATCTATTGGGCGACGACGGCCATCTTGGTCCGATTAGAGATACTGCGACGGGTAACATTGTCAATGGTTATAATCCATTTACTTCAGATCGCTACGCGAGCGATACACGAGGGAGAGTGAATGTGAATGTGGGATACAATTTTAAAAATATACCAGGTCTTAGCGCTGGGATTAGAACAAACTGGAGCAAGAGCAATTCACTAGGCACCTTCATTTGGCAGAATACCAATGAGGGATTGTATGATGCCTATGCAGGCAGTGCCACTCGCACGCAACAACTTTTGGGAACAGTAGATCCCTACATTACCTATACCGGCAAGAAAGGCGCTAAGCACGCATTACGAAGTAGGTGGCAAACGTTGGATAATGAGAATGATAATAATCAAGGGAACTTCAGTGATGTGCTGTATACCGAATATCAATATCAACAAAACTGGAGTGATTATGGATTGAAGGGATTGAACACTACAATGGGGGTGGTAAATATGACCACCACTTCGCGTGGTGAATTGTATCTGGGAGGTAATGAGGATGGAGAAAATTATTCACTAAATCAGGCAGCATTTTTGCAGGCTGATTTGAAAATAAAAGAACGCTTGAACGTTTCGGGTGGCGTGCGCTATGAGCAGTTTACTATTAATGGAGAAAAGGAAGGGAAGCCTGTATTTAGAGCTGGAGCGAATTTTAAACTAATGAAAGCTACTTACGTGCGGGCTTCGTATGGCGAGGGATATAGATTTCCGTCAATAGCTGAAAAATTTATTGTGACTGCACTTGGAGCGCTACAGATCTACGCCAATCCAGAACTAGAGTCTGAAACTTCTTACAATGCAGAGTTTGGGATAAAGCAAGGATTTAAGTTTGGAAAAATTCAAGGATTTATTGATGTTGCATTGTTTCAACAAGAGTTTGAGAATTATATAGAGTTCACATTTGGTCAGTGGGCCGAACCTAGAATTGATAATTTATTAGGTTTTGGATTTAAATCAATCAACACCGGAAAAGCGCGAGTGAGAGGAGCAGAGTTGAGTATTTTAGGAGAAGGAAAGGCTGGGCCAGTTTTGCTTCAATTCTTAGCTGGTTATACCTACACACTTCCAACGAGTTTGACGCCTGATTTCATTTATGGTCGATCTAGAAATGTGGCGCAAACACCTGTAACTTTTGCAAGTACCAGTTCCGATCCATCAGATAATATTCTAAAATATCGCATGCTTCATCTCGTGCGAGGCGATATCCAGGGTACTTTTAGAAAATATGCTCTTGGAGCAAGTGTGCGTTACAATAGCAATATGGTGAATATTGATAATGCATTTGAGTTTTTAGAGACGAATGTTCCGGAGGTTTTTAATCCAGGAATTGTGGATTGGAGAAATGAAAATAACAGAGGCGACTACGTTGTTGATGCGCGCTTGTCCTATAAAGTCAATGAGCATCACAAAGTAGCATTGATTGTAAATAATCTTCTCAACCGGGAGTATGCAATTCGCCCTTTGAGTATTGAGGAGCCGCGATTAACAACAATTCAGTATACATTTAATTGGTGAAAAAGATAGTAGGCATTATTCCAGCGCGCTATGGAAGTACACGTTTTCCAGGCAAGCCATTGGTAAAGATATTTGGTCGTGAGATGATCTTGCGTGTAGTAGAACGAGCTGAAAAGTGCGGTGCTCTTAGCGAAGTAGTGGTAGCTACCGACGACGACAGAATATTTGAAGTTGTCAAAATGGCGGGCAAGAAGGTCGTGATGACCAATGCCAATCACGCTTCGGGTACAGACAGGTGCTTGGAAGCTTTCGAAAAAGCATGTCCTGACGCTGATGCGATTATCAATATCCAAGGAGATGAGCCTTTTATTAAGCCCGAACAAATTGACGCTTTGGCTTCACTCATTCAAAAAGACGAGGTAGATATAGCATCGTTATGCGTGCAAATAACAGAGCCCTCATGGCTCAGCGATGCCAACAAGGTGAAGGTTGTGTTTGACAAAGAAGGCAAGGCATTGTATTTCAGTAGACAGACGATTCCACATGTGAGAAACGTAGCAGTGGAGGAGTGGTTGAATCACCATTATTATTACAAGCATTTGGGCTTATATGCCTACAAATCAGCCATTTTAAGAGAAATTTGTTCATTAGAGGTCTCGAGCTTGGAGCGAGCTGAATCGCTTGAACAGCTGCGTTGGCTTCAAGCAGGTTATCGTATTTATCTTGGCGTAACTCCTTGGGAAACACCCGCCATAGATACTCCTGATGACTTAGAAGCTGTTTTGAGTCAGAATTCTGCGAGCTTCGAATAGTTGGATTTTGTATCTTTGCAACTATGCGTTTAGAAGGTTACCTAACAGATTTGTTGTACGCCCATGACTGCGTTATCGTGCCAGGCTTTGGTGGGCTGGTAGCGAATTATCGTGGTGCAAGGCTAAACAAGACAACGCATGTCATCTACCCACCATCAAAGCACGTTGGCTTTAATCGCCATCTTACTCAGAACGATGGATTGTTGGCAAATCATATCGCTATGATTACCGGCGCCAATTACATTGAAGCTACCAAGGAGCTCGATAGGATGGTGAGTGAATTCAAGAATCAATTGCAACAGCAAGGCCGCGCTTCATGGGAAAAGATAGGTGTCTTTTTTAATGACAATAACGGCGCACTCCAATTTATACCCGAAGAGCAGAATAATTTCTTACCAGATTCCTTCGGATTATCAGCTATTCAATTACAACCTGTAGCCAAAACCATCATTCCTATGGAAACAGAAACCGAACAGGAAGGGGAGAAAGTGGTGAAGATGACGCCTCATACAAAAACCAATTGGAAATGGATTGCTGCTATTGCTCTTCCAATTGCTGTGGCGGGTACCATCTGGCTAGGTTCAACAAAAATTCATGGAAATTTTGATTTTGCTTCCATGAACCCATTCCAAAAGAATGAGGTAGTGAGTAATTATAAAATGCTCACACCGAATGAACGTTCGGTCGAGTCTTTCCCTACGGAAACGGGGTGGACAGATGCACTCAATCAAATGCCCGGCGCATCTATCATTACATACAATTTCGCAGAAGATAGAATTTCTGATGTTGGAATTGATGTTTTTATTGAAAAACAAGTTGCAAAAGCTGATACCACATCTACTAAGTTTACAAAGCCAGAAGTGAAGGCGGAAACGGTTTCTACAACAGGTAAATACAAGGTGATTGCTGGAGCATTTGCGGTCGAAAGCAATGCTCAGAAAATGGTTGCCGAACTTACTGCCGCTGGTTATCAAGCCCATTTTGCGGGTAAAAGGGGTCCTTTGCATCTCGTAGCATTTGGAAGTTTTGACTCTGAAGCAGAGGCAAAGCAAGTATTGTCTAAAGTTCGTTCAGAGGGTCGAAGTGCCTGGATTAAGAAGTAATTTATGATTAAGAATGTCATTTTTGATTTCGGAGGCGTATTCTTCGAAATAGACTATCACGCGCCCGTTCGCGAATTCAAAAAATTGGGTTTCGAAAACTTCGAAGAAATATATTCTCAAGCTTCCCAAACAGATCTTTTCGATTTGCTGGAGACTGGAAAAATTTCTAATGAGGATTTCTATAAAATAATTGAATCCTATTGTCCCCCAACTACTACGCGCAAACAAGTAGTTGATGCTTGGAATTCCATCTTGCTTTTTATCGACGAGTCAAAGGTGGACATTGCGCGTGAAGTAAAGTCAAAGGGTTATCCTACATTTTTGTTGAGCAATACCAACGCAATTCACGTTGCAGAATTTGAGAGAATGATTGATGATAAAATGGGTCTTGCCAATTTTAAGTCATGTTTTGACAAAGTATATTATTCTAATGAAATTGGAATAAAAAAGCCTTATCCATCAACGTTTTTGTCTGTTTGTGAATGGCATAATTTGGAGCCTTCCGAAACGTTATTTATTGATGATTCGATTCAGCATGTGGAGGGTGCAAAAAAAGCCGGGCTTCAAGTAGCACACTTAAAGCCCGGCAATTCATTGAGGGATATTATCAATCAGTTTATTCCTTGATGCCCGCGAGATCAAGCATGAAGGCATATTCCATTGCAATTTCTTTTAAGTATTCATAGCGGCCACTCTTTCCACCGTGTCCTGCATCCATGTTGCACCAGAGGAGCAATAAGTTGTTGTCGGTTTTGTAGTCGCGCATCTTAGCCACATACTTTGCGGGTTCCCAGTATTGCACTTGGCTGTCCCAATATCCTGTAGTCACTAAAATGTTTGGATAATTCTTGCGCTCAATATTATCATATGGGGAATATGACTTCATGTAGTCATAGTATTCTTTATTTTTTGGATTACCCCATTCATCAAACTCGAAAGTTGTAAGTGGAATGGTTTCATCAAGCATCGTTGTGACAACGTCTACAAACGGAACAGCTGAAATGATTCCTCGCCACATTGTGGGCGCCATATTGGTAACAGCTCCCATCAACAGTCCGCCTGCGCTACCGCCCATAGCGAATAGTCGATCGTTTGCAGTGTATTTTTCTTTAACTAAAAATTCTCCGCAATTGATGAAGTCGGTGAACGTGTTTTTCTTATTCAAAAGTTTACCGTTTTCATACCATTCACGTCCCATTTCTTGTCCACCTCTGATATGAGCGATGGCGAATACGAAACCTCTATCGAGAAGCGATAGGCGAGTAGAGCTAAAGGTGGCGTCTATTGAATAACCATAACTTCCGTAGGCATAAAGCAACAAAGGAGCGCTACCATTGCGATTGAAACCTTTTTTGTAAACAAGACTGATTGGCACCTTGGTACCATCGTTGGCCGTAGCATACAAACGCTCACTGATATATTGAGATGCATCATAGCCACCTACTACCTCTTGTTGTTTCAAGAGTTTACGTTCTTTGGTGGACATGTTGTAATCAAATGTACTGCTTGGAGTGGTAAGCGAAGTATATCCAAATCTCAATATGTCAGTATTAAAGTCCGGATTGGCTCCTACGCCTGCGGAGTAAGCAGGATCTGGAAACTCCAAGTAATGCTCACTTTTATCTTTCCATTGAATTATGCGCAATTGAGTGAGTCCGTTCTTACGTTCATCTACTACAAGATAGTTGGTAAAAATGGTTATGCCTTCAAGCAATACATCAGGTCTATGAGCAATCACTTCGATCCAATTTTCTTTTTCCGTTTTGTTGATATTGGTTTTCATTAAACGGAAATTTTTCGCGTTGTAATTGGTAACGATATAAAAGTCATCACCGTAGTGATCGATACCGTATTCTAGGTTTCTTTCGCGTTTCTGAATGAGTCTAAATTCGCCGTTTGGAGTGTTCGCGTCCAACACACGGTACTCTTGCGATACAGTCTGAGAGCTGCCAATTACAATGAATTTTTTACTTTTTGTTTTATATACGAAGCAAGAAAATTCTTCATCTTTTTCCTCATATACCAGCTTGTCCTGATCTTGTGATGTCCCAAGGGTATGACGCCAGATTTGGCAATCGCGAAGAGTTTGAGGATCTTTTTTAGTATAAAATACAGTTTTGTTGTCATTTGCCCAAACACCGCCTCCACTTGTGCCTTCGATGACATCATTTAATTTTTGTCCATTTTCGAGGTTGGTGAATTCAAGGCTATAAATTCTTCGACTCACGATATCAGTGGCATAACAAAGGAGCTTATTGTCTTCGCTTACTTCGTAGCCTCCAAGTGCCCAGTAGTCTTTACCCTTTGCAAGGGCGGGGCCGTCAACGAGCACTTGCTCTTGACCTGTTTCCATGCTTTCTTTTTTTCTGCAATAGAAAGGGTAATCCTGCCCAGCCTCGAAGCGGGTGTAATACCAGAAGCCATTGTCTTTTACCGGCACACTTTCATCCGTTTCTTTGATGCGCCCTTTCATCTCAGCGAAAAGTTTATCTTTCAACGCGTCTGTATGGGCGAGCATTTTTTTGGTATAGTCGTTTTCAGCGTTGAGATAGTCGAGCACATCTTTTGTTTGCTGATCTCTTGTGCTATCTGGGGCATTTTTTTGCTCATCGCTTAGTCGCATCCAATAGTAATCATCTACGCGAGTGTCACCATGTGTGGTAATGGAATAAGGGATTTTTTTTGCTACAGGGTAATTTGACATATCCGGATTTTTAGAATCGTTTTGATTAGAGCCACATGCAGAGGTAAGCATAACTACTGCGGTGATGATAAATAAATTCTTCATGGGTTGAATTTGTGGCGAAATATAGGTACAAAAAAGAAAAACGCCCCCTCGCCGAAGCGAGATGGGCGTTTTCTTTTTACCCAAGAAAAAAATCTACTTTACGATCTGCTGTTTCGCTAAAATTTGTTGGTCTTGTTCTACATGTACTACGTACATTCCTGAGGCAAGTCCTGAGATATCAATCGAGCGCACCTGCTGTGCAGATACGAATCCAGCCACTTGCATCACCAGTTTACCGGTCGCATTATAAATTGCAATTTTCGCTTTCGACTGAGAAGCTTTTTGGAATGAAATCACTACCGCGTTGCCCATTCTAACTACACTTGCTCCTGCCACTGGTGTGATTTCTTCAGTGCTCACGACTTCTTCCTCTTCTTCTTCTGGCGCATTGTCTACGGTCGCAGCGGTGTATGCGATCGCTTGGCAAAACTCTGTTGATGCGACGCATTGAATATTATAGATACCGGCAGTGTTCACCGCGAAATCAAGTGTTGGTTGATCGCCGCCATCAAATCCATTAACAGTCCAAGCATATTGAATCGCATTAGCCGATAGGGCTTCTGCAGCTATTGATAAAGTCTGACCAGCTTGAAGCGTAAGTGAAGGAGTGCTGAGTACTAGGTCCAATGATACTGCATATGGATCTGAAAGGTCAACATTATAAATTTCGTTATGACATTCATTTTGAATATTGACGGAGTAAACTCCATGAGCAAGTCCCGTCAATAATTTATAATTGTCTGCCACACTTTCTTCAGCAACAATTTCGCCCGCGGCGTTTGTGATAGTGTAGTTGAAAATATCGGCGTTGTCTACCATCATTTCAATTCGACCCATATTGCCTGCGTGACAACGATCTGAAATACTGCTTACTTCACTGACTATTACTTCGGGTTGGGAAACCGTAATTCCGATAAGACTTGCAGTACAAAGCGCATCACTATTTTCTATCATCACGGAATAATCACCAGCGGCTAAACCGGAGATTACACCATTTTCAGCATAGTGAATGTTTCCAAAAGTATCTTCTGCTGTAACAGTCCAAGAGTTGATGCTGCTTGTAAGCTGAATGCTTCCATCCTCAGCATCGAAACATGAGGCTGCGATTGGTTGTGCATTCAATGCAGGTGTCATTCTAATAATAAAACGGTTGCCTGTATAAGCAGCAGTATTATTAATGGTCATGGATTCACCTTGTGACAAAGGAATGATGGTTCCTGAAACTACATCTTCAATAGTGATACAAACTCCTGTTGGAAGATTTTGCACTTGAGAAATAGTGAAGGTGTAATTTCCTGTCTGCGGCATCTCAGCATATACAGGTATTTCGATGCTTTCAGTTAGCGCGTCAATTGCCTGAATAGTGAGTTTTGAATCATCAGGAGCAACGAAGGCAATCTCTGGAGCAGTGTTTACTGGACTATTCCATTTGATAGCGTCGAAAAGTTCGTCGAATCCAAGTGTGGCTCCTTCTTTAATTGTAAGTACAATTTCATCATCCATTGTACCGCGAATGAGGTTGAATCGAACAAGTGAAGCTTCCTCAGTATTTCTCTGGAACGCGGCGCTGCTCGTTGATTTTACGGATTCTGTGAAGTTAAGTGTCTGTCCGCTGCCATTTGCCTGCACGAAGAATGCTTGAGAAGAAGCGATATATCTATTTGCAGTGCCACCGAGCACATTGGCGTTGTAGGCTCTATAGTTTGATCCTGCGGCATCGTAGACGTAGTAAGTTCCATTACTAGCACTCCAAGTTGGGCTTGTTTCTTTCAATGCTACCCAATCAATAGCGCATGGATATACATTGGAAAGTAAATTCCAACCATCAGGATTGAAATAACCTGTGCCGGGTTCGAGATCATTATAGCTTAACGGAACATTGATATTCCCTTTTAAGAAATTACCTGATGCAACTACCGTGTTGGCACTGGCATTCATGTAGACAATGTATCCGCGCATTGGGTCGATTACATTTGTTATGTTGGTAGCACCTACCCATCCAGTGTTGCGATCGCCGGGCTGTGATTCATCGTAGCTATAAATATTGTTGAAGTTATAACTTGGAAAATCCGAACCAGGGAAGCCTGATGTCACTATTTCGTCATTCCAATTTGACAAGGTTTGATTTTGAAGTGCATTGGATAGGTACACCCATTGCTGTGGAGCAGGCGGTAAATAACGTTGAAGTGTAATTTGTCCAACAACATCCGCTCCGGCGGCAATCGTTCCGATGGAACCGGTGCCTGTTGAATTGGATATTAATGTGAGATGGTTGTTCGTGTTGAATGAACCCACTCGAGCGCGAAGCTGTCCATGAATATTCATTGGATTAAGAAGACCTGCACCAGCGCTATTTCGTAATTCAAGATTAAAGAAAGTAGTACTTCCAGTTCCACCGAGCGTTTGTTCGGTATTTCCTGAAAGAGCTATTGTGCTTGTGTTTCCTTGAAACGTTCCATTATTGGTGAAGTTCCCACGAAGCTCAATGTTAGCATCGCCAGCAATTAGTACACCGCTAGGTTGAATTTCAAGATTTCGACACAAGGTACTTCCTGTGAAAGTTACGTTATGACCTGATTGAACAATCATAGAAGTGAATGGCCCTGGATTGAAAATCGCAGGAGTGCCTACTGGAGTTTGCGCCCAAAGAGCTGTATTGCTCAAACCAGTATTTTGCGAGTATAGGGTTTGCAAACAGCTTTCTTGAGAGAATGAAATATCATCCATGCTGAAATTACCGAGAGTAGTGGTATTGTAAACAAGGAAAGGTCCGAAATAACCAAGCCCGTTCCAATATGTATCTACGGCAGTGCCTTGAGGAACTAAATTATTGAAGTCACCGTCGGCATCGAGACTCAATGTCCAAAGTCCATCACCACTGCGAGTGATTTCAAAACCAACTTTATCGTTGGTGTTGTTCCAGTCAAAGGTGGTGGTGATGATTGGGTAAAGAATATCGCCTTCTGTTCTCCATAGCGTTACCCAGTCTTGGTTGAAAGCGCCACTGGGGCGAATTCCAACAGCATATCCGTCGATGGTTTCAAATGCGATATCTTGCTGGTCATTGGTAAGACATATGATGAAATAGTTGGTCGTATTTGGTTCTTGGTTAAAATATCGAACATTGAATCTCCAGGTACTATTTGATCCCGCCAAACTAGCTCCATTCATATTGATGGCCGCTGAGGTAGAACCAGAAACACCTTGTCCTTGATTTACATTACGCAAAGAGTACGAACCGTTTATAGGACCTGTGGCAGATGCAGTAAAGGAACCTGTCACTGGTGACCACCAATCGCTTGCGTCGCCGGTTTCAAAGTCTTCTTCTAAAATGTTTGCTGATAGCAATTCATTATCGTTAATGAGCAGATTAAACGTGCCACTTGAAGTTGCGGCATATCCACCTGATACATTCTGCAGTGCGAAGGTCACAGCGTTGACAGCTCCTAGACATAATGGGTCATCCGTGATTTGGATATTCACTGTTTGATTGGCAGATGAGCCCGCAGGGAATGTTATTGTTTGTGACGTGTAATTGTTCACCAAGGCGGCATCTCCGAGAGAGATTACAAGTTGAGCGGTAGTTGCTACCGTTGGGTGTGGATTGTCGATTTGTGCAGTAATAGAAATACTTCCCGCGTCTTCGTCTACGTTTATGCCAGTAGCAGAGAAAGACAAGTTTGTTCTGGGATTACAGGGTGTGAAATATATGTGGTCGAATTCTGTATCTCGAGCTTGAGTTGCGTTTCCACCACCGTTGGTGACTGCCATTCCGATGTAACCTAGGCCATCGGGAATGATAGTGTTGTCGGTTCCAAATCCTTGCAACACATTGGTCTCCGTAACGATATTTGAGCTTGGGTTAATACCGCTTGGATTGGTTGTGGGCATAACAGAAGTATAAAGTTCCCATTGACCCAATTCATTTCTTACTACACGCACACCTACACCATAATCATTCGCAGTGGTAGGAATAGACTGTGATGAGGTAAGCACAGTGTTAGTTACAACACCTGATTCTACACGAAGAATGCGAAACTCTTGAGCGCCTTGAGCATCACCTATTTCCACACAATAACCGCTGGCTAAGTTTCCCTGAACACTTGTAGTATTCGAGAAAAGCCAAAACCTTACTCTGTTGGTGCCACTTGTAGCGCGTGTTCTGCCCATCCAGAATATCCATTCTTGATTGGTGTGCCAAGTTGAAATTGGAGTGGTAAGGACAAAAGTGCCCGCATTATTTCCTCCAGGCTCAACACGAACCACACGGACGCCCGAACCAGTTGGCCCTCCATTTGATCCTGTTTGGATGCTCCATTGGCCTGTATTGCCTGACCAAACTGGGTTAGCATTAAAGTTATTGTCGGTAAATTGATCTATGATCACTTTTGAACATGAAATGCTCAAGGGAGGAGCAGCCGCTGCCAATGTTCCATCTACACCACCGGGAGAGGTAGTAAGAAGTGCGTAAGATTGCAAGCTAATGCCCAAAGCAATAGCAAGCGTGAACATCATTTGTTTCATCGCTAAATTCTAGTTAGGTCCGTAAACCGGGTGTTATTTAAAAATCAAAAGTTCAGTAACACACTTGCTAGCCGCAGGTCTTCAGGTGTAGTGATTTTGATGTTCTCACGATTACCCTCAACAAGGTGCAGACTTACGCCCAAGGACTCCACGACAGATGCGTCGTCTGTGAAGCTAGGGTGGTAAGGCTGTTCAAAAGCCTTGCGAAGCAGTGAAAGCTCAAAGCACTGTGGTGTTTGTACCAACCGGAACTTACTGCGATCGGCAATTTGGTTTTTTCCCTGCTCAACATAGCGTATGCTATCGTTGACCGGAACGACCGGAATTGCGCTGCCATATATACGAGCAGAATTGTAACTGATTTCGAAGGTTTGGCGCGCTACCAAAGGCCTTACAGCATCATGAATCCCAACAATTCCTTCAGCAGATGTAATCGCTGAAAGCCCGTTGCGTACGGAATCAAAACGCTCTTTTCCCCCTTTTACAATTGTGTGCGGTATACTGACCCCAAGCGTTTTTGCTAAATCTCTCCAGTAGTCTGCATAATCCGGGTGAAGGACGATGACAATGTGCAGATGCGGATCGAAAGAATGAAAGCGCTCTAGCGTGTGCAACAAAATTGGCTTGTTATGAATTTCTAAAAATTGCTTTGGCAGTTCGGCTCCCATTCGGGACCCTGTTCCACCCGCTACAATAATTAGATGATTATTCATAAAAGCTCGACAAAGATATGATTATAATCGACGAAAACAAAATTCTAATGGATAAAATCCACATTTGTTTCCACAAAGATTACAAAAAACGGTATGAAATGAAGATGATTGGTCATGAAAATGATTCAAATCTCTAGAACATTCACAAAAACAATGGGTTAAATCATTGGCAACGCCGCGTACAAGATTTTGAAGTTAGGAGAATCTTTGATTATCTTCACACCCTCAAAGAGTAATTGTACTTTTGACACTTTAGCTATTATTTTAACCAAACAAATTCTAACATGAACAAGATTCTATCCTTGTTTTTGTCTGTTGCTTTTTTTGCAACTTCTTTTTCGGTTTTGGCAGCCTGGGATATTTATAAAACAGGTGTGCAGATCAATGGAATTTACCTTGACGCGCAGCCAACTAGTCCTTCGCCGGATTTTTCAAATTATCATTTTGGTAGATTTAGTCCTGGCGGCAACATCACATTGAATTTCGCTGAATTGTTCACCTTCAAAAACGGTGGCGATGATGTCTGTAACGAGAATAGACTATTTTATCGCGTTTATCGCACGTGCGATGCAGCGCCTGCTTTTACAAGCCTTCTTTTGCCATTCAGTTGCGAAAATGGTGGAAGCTGCTTTGGCACAACAAACTTGGGGGACCAGCGCTGGGCCGCCAACTCGGGAGCTAACCTCATTTCGGGCTTAACAGCACCTGGCCAATACGTAATTGAGATTTATTTTGAATCGCGCGGTACTCCTGGTACATGCGCAACTTTCAAATACGCAAGCAATGGCGGAGCGAACTATATTGCTTATTTCACTTTGGGAGATACCGAATCATTCACCGATGGTGAGTTCACTACGGACCGTGTATGGGCAGGCGATGCTGCTGCATGGCAAGTGGTAAACAACAGCGATGTGGGCGGCTTGCTTGGCACAGAAACCATTCGCACCCAAACTTTACGAACCAATGCATCAGGCGCTGGCAATCATTATTTGAGCACTCAAATTACAACTTGGGATGCGCAACAAAATTGGTATTTCTGGGTAGGACGAAGAACTCTTGCGGCTTCTTCAACGAACAGAACAAGAATTTGGCTTTACGCCAATCAGGCTAACCTTGAAGGTATAGGTGGTAGTGGGCTAAATGGTTATTATATCCAAATAGGTAATGCCGGTAATGATGCCATCGAATTTTTCCGTGTTACAAATGGAACGCCCTCAATTCAATTTACTTCGCCTTCTTCTGTCTTCGACGGACTTACCGATTATGGAATAGCCTTTCACGTGAGCCGCTCAGAAACAGGAGTGTGGACGATTCGTACATCACCGCTACCACAAAATTTTACAGAGACTCAAGCTTCTGCTACATCGCGAAGCTGTCCAGAAGTGGCGTCTACAGTGGTGCATGGAACTGTTACTGATAATACGCACATTCCCGCGGCTAACGGCTTTTTTGGATTAATAGCGACCGTAACTGCATCAGCAGTGCAGTCAATAGAGTTTGACAATTTCAGATTTGTAGCACAACCGCCTAATACCAAGGTATCTTTCAATACGACATCCAACGCGTTGATTGAACCAAACGCAAACGCGACTACCACCATTGGAGTGAATATCATCAGTCCGAGCATTTCTGCGGGCACCTCTGTGCAAGTAGTGTTGACCTCAGGTGATGCCGGTCGTCTGGTGAGTTACGCTCCGCAAACGGTGAGCTGGGTTGCAGGAGAGACAGGAACAAAATTCGCGACTTTTACTGTTGCAGCGAATACCGATTGTGATGATGTGGCAACACTCAATTTCCAACTCCAGAATGTAACAGGAGGGCTCAATGCTGCCGTGGCAGAGCCAAGTAATTTTACCCTGACCATCACCGATGATGATACCGGGTATGCCACAGTGGTAGAAGATAATTTTGAAGATGCAAATTCTATTGGATGGACTTCTTTCGGAGACGGCGCTTGGAATGCAAGCAACATCGCTCCTTCGTCTGGTCTTTGGAGCATTCGTCACAACAATACTGGTGTTGCGGGATCGAGCCACGTGGCATTTAATACCGAAGCCACCAGCCTAACAGGAGTGACCACTACTTGGAGATTTAACTTGAAACACTTCAATCGCGACCCAAGTCCAAACAATAAATTCCTAGCTATCATTGCAGCAAACAACACCAATTTCTTTGGAAGTTTCAATGGCTATGCTATCGGTGTAGATCCCATCATTTCTGGGGATCCAGACATTGTGAATTTTTATCGCGTTGATAATGGCGTGCTTACGACACTCGCAGCAACGAGCCTTGACATGAGCACTGCAATCAACGAAATTGGCTTTGAAATTATTAGAAGTGAAACGGGCGTTTGGACCATTCGAATTGACCCATCAGGTGACTTCGATAACTTAGCAACAGAGGCGACTTTAACAGAAACCACACATGATCTCTTGTCGTTCTTTGGAGCACGTTTTATTTACAGCTCTTCCAACGGAGATAAGCTTGCTCTTGATGATGTTTTGATTTCACAAAAAGGTTGTGAAGAGGAATACTTCAGCCAGGTTCCCGGAGGCAACTTCAATGCGGCTATCTGGTCTGACCAGCCCGTAGGAACAGCTGTTGCCATTACCAGCGGCAGATTCACCCGCTTGACCATTCAAGAAAATGCTCCAGTGACATTGACTGCAAATACGGCTTGTGGGGCAATGAGTATCAATGCCAACGCTGTTCTA
>JBKCOM010000039.1:0-82275 GCA_046309775.1 Flavobacteriales bacterium
GCTTATATAAGTAGCATGGCGGAAAAGGATCGGGAAATCGGTTATCAATCAACTCAGGTTAGCAGATTGCAGGCTGAACTAAAAGAATTACAGGAGGGTCTATCAAACAGGAGGAAAGTAAATTTATTGGAAGGAGTATGGAAAGTATCTCCAGGTTTAAATGGTGAAGATTCATTTGAATATCAAATTACTGGGCATGAAGTGTTCAGCGTTCATGGAGTTGATAAAAGAGATAAGTACGCAAGTGTCCTATTTGTATTAGAGCAAGCCAATAGAATAGATCTTGCAATAAAAACGAACTTTAACTCAATACTATATTTTGACATATACTTTTCTAATAGGGACTATTTAGAAGGAACCAGAAATGGTTCCGAAAGAATCGAATTAAGACGAATAAAATAATTATTATTACTTTCTTACACACTCAAGGACTTCTGATTTACTTTGCCGAGAAGAACAAGTTCGATTACCCAATGCAATTATCTAAAAAACAATTATCAGAACTACAACTCAGACAGTAGTTCTATTTTCAGTTCCCGTAAGTATATTTGACCAAATCTAAAAACCATTTTCGACTTTAATTCTCAAATTATCCAATGATCCCAGACTATCAATCCATCATGCTTCCGGTATTGGAAGAACTAGGGAAGGGCGGGGTGCAGAAATATAGAGCACTCATCGAAGCCTTGGCCGCGCGATACGAACTTTCAATCGATGAGCGTAACACTCTCCTGCCCAGCGGCACTCAGCGCGCTTTTGATAACCGCGTCGGATGGGCTACTACCTATTTGAAAAAGTCAGGTTTGATTGCTTCGCCAAAAAGAGGTGAATTTGAAATCACTACCCTCGGTAAGAAAATATTGGCGGATAAACCTAGCCAAATTGACAATCGTTTTCTAAAACAGTTTGATTCATTCAAAGAATTCATTGGAGTTGCTGCAGTGAGTTCTAATGACGCCGTTACGAATGAGGCCTCTGAAGACATCACACCAGATGAAGAAATGAATCAAGCGGAGAAGAAATTGCGCTCTGCTTTGCAATCGGATTTACTCAGTGCCATTGAAAACATGTCGTGGCAATTCTTCGAACAACTCGTGGTGGATTTATTGATCGCCATGGGATACGGCGGTTCGCTCAAAGATGCAGGGGAGGCCTTAAAACGCAGTGGAGATGAAGGAATAGATGGATTCATCAAAGAAGATAGGTTAGGGCTTGACACCATTTATATTCAAGCCAAGAAATGGAAAGAAGGTAGTGTCGTGGGCCGACCCGAGATACAAAAGTTTTACGGCGCCCTCGGCGGCAAGCGCGCCACCAAAGGAGTATTCATCACCACGGGTAACTTCTCCCAAGAAGCAAAGGATTACGCCAGCAATTCCGACAAGAAGATCATCCTCGTCGACGGCCGCGAGCTCACCCAGTACATGATGGACTTCAACATCGGCTGCAAAATAAAATCCACCTACATCATCCGCGAATTCGACCCCGGGTATTTTGAGGAGTGATAGGGGGGTAGGTTTGACAAAATGGAAATAATTAAACTAAGAAATGTCATAAAAGAAGACCACTTTCTTGGTCACACAACGACACATCCCCCAAGAAATCTATGATTCCGTATAATCGACGGAAATTTGAGAGATCAAAATTAGACTAAAGCCAATGACTGAGTTATTCGAAGTTAGGAAAGAGGTAATGTAAAAGAATTATTGTTCAAAATACACTTTCCTGCTTAATCTTGCTAAAAGCCCAGGAGTTATTTCGTCACTGATTTCCATTCCTACTATGACTGCGTGTGCATCATTTCTTCCCTCAGGAAGAGGCGAATGATATGTTGTTAAGGTATTATGTTCTATATCTAAAACGGCACTATTTGGAACTTCAAATAAAAAGAAACTTGCCTTATCTATAACGGCTCGTTCAGGACTGGTCATGGATTTTACATCAACAGAAAGCTCTCCATTGTCCTTTTCTCTTAATTTGAAAACCCTTGAGTGTGCCGTTCCGTCAGGATTCAAAAATTTTTTTTCAGGTAGCCAGCTTCTTCTGTATAAAGTTTCTTCGCGAGCTACTCTAGTTCTTACAGTTTCATTCGTCTCATTACTCATAGAGCCAATTTAAAAAATGAGATAGATTTAAGATATCAAAAAAGTCTTGCTCAGGCTTTCCATGACTTGGGAATTTAATTGCAATATTGCGCGTTGAGTAAATAATTAATTCAAGAGATTTGGTATTTGCCCTATTTCGTAAATCAATCATTATCTCGCCGTTGGGGCCAGGAGCTGTATGAAATATCTTTAAACCCCTAGAGTCTAGAAAAATCATAATTGTCTTTGCTTGTGTAATCACCGATTTGGGAATGGCTAGCGCTCCATCTCCATCCCAATTATCCTCGAGATGTTCAAAATCTTCAAGCAGTTTAAAGATTTTAAGATTGTAATTAAATTCTTTAGGGTGATATAAAACTATACTGTTATTAGTATTAACCGG
Source organism: Flavobacteriales bacterium (assembly GCA_046309775.1). Taxonomy (GTDB): domain Bacteria; phylum Bacteroidota; class Bacteroidia; order Flavobacteriales_D; family Sanyastnellaceae; genus JAIXWP01. Next base: position 2,488 of record JBKCOM010000039.1, read on the forward strand.
GGTATTTCCTTGAAGCCAAATTACCGCTGATTTTGGCTTGGCTTCTTCCACATAAGTGACGGGAGAATAACTATTTATCAAGACTTGCATAGAAATCAGGGTTTATCATGTTTTTAAATATCGCAGAACAATGATTATGTGCTTCGTCTAACCATTGAATAACATTATCGTGCTTCATCCTATTCAATTTTTCAATAGTTGTTGTCCAAATGACAGATGGTTTGGATGTTTGATTATTTATCCCGTTGTAAATATTCAAACTCAAAATTGAGTCTTCAGCTAATGCAAAGTTTTGTTGAATATTGAAACTTCCTAATTTCCCAGGTAAATTGTAGTTATTAATGATTTGAGTTTGGAGGGTTTTAGAAACAAAATCAATTGCTTCAATGTCTTTTCCTTCCTCCAAATCCCACGCATCAATATATTGTAACTTCGTTCTGTAAAATTTTAACTCGCTTTCATAGCTTGCTTGAATTTTTTCGATGACTGAAATTAGTAAAGGCTTATATGATTTTTCCCATTCGTATCCAGCTTCAATTTCATTCACAGCTATCATACATTGTCCATGTTGCACTACAGGCCAATTCAACTCGCTTTTCCAGTACTGATGTGAGGGTGCTCCAAATAACTTGAACTGTATACCATCTGGAATTAGTTTTTTATGAACAGGGAATTCGGATTTAATTCTTTCTGCGAATTTTCCTTGGGCTAAGTCAAATTCTGGGTCTGTTTGAACTCCGAGATTGTCAACCGAAGGCTCCCAATGAAGTTCAAAGATTACTTCTTTCAATGGGGCGTTTTTAAGTTTGGTGGCGCTCATGGAGACAAATATAGTATGATTCTTCATTATACGACTGCTGTGTATAGATGTTATAACGAAAAATAACAATTTGAATTATAGGTTTTTAAGACCTTGCTCACAGTCAGGAATTTTTGATTCACCCCCCCCTCACAAATACCTCCCTCCCATGCCACACTAAATTGTCTTTACTCGGCATGTAAGCGGGGTGGGGTGGAGCGAGAATCGGAATGCCGTTGAATTGTCCTAGCGATGCCGTGGAGGGCGCTTCGCTCGCTGCGGGACTGACCTTCACTTTGTAGTCTTCGGTGATGCAAGCGTAGTTCAGTTCAACCTTACTGGCTAATATTTGGGATGAATGTTTAAAGAAGTTATCAAAGTACTCCTATCTTTGATCTGCTAATCTTAATTAAATGAAACACTACAAATACCTTCTATTAGTCTTATTTATTAATTTGAGCACTTCAAGTTTTGCTCAAAGTGGTTGTACCGATCCACTAGCATGCAACTTTGTAAGCACCGCTGTATTTGATGATGGATCATGCAATTACCCAGGAAGTCCGTGCGATGACGGGAATTCAAATACTTTGTTTGACGCATTAAATGCGAATTGCGAGTGCATCGGACTTGAAAACTATCTGGGATGCGGCAATGATATTTTTATTTCAGAATATGTAGAAGGGACAGCTAATAATAAAGCAATAGAACTATTTAATCCTACCAACGATGTCATTGTACTCGATGGGGTGTACTCTATGGGAAGAGAACGAAATGGAAATGCGATTCCAATGTTGTTGCCGCTCACAGGCAGTATCCCTCCTCTTGGTACACGTGTTTTTGTGCTTGACAAACGAGATCCTAACGGCACAGGTATAGAAACACCAATCTCTGAAGAATTGGCAAGTCGAGCGGATACTTTCGTAGATCCTGTCTTTAATGAGGTTTTTTCACCTTTTTATTTTAACGGCGATGATTCTTTCTTCTTAGTCAAGAACAATAATGCCCTTTTGGATATGATTGGAAAATTTGGGCAAGACCCAGGGACTGGATGGACGAGTCCCCCTGGTCTGAGCATGAACTTTTGGACTACCGATAATACGATGAGAAGAAAATCTTCAATCTATCAAGGAGTAACCTCCACGATTTTGGCGGTGTTTGATCCAGGGTTAGAATGGGATACCTTAGGTCTTAACAATTTCTCTGGCCTAGGCTGGCATCATATAGAATGTGTAGATTTTATCGTCGGATGCATGGATCCCAGCGCCTGCAACTATAGTCAAGAAGCGACCATAGATAGTGAAAACTGTGTGTTTCCCAGTTGTGCTGATGTTTCTGCCTGCAATTACAATCCAGAAGCTACTTGCACGGATGACAGTTGTATTCTACCCGGTATGAATTGCGATGATGGCGATTCGAATACATTTTTGGATCAAATTGACGGTAACTGCGAATGCCTGGGAATAAGTGTCAATTTTGGAAGCATCATTTCAGATTCTTTAATTTCATGCGTCAACTCGGATCCACCAGTGATAACTGCTGAAGCTCCGTCGGGATTTGAAGACTACGAACTTCAATGGTTCTATAAATTAGGATCGCATCCATGTCCCGAAATCTCTAGCTTAAATGATTGGATAGAGATGCCATTTTCCAACTCATTGGAAATTCAAACTCCGATGTTTTATGAAGCAGCTACTTTCGCTTGTCTTGTAACGTTGACAGTCGATGGGCAGAGCATTACTGGCATGATGGAAAACTGTGCGGTAATTCAATTTTTAAATACTACCGAAAACAATTTGATTGAAGGAGAAAATGCGGTCCAGTCAGGTGTTGTTTACGATTACGAGATTCCTTTAATGGCTGATGCTTCGGTAACTTGGAATGTTGAGAACGGTTCGTTTACAACGAATGGACAGGATAATGTGATTCAAGTAATATGGGAAGATGGATTGCCCAATCAATTGTCGGCTACTATTAATTACTCGAGCCAGTGCGTCGTTAGTTCTTCGCTGATTGTAGGAAGTTCCCTTTGCGAGAATGCAGTTATTGTGGAGCAACCGGCTAATCCAATAATATGTCCAAACAACTCTTCCACTATCAGTGCTGAATTTGAAAATACCATCGCAGACGACGCACAGATTCAATGGTATTTGAATGGGACAATTCTGACGGATGCCAATGAAGATGCCTTAACTATTCTTGAAGCGGGCGTTTATCAGTGTGCATTGATCTCGTCAAATTGCTTTTCCTTTTCAAATCCCATTTATGTAGAAGTTCTTTCGAGTGAAGGAAATCCCACGATATCTATTCAGAGTTTCATAAATGAATGTGGAGAGGAGCTTCCTTTATTGGTAACAGAAACTCCTGGCCTTACTAATATAGTATGGAATGACGGTACAGCTTCGGACGAGCTATTAGTAATTGAAAGTGGGACGTACTCATTTATAGCAGAAAATTCTTTGGGTTGTGCGGTCAATTCGGAGAGTTTATTAGTCAATATCCCAAGTATTCCGGCCATTGAATTATGCAGTGTTTCGGCACTGATGGGCAATTCTGGATATGAGCTCTGGTGGTCGGGTGAGGATGTCTTGCCGGGGTCTCAAGTTCTAATTCATCGACAAATTCTTGGGGCACCGAATTCGGAGATTATTGGTAACGCTAATTTTGATGAAGGGTCATTTGTAGATAACGACGGTACTATCACATCACCTGTGCAATATTTTTTATCTTATGTGAGCCCATGCGGCATAGCCTCCGAAAATTCTCCACAGCATCAACCTTCTTTTTTAACAGGAAATATTTTATCAAACAATGGTTGGGTGGAATTGAATTGGACAGCTTATATAGGAACTTTAGTCGAGGGGTATGGTATATTTCAGATTCTTGATGGCCAAGAATTGTTGATGGCGCAAGTAGGCCCCAATTCAACATCGTTTGTTGATAGCACGCCAATATTGGACTCGCAAGGATATTTTGTCAGAGCTGAGCTTCCTAACTGTTTGGCTTTTGATAACTCTCAATCAAATATTTGGGGTTTTATTGAGGATAGTGTTGAAAGTATTGATGAAGGTTCTTTCACCGTTTATCCAAACCCATCAAACGGAGTTGTCAGGATTAGAGCTAAACATAAGAATCTGCCGATTTCTGTTCAAGTTGTAGATACTTTCGGCAATCGTCTCGAAACCTATAACAGTAATTCTTCCGACTTGGAATTAGACTTGAGTTCTTATTCTTCTGGTATTTACTACCTTATTTTTATGAGTAATTTGGAAACAGAAGTTGTTGAATTTATTTTAACTGATTAAGTTGAAGCGGGAGAAAGACAGATACCATTTTTGATAGTGTCGCGTTGTGATACACGAAAGGGCACGAAATGACAAGCGTCGACCATTTGGATCCAACATACTGAACTTAATGTTAAAGATATCGTAGGAAATAGAGAATTTGTTGTTTGCACCACCAATTCGTTATATTTGGTGCCTACAAGAATCCTTTTTTCGTTCAATATACATAACACGCATTAAAGAATGACTCCTAAAGAAATCAATACATTCACTAAATTGCTTCGTAAAAAGGCGGTTGATTTCAAAGCAAATCCTCAAGAAGCGAAGGATTTTCTAGTACGTGCTGGTATTTCTACTCCAAAAGGAAAATTCACAAAGGCTTACAAGAATTTATGTATTCAACCCGATCAGGCTTGATATTGGGATTTCATGGATGTGATGAAAGTGTTGCTCGCAACGTAATTTCCCAAAATACTGAGCTTAAACCTAGCGAGAATATTTATGATTGGTTGGGACATGGAATGTATTTCTGGGAGAGCAGTCCAAATAGAGCTTTAGAATTTGCCATTGAACAAAAGGGAAGAAAAGGGAGTCGGATAAAGAAACCAGCCGTTTTAGGTGCTGTAATTGATTTAGGGTTTTGTTTTGACCTGATTGATCTAAAGTACCTAGAAATGATGAAGGCAGGTTATAAATTTTTGGAATCCACCATCGAAACCGCTAGCATGCCTCGAAACAAACCCTTAAACAGCTCAGATGACCTCTTGTTTCGTGATTTAGACTGTGCAGTGATTGAATCCATTCACTTGATAAGAAGGGATAACAAACTCAAACCATTTGATTCCGTTCGTGGAGTGTTTTGGGAAGGAGATGAGTTGTATCCAAATGCAGGCTTTAAAGAGAAGAATCACATTCAAATATGTGTTCGAAACCCAAATTGTATAAAAGGTTTTTTTCTTCCAAGAACTAGGAATAAGTCTCACAAAAGCGTTTGAGATTTTAATTCATTTGCTCCCTCACAAATACCTCCCTCCCATGCCATACCAAATTCTCTTTGCTCGGCAGGAAAGCTGTGTTGGGTGGAGTGAGGATGGGAAAGCCGTTGAATTGTCCTAGCGATGCCGTGGAGGGCACTTCGCGCACCGCTGGGCTTACCTTTACTATGTAGTCTTCGGTGATAGTAATCAACCCCCGATCAAACGCTCGGTGCAAAGTGGGAGAAAGACAAATACCATTTTTGATAGTGTCGTCCTGCGATATAGAGAAGGGCACGATATGACAAGCGTCCACCATTTGGATATTCTCAAATGAGATGATCCGCATTCGACTGATCGCACAGGTATAATCATACTGTTTCGGTACTTCCTTCTTGAACAACGCTCCACGAACGAAGTATTCTTCTTGTATGGCCTCGTCAGATTGACCTCTTACTAATTTATCTAACTGTTCCTTGTAACGTGTGCGGTCGAGTTGCAACAAGGCATCGGTGCGTTGTTGCAATTCATCATTTTGAATAATTAAATTACTCACCTTAGGAAAATACAATCTTAACAACTCAACCTTCAGTATTTGATTGCTCACAGTATCGCTCATGCATGCGAATAGTTCTTCATCAATCTCAGCGCACATCACAGTTTCTACCAGCGCTTTGAAGCTTTTGATGCTATTGGATTTTGTCAGTGGAATTTCTTCTCCGGGCCAACACAGCAACTTCCAAAAGCCCTCCTTATGCATGTGATAAAATGGCAATGCAAAATTCATTTGGTGTTGCGTAAAAACCAATTGATTCCAATACTCCTTGAAACAAAGAATCAATTCAGGAGTAATAAAAATTCTATTATTCCCAATTTCCCCGCGCGCCACACCCTCCAGCACCGCCAACAACAACACCGGCTTATGCGGCGCCCCTCCATTGTTCGGCGCACGGCGGAGGTTCTCGAAGGCGGTGAGGTATTTTTTTAAAAGGGTCATTGTTGGGGCAAGATAATAATATACTTGTCGAGTATTTCACTGATAAATAAAACAAACTTGGTGTAATGGACTTAGTATTTTTTATGTAAAAATCATTATTTAATCCTCAAAAAGCTTATAAATTTAAAAGTGATTCTTATTTTTGATATCATTCACGATCAACCTTCATCCAGATGAATTCAACCATCAATCACCTCAAATTTTTTATCGTTCTTTTCTCATCAATATCTATTAGTGCTTGCTTTGAAGACAGTTACGGACGCGCACCAAAGGTGGTTAAAATTGGGAGGCAAGAATGGATGCTAGAGAACTTAAATGTTGAAACATTTAGAAACGGGGATAAAATTCGTCAAGCAAAATCGGAGGATGAATGGTACGAAGCTGGAAAAGAGGGTAAATCCGCATGGTGTTACTATAATTTTGATAGTACTTACAGCGTGTATGGAAGACTTTACAACTGGTATGCTGTAGCAGACCCACGAGGTATAGCACCAAAAGGTTTTAGAATTCCAAATGATAGTGATTGGATAGTGCTCACCGAATTTCTTGGTGATGACGAAAACATTGGTTTAAAGCTAAAGTCCAAAGAGGAATGGCCGCAAGGAAGCGAAGGCAACAATATTTCTGGATGGAGTGGACTCCCGAGGGGTTTTGTGCACAAAGATGCAACGTCTAAATACCTTGGTGAAGTAGGTTATTGGTGGAGTTTGACGTCATCAGGGTCAAAAGTAGCGAGCTACTATGCCCTTTACAGCACTTCGCAAAATCTTGGAAAGAGGGAAAATTGGAAAAGCGTTGGTTATTCCGTGCGCTGCATCAAGGAGTAAATGTCTCAAGTCATTTACTACTAATTATAACTATTTGAATAATTGATCATGTTGTCTATGAAATCAACCCTTTCTCTCCTTCTTTCCATCATCCTGATAAGCTGCGGTCAAGGCGGAGCGCCTGGAGACAAATCTGCTCATGATAAAAGTCAGCAGTCAAGAGAAAGCGATTCAGATCGTCATAGTGAAGACGAGGTGTTGTCAGGTCGCAAATGCGCGACCATTCAATACCACAATCCCAAAACGGGTAAATCGAGTGAATACACCCTCTTTGTCGATGTTGAAAATAATCATCTCGTCAGAATTCTTTTCCCCGATGGTTATATGGACACAGAACATTTTACCGCGCCTGAGATTAAAGAAAATGGCACGTGTTTTTTCACAAATGATAGAGGTAATCGATACAATGTTCAAATTCTACAAAACGATACGGCATGTACTCAACAGGAGGCCAGTGAAAAACAATGCTCCGGAGTCACCAAATCTGGCAATCGCTGCAAACGCTCTACCTCACATCCTTCGGGTAGGTGCTATCAGCATAGATAATAAGATAATAGGCTAAAACTTTAATTGATTAACTTTTCGATTCAAGATTTTGATTTCCTTGATTAGCTCATTGAAGGTTAATGACTCGCCGTAGAGCATGCTCTCACGCATTTCATTATAATCCATTTCCCATAAGGCTAATATCTCTCGGGAAGGAATAATCGAAATGAATTCAGGTAAATGTCTTGAATAATCAATTCCTTTTTCACGGGTCAAGTACTTGCGATGAGAAATAATTGTATTGTAGAGTTCAGGATTGGCAAGGGCAATAGATCCGAACTCTGATTTCATGAGGCGTTGCAAGTCATAGTAATGTCTGCTCTTTTTGGAGTGGCGTTCCGTAGTATATTCTTTCTGAAAAAGTTCGTGCAAGAGAAATATCTTTTCTAAAAACGTTCTATCAGGATTAACGGTTGGAATTGCGATTGTTTGGTCAGCGAAATTTCTGCCATTAAAAACTTGCCCTACAAATGAGTTTATTTTTCGAAGAGTATACGGTTCTATTAGTGACCTACTACCAATTCTCATCTGGTTTTTCTATTCCCAAGAATCGACGATCTAAAGCCAAATCAATATCTTCTGACAATCGTTCAATTAAATTCCATCCTTTACTAAGGGAGGTTCCTCCCTTAAAAACAACGTGTCTAGAAATTTCCGTTTGAAAAAATACTTCCAATGTTCTCACTACCCACCAATCCTTTTCCACGGCGGAAGCTCTCGGTAAGCCTAGATTTTCTGCTGTCTCATTGAATATGTTCTTTTTAGTGTCATCTGGTAGTTTAAACCATTCAGCTAAGGTTTTTTCATTCATTTTATTCCTTTGTTAGTCCTTTCATTAAGATTGCACGCATCCAAACAGGAGCTAGTACCATATCCTTTTTGATATTCTCAGGCTTCTCTTTTTTCAACACTTCTATAATTCTCGTTAATTCAGTTGTTGTAACTTTGTTTTTACCTAAGGTTTTTAAAGCTTGTATTACGAGTCCTGTAATCTCACCTTTTGCAGATAGGTTCTTCGGTGTAGTTCTTTTAAATGTAATGCTTCTTCTACCAATTCTCACTTTTCTGGCAGCACCATCTGTAAGGTACACGACATTTGTAGGAACCTGAGTAGTTAGTCCTAGCTTATTCAATGCGTATGTTCCTGTAGGTATTATTCTAGCATGATCTCTTTTTGCAATTGCTTGCACTATTTCTTCCAATGCAGGAGTAACAGCACCTATTATAGGGTCTATTTTGGGTCGAACATAAATACCATTAGCTATCCTCAATATTTCCTTCTTCTGCACCAATCTTTCCAATGCCTTACTTACTGCTTTTGCACTTCCTGTATTCAGAAAACTATCAGTAAAATATATACTACCTTTGGCCCCTTTCTTTATCTTGGTCAGTATTCTTATTTCAACGCTAGAACTCATTTTTAACACTTTACTTGTCGCAAATATAGTAATAATTTGCGACAAATTTCTTATACTTTTGGTTATATTTTATGCGATAGGTACCAATCCAACGTTCAAGACTATCACTGCCGCAATTCAATCCACTAAATAGAGCAGGCGAGTAGGCTAGTAAGATAATAGGCCAATAAGACAGTAGGCTAGTAGGCCAGAATTTATTAGTTGCGAATCGGGAATTCCTAATCCTACTTTTCCTACTTTTGAGTTCATTATTACACAAGAAAAGATCATGGCGAAAAAAAATCCAAGTTATCTCATATTTGAAGTTCAACTGTTGGAGGCTGATATTCCTGTTTGGAGAATTATTGAAATTAGTAAAACTGCTACTCTTAAGGAACTCGCTTGTACCATCCTATGCGCCATGGGTTGGGAGGGCAATCACACATACCAATTCAAAATTGGCGAAAAACTGTATTTTAATTTTGAGCGCGATCTAACTTTTTTGGACTTCATGCCAAGGGAAAAACTTGCACTCTCGAAAGATCATAAACTAAAAGAATTTGATTGGTCGATCGGGGATAGTTTTGAATTCGAATACGACATGGGTGACTCTTGGCGCCATTCGGTAACGCTCAAAGGTTTGGGAGGCAAAAATGCCTTTTGGGGTTTACCCTTTTGTTCCTCTGGCAGCATGGCTTGTCCACCCGAAGATATTGGTGGTGTTCATGTGTACAATCAAATTGTTGACTTTGTGCTCAACAAAAAGCCCATTGAGGTAAATCCCGATTTGGAAGAGCATTTCCATGACTTCGACCCATTCACCACGGAGACTATTGCCAGCCCTGTCTTCACTATGTGGGTCAAAAGCATGATGAAGGCGTATAGCAGGCCAGAAGGATAATAAGATAGTATGATAGTATGCTAGTAAGACAGTAGGCTAATAGGCCAGTAAGAGAGTGTGAAAGTTTTTAAATGTTGGTAGGAATCGGTACTTTTGAAGCTGGATTACGGTTATGAAGAAAACAATACTAGAGATTGATATCGATTCCCTGACAAAGGACTATCTCTCTTTTCACCACAACAGCAACGACTATCCAAAGGCGATACGGATCTTAAAAAATAAGAGCCATCTCATTGAAATCAAGCAGCAAGATGAAAAAGCGGTGGTGCTTAAAATGCCGTCAGAGAGCTTCGATATTTCCTATAGTGTTAGATTTACCTACGCAACAAGCCTAAAATGCTATCAATTGCGTTGCAGTTGTCCACAGTTCGCATCGATGCGCTCTTGCAAACATTGCGCTGCTGCTTGTCTCTGGTTGAGAGGGAATTATCCTAATTCTCCCAGTAGTTCACTAAGTAACAAGCCTTCCAATGCCTCTGAGGAAATGGAATCGGATTCTTTGAAATTGAATGAAGAGAATCCCCATCCAACGTCAATGGAGTTAAACATTGCGCCGTCTGAATTTTATAAATATATTCTTCCAAAAGGTGTTGGCAGGGGTGTCCCTACTGCGACAAAGGTTCCGAGTGCCCCTGTGAGTTTTCCTATTCACTTCACAGGAATTCACTATCAACAATTGCTGCATAAGTCGCGGATAACTTATCATGGCGATGATAGATTTACCATGCATTGCGAGTGCAAGTTTCCAAAGCCTTGTGATCATATCAAGCAAGTGGCCATACAAGAAATTCAAAAAAATGGCCCTATGGCATTCGCCGTTTATGCCGATTTGACAAAAGAGAAGTTGGAGGCTATCAAATCTATGGGACTGCCAGCTCCTTCAAAGGGGTTTGAATACGATTTTGAAATGAGTCCAAATGGATTAATGTCATTGAAGAAATCAGGCGCTATTCTCAACGATACAAATGTCAAGGTGCTGTCAGATTGGTCGAAGAACTTGAAATTAACTGATCCCGATGATTTCGATGAAGATGACGAGGAAGAAGAGGTAGAGTCGGACTATCGTTATGTCCCATCTTTTGCAGTGAGCAATAAGAACAAATTTAATCTCGCTTATTTCGAATGTCATCTCGTAAGGGTGGAGCAGGGAGTTCATTCCAGAAGGGGAGTAACAACGATATCGCTAAATTCGGACGATTGGGATTTTATGTTGGAAGATATTCCCGACAATCTCCAACCGGGGATTCATTTTTTTACTAATTACCAAGGCAATGAGATGGTGGATTTTGAAACCAACAGCAGCTTTGATGAAAAGAATGTGGAGGTCTGGAGAAAAAAGTTTTTGAAATATGCGAGGTACTGGTGGCAGATAGCTGTAAGCATAGGTGAGGTATATATTCATGAAGATGTAGATAATCTTGAGAAAAAGAAACCCTTGAAGTTCACCCCCAGCAAAAACATGCTGAACCTTGAACTGCACTATAAACGCTCTAAGTTTTATGCTGAATTGAAGCTGGAGAAGAAGATAGGGAAAAAAGCTCTGAGATCGAATGGTGTGTTGCAATTTGGCCATAATTTTTGGGCGGAGGATTCTGTCCTTTACTTTCATGATTCTCTAGAGACTAGAAAAATTCAGGAGGTTCTCCCATCTTCGAGGGCAATCGTTTTAATGGCCGATTTCAAAGAGATAGAACAAAAAATATTGCCACGAATCGAAGCAACTATTCCTGTAATTAGAAACGATTTAAGTTTAAAACGTGTATTAGGTAAGCCGCTGCCCGTTGTAAGTTTAAGTGAAAAAACTTCTGGTTGGCTCACTATTGAAACACACTACAGATATGGAGATATCTTGATTTCAGAACTTGATTATGAGGATGAAATCATGACACAAAATGAAAAGGGAGAACCAATCATTTTGAAAAGAGATTTTCAAAGAGAATCAGTACTTAAAGATTTTATCTACACGCTACATCCAAGTTTTTCAAAAGAGTCTTCCCGCTACAAAATGGATCTTCCTATAAGAACTGCAAAAGCTGATTTATGGCTCTATAATTTTATCAATACCTTATCCAGCGAGGGTTATGAGGTTCAAGGACAAGACAGCTTAAAGTCTTTCAGGATATCAAAGGCAGCGTTTAAATTCTCCATCATTTCAGGTAAGACCACGGATTGGTTTGATTTAGAGACTTCGGTTGCTTTCGATTCTGAACCTATAGAATTGAAACGCGTCATAGAGGCTATTCAAGCAAAAGAACAGTATATTCTACTCAATGACGGCTCACACGGTATCATTCCTACCCACTGGATTCGTCGATTTGGGTTAATGTTGAAGGTAGGTCAAATTAAAAATAATACGATCAAGATTCACCCGAGTCAGCTTATGCTCCTCGATGCAAACGATGAGAGTATTTCTGATGATAAATTTAAAAACGAACTAAAGAAGCGACAAGCCGCGCTCGGTAATATCGATCATCAAAAATGGGCACTACCTGGTAAGAAACTCAAGGCAAAACTGCGACCTTATCAATTGGCGGGGTTTCAATGGTTGCAACAAATGCATTACGCCGGCTTCGGTGCCTGCCTTGCAGATGATATGGGACTCGGAAAAACCCTACAAACGATTGCATTCATCGATTACTTATTAGGTAAAAATGAAGATGGTAACGTAATCATCGTCTGTCCAACTTCACTGTTGTTTAACTGGCAACTGGAATTTGAAAAGTTTGCACCACATATTGGCATCATTGTACATCATGGTTCTGATCGGGGTGTTCCGGATTTGAATTCCAAAAAACGCGTGCTTATTACTTCCTATGGGACAGTAAGAAATGACTTCACATTGATTTCGGAGCAAAACTGGCTCTATGCGATCTTAGATGAAAGTCAAGCCATCAAAAATCCTGATGCTCAACTAACGAAGGCCGTTTCAAATTTGAAGGCCGAAAACCGCCTAATTCTAAGCGGCACCCCCATTCAAAACAATACAATGGATCTTTGGTCGCAATTCAATTTTATCAATCAAGGACTTCTTGGAAGTCAAAGTTTTTTCAAGAATAGTTTTGCTAAAAATATTGATAAATTAAGAGATGCAAAGTCCACTGCGGAGTTAAATGTCCTCATCAAACCGTTTATTCTGAGACGCACAAAAGAACAGGTCGCCAAAGATCTTCCTGCCAAAACAGAAAGCACTTTGTGGTGTGAAATGAATAAGGATCAAAGAAAAATTTATGATGAAGTAAAAAACTACTACAGACTAGCAATTACTGAGGCCATCAGTCAAGATGGTGTAGAAAGATCAAGCTTTAAAATTCTTGAAGGACTTCTCAAACTTCGTCAAATATGCGACAGCCCTAGATTATTGAAGAAGAAAGAATACAACACAGCCTCTAGCGCAAAGATTGACGAATTGCTGAGAGAGTTGGAAGAAAATATCGGAAATCATAAAGTTCTTGTTTTCTCACAGTTCACGGAAATGCTGGCATTGGTTCAAAGCGAACTTTTGAAAAAGGGAATTTCGTTCAATTATCTCGATGGCTCAAGTACGTCATCCAAACGAAAGGAACAAGTGGAGGAGTTTCAAAATAATACTGAGAGTCGAGTTTTTTTAATTTCGTTGAAGGCCGGTGGAGTGGGACTAAACCTAACATCAGCGGACTATGTTTACTTGATTGACCCGTGGTGGAACCCTGCCGCTGAGCAACAAGCAATCGATAGGGCGCATCGAATAGGTCAAGACAAATCCGTCTTCGCCTACCGAATGATTTGCAAGGACAGCATCGAAGAAAAAATTCTACAATTACAATCTCATAAAAAAGAAGTCGCTGGCGATCTGATCAAAGAAGATATCTCACTCTTCAAAAAAATGACCAAAGAGGATATACTTGGGCTGTTTAGTTAATAGGCCAGTAGGATAGTATGCTAATAGGCTAGTATGCTAATAGGCTAGTATGCTAATAGGCTAGTATGATAGTATGATAGTATGCTAGTATGCTAGTAAAGTAACTTTATTAGGTAATTTACTTATAATAGTATATTATTAGGTTAAAAGCTAATAGGCTAGTAAGAGAGTAGGCCAATAAGACAGTAGGCTAGTAGGCCAATAAGACAGTAGGCTAGTAGGCCAGTAAGAGAGTAGGCTAATAAGAGAGTAGGCTAGTAGGCCAGTGAGATCGTCCCTCCGTCCCTCCCGCCCTCGCCCCTCTCCCCACGCCCCTCGCTTTCCCGAACATTCCGTTGGCTTTCGGGTTGTGTTCATGCCGATCAACGGTAGTGTCCATGCAAATAACTTCATTCTATGTCTTTTATATCTCTCCAAAATATCAATACAGCGCACTCGTCAAGATGTCCTATGCGGCGGCGTTGTTTAGGAGGGCGGAGGGCTGTTCTTTTGCGAAAATAATGGGCAGCGGTAGCGGTGACTTCGGTCTCAGTCGCACGCCCAACTTCAAGGTCTACGCTGCCATACTGGTGTGGGAAAGTGAACAGGCAATGCATCATTTCGAAAACACGAATCGTACGTTTTTGAAGTATCAAAAAATTTCAGATAGCATCAAAAAATTTTACGGACAAGCTTATCAAGCTCACGGCAAATGGGGCGGTATAGAGCCTTTCAAAGTCCAAAGAGATGCAGCTACTGAAGATTCAAAAATCATCGTCCTGACGCGCGCCAAAATCCGTCTGAGCCAGATGCGCAACTTTTGGCGCTCGGTGCCCCACACAAGTGCCGCCCTGAACGACGTGAAGGGCAAACTATTCAGCATCGGCGTGGGCGAATTGCCTCTCTTATTCCAAGCTACCATCAGCATCTGGGAATCACAAGCCCACATGCGCGAATACGCCTACAAAAATCCCCATCACCTCGATGCGATCAAAAAGACAAAAGAACTCAACTGGTACTCGGAGGAGCTGTTTGCGAGATTCAGGGTAATAGGATAATAGGGTAATAAGATAATAAGATAATATGCTAGTATGATAGTATGCTAGTAAGAGAGTAGGCTAGTATGATAGTATGCTAGTATGCTAGTGTCCCTTCGTCGCTCGTCGCTTCTCTTGACCCACATCAATGATTTCGCAGCACTAGCGTCTTTACCTTTGTGGCATGAAAACAAAATCAATTCAACAGATTCTTCCTCCGCCGGCGCCGCATATGGTGGGGGATGGGTTTAGGGTGCACAATTTTTTTCCTTCGGGATATAACATGGCGCAGGATCGTATGAGTCCGTTTTTTTTGATGGATTATAATAGTAAAATTGAGTTTTCTCCACGCGAGAATCCACGCGGCGTGGGCGTGCATCCGCACCGTGGGTTCGAGACGGTGACAATCGCTTTCCACGGCAAGGTAGCCCACCACGATAGCGCTGGCAATAGCGGCGTGATCAGCGAGGGCGGCGTGCAATGGATGACTGCGGGTTCGGGCGTTCTGCACAAAGAATATCATGAAAAAGAATACAGCAGCAACGGCGGTCCTTTTCAAATGGTGCAGTTGTGGGTAAACCTTCCAGCGAAATTCAAAATGACGCCACCAAAATACCAAGGTCTCAATGCCGACCAAATGGGCAAATGGCAAAGTGATGATGGTAATGTAAAGGTGGATGTGATTGCAGGCAACTTCAAAGGCACTGCGGGCGCAGCTTCTACATTTTCTCCAATTGAAATGTGCGTTATTCGTTTGAAGGCAGGTGCTTCATTAGAATTCGATCTTCCCGCGGATTTCAATACTGGAATCCTCACCTTAGAGGGCAGCGTGCGCTATCACGATGAGTACGAGGCCAACACAGACGAATTCGCTTTGTTTCTCAACGATGGTGAAACGGTGCGTGTCGCTGCAACAGAAGATGCCACGCTATTCCTCATCAGCGGCGCGCCGCTCAACGAACCAATCGCCGCGCACGGTCCTTTTTTGATGAATACGTATGAAGAAATTCATCAAGCAATCCTCGACTTCGGTCAAGGGAAATTCGGTACGCTCGAGGATTAAGCGTCTAAGATATTTGTTGGCTTGATTCTAGGTTTTAAATATTCACGCACTGCGTAATGCCCTAGATAGATAAGCGGCGTAAGCGATATCGCAATAATGAGTTTCAAGATATAATTGGTCGGTGCTATGGTCATATAGTCCGACCAATTCATTTTTCCAGGTAATACAAAGCCTATGTACAAGACGATATAACTGTCCACCAATTGCGACACCACGGTACTTCCCGTGCTGCGCAACCAGATCATGCGGTTGCCGGTTTTATTTTTTATCCATTGAAATAAGGTGGCGTCCATCAATTGTGAAAACAAGAAGGCTGCAATGCTACCCACTATAATCCATGGCGCTTGTCCAAAGACTTTGTTGAATTCCGCATCGGTTGTGAGATCCGCTCCTGGTATTTGTTTGGCGGGAATATTCAATGCGAACAAGACAATAATAAAGCAATACGCAATCAATATCGAGGTAATCCACGATAAGCGCTGTACGGCTTTTTTACCATAAAACTCATTCAACAAATCGGTGAGCAAAAACACAATCGGCCACGGAAGGATTCCGATGATGGTCACGAAGGGTCCGAATTCCTTTCCAAAAAGTTTAAATGAAAAAGGTATCTCTACAAGTTTGTTGGAGATGAGCTCTGCCGTAACGGCATTGGTGATAAAAAGGCCGGCCAGAAAGACAAAAAGCCAAAGGTGCCTGCCACTGCTTTGTATGGAATTCATCGGGTATGTTTGCTGACGTGAAAGGTTTTTACAATGTCGTTAAAACTATAAACCACCAAATATGTTCCCGTTGCCCAAGCATTCATATCGAGATTGGTATGTCGTTGTTGCACGTGAATGGCGTCGATTTGTTTTCCGAGCACGTCGTAGATGGTAAAAATGCCTTGGGTATTTTCTGAGATCATATGCAAATGCGCATCGGGACTGGTATACACAGAAACCGACTGAACGTTCGGTACAATTTCTTCTGTATTGATAATACCTGTTTGTACTCCCCAACAATAGTAGCCCGGAAGTACATCAAAAATCTGAACACGTCCATTCCAATTGGTAGCACTGCCCAACGTTTCGATGAGGAAACTATCCCATAACACCCATTCATCATTTTCAAAGGATCGGTAGAAAATTTTAAGGTCATTTTCAGTAAAGGAGGTGGTACTTAAGTATTCAAAGAAGAGCGGGTCGTAATACGTTGACGAGGTTTCGTTTCCGAAAAATCGAAGGGTGAGGTTCATTTCAGGGCTTGCATAAAACTGTCCGCACTGCACCGACCAACAGCGATCATTAGAAAGGACGATGTCAGTAAGTGGAATGGCATTGGGCACAGCAGCCGGTGCCCAGTGGTTCTCAATGCGTACCACCAAACTGTCGAAGTTCATTTCATTTACTGTGAGCGTAGCCTCCGCATAATTGAAACTATGAATGCCTGTGTTATAGATGGTACGTTGTTCAGGCAATACTGCATTGAGGATAGCATTTTCAACGTTTATTGTCACAATACGTGAAAAATCTTCTGTGTAGTTTGGGACAAAGGTGGAATAATAATCCCCAATTTCCACAAAGGACTCTTCAGCAATTACGTCTCCAAAAGAATAATCTTCCACCCGGATTTGTAAATCAAAACCGTCATAAGAAATAGCGTTGTAATGGTTGTATTGCTTGACTTCTATTTGAGTTCCCAGATCGAAGAAGGGGACTCGGTCAAGGCGAAAATTGGGATAACCCGGCGAATACACCCATTGTTCAAAAATGACATCCATATCACGCGTGGTGTAGTTTTGGAAAAAATTCTTCATGTCTTCAGACGACACTGGCTGAAAGGAATACGCTGCCAAGAAATCTCGCGAGGCATTAAAGAATGCTTCATCGCCCATGATGCTTCGAATATTGTGAAGGATAGAAGCTCCTTTGTTGTACACATGGGCTCCATACACGAGTTCATGTGGTACGCCGCTTATAGGATAACGCCCACCATCGCTCACGTGCGCCGATGTGAGCACCGATTTATGATTAGCCATCACATAGTCGATGTAGGCTTGTCGGCCATATTGTTGTTCGACATAGAGAGCTTCGCAATAGCTGGCCCAGCCTTCGTTCAGCCACATATCTTCTGCGGTGCTGCACGTCACGAGGTCGCCCCACCAGTGGTGCGATAGTTCGTGCGCCATAAGGGTTTCATAGTTGAGCGTCCCGTCGATGGCAAAGAGGGGATAGGCAATGTTGGTGGCATGTTCCATCGCACCACCATTGAAAAGCACCGCCACAAAGCCCACGCGTGGCCATTTGTAAGGCCCAAATAGTTCTTCCCCTTGCTGAATCCAGGGTAAAAGTGTGGTCATGCTATTTTTAAATGCCGTTGTATCCGCTGGTCGTGCAGTGAGATAGACAGGAATACTATTTCCCTCAGCGGTCTCGTATTCCCATTCTACATGTGTGTAGTTACTTACGGCCACACTCACGAGGTAGGAGGGAATGGGTTCTTGCAAAAACCAAGTGGTGCGCAATGAATCTTGTCCTACCGTTTCGACACTCGTGCGAAGCCCGCCACAGTAGGCAGTGCGACCATTGTTGGTGAGCACGGACACTTCGTGCGAGGCGCGTTCTACAAAGCTGTCAAAACAAGGATACCACGCGCGCCCGAAGTTGTGGGGATCGGCATTGAAGCCCACTCCGAGGTTGTAAACGTATCCCGAAACATTGTATAGGCCTCCAAAGCTATTGTCAACGGGAGGATTTCCATGGTATCCTATTTCTACCGCAAAGGCTTCGGTGGGCATTCCTTCTGTACCAAAGAAAATATGCACGTGATGCCCCTGTTGCTGCCACGTGCGTGCTATTCCATTTACCTTCACACTATCCACAGATAGAGTAGGAGCGAGGTCAAACAAGATGCGATCGCTATTGGGAAGGAGAGGTTCTACCGTATGGGTGCAATGTCCACGCAAATTGTTCTGCGGCATCTGTGTGACGTCCAAACTGATGGCAGTGAGCACCACATCAAAGGAATCCGAGCGAGCATTGGTGGGATCGTCATATTGATTCATCATCCGCAAATTGCCCACATGCCGGTGCCCACAATGAGTTTGTGCAAAGGCGATAGTGCGTGATAAGCATAGGAACACTAAAAGAAGCAGGCGCATAGGCGTGGACGGTTAAGTTTTGACCAAAGTAACCAAAAAGAAAATTAACCTTGTAGGGTTTTAGAAATCCTATTAGTATTCTTATCTTTGGATTCCTACAATAAGCCATGAAACCAAGCAACGAACTTTTTGATTTGATAAAGTCGCTCACTAAGAGTGAGAAGCGTTTTTTCAAGTTGCAAAGCGCTCTCCAAAGCGGTGACAAAAACTACGTCCGCCTTTTCGATTGCATCGATAAGATGGATGAATACGATGAAGAGGCCATCAAGAAAGTCTTTGAAGGCGAGCGCTTCATCAAGCATCTGCCCAGTGAAAAAAATCATTTGTATAAATTGATTTTAAAAGCGCTGCGCAGCTACTACAGCGACACCAGCATCTCGAGCATTCTCAAGCAAGAGATTAAAAACATTGAAATATTATTCAATAAAGCGCTCTTTGACGAGTGTCGCAAATTCCTTGCGCGCGCCAAAAAGATGGCCATCAAATACGAGAAGTTTTACTACCATTTTGAATTGATCAATTGGGAGAAAACCTTGCTGGAAGAGGCATTTGAAGATGGTGAGTTCAGCCTCGATATCGATGCATTGATTGAGGAGGAAAAAAATGTGATTGACAAACTTCGCAATCTCGCAGAGTATCATGTGCTTTATTCTAAAATCAATTATGTCTTCCGCAGCGGCGGCTACGTGCGCACTGAAGAGAACAGAGCCATCGTCGATGAAATCGTGAATCACCCGCTCATCAAGGGAAAGAACACTGCATTATCGAAGCGTGCAGCCACCATTTGTTATTACACCCAAGGTTTTTGCAACATGGCCAATGGCGATTATGCAACAGCTTTGGAGAAATTTACTCGTGTAAAAACAATTCTCGATGAAGCTGATCACTTGCGTTCAGACCTTTCGAAACGCTACATACGCACGCTTTCCAATATGATTACGTGTTTGCTGGATCAAAAACAATTTGATGCAGCAAATGAACTGGTCTCTACCATGCGCTCTTTCGAAGAGAAAGATGGATTCCAACACATCGATGTGCAGGTGAGTATCTTCAAAAACGCTGGTCTCGCTGAGTTGGAGCTCTATCATCACTTACATGATTTTGAGAAAGGAGTGCAAGCGGCAGAAGAAATCATGAGGCACTTGAGCGACTTCCAGGGCAAGTTGCACAAAGAACAAGAGCTCATGTTCTTTTATCAATTTGCCTATATATACTTTGGTGCAGGGCAATACAACAAGGCACTTTCATGGATCAACAAAGTGCTCAACGATAACGAGAATAATTTGCGTCAAGACTTATACAGTTACGCGCGTCTTTTCAATCTCGCCATCCACTTTGAATTGGGCAATTATGACTTGTTGGAATACACCATCAAGTCCACCAGCCGCTACTTGCAGAAGCGCGAACGCGATTTCCCAATGGAGAAGGTAATCATTGAATACTTCAAAAAAATAATCCGCAATCAATCCGAAGCCGAGCGCAAAAAACAATTCGCCGCATTCCACAAGGAACTCAAAGTATTGAAATCAGAACCGGAAAACGAGATTGTATTCAAGTACTTCGATTTCGAAGCGTGGGCGAGCGGGAAGGTAGGGTAATAAGATAATAGGGTAATAGGGTAATAGGATAATAGGGTAATAGGATTATAGGGTAATAGGATAATAGGGTAATAAGATAGTAAGATAATGCAATGGGGGTTCTGAAATTTCAAAGTTGAAAGAGTGAAATTTCAAAGTTGAAGGGGTGAAATTTCAAAGTTATTAGTATATTTGTATTATTAACAATCATAAAATGAGTGTTTTAAGAAGAATATATACTTCAATTGAAGAATGTCGCTCCAGATATCCGATTATCGCCTTGACGGGACCACGTCAGTCGGGAAAAACAACATTTCTCAAAAATCAATACCCAGATTATACTTATGTAAGTTTGGAAAATCCTGATGTCCGAAACTTCGCCTTGGAAGATCCCAATGGATTTCTAAAACAATATGATCGCTGGGTTATATTGGATGAAGTACAGCGCGCTCCAGAGCTATTTTCATACTTGCAGACGAAAGTGGATGAGGATCAATTGATGGGGCAGTATATTCTTTCAGGATCTCAAAATTTTCAACTCATTCAACGTATTACCCAGAGCTTAGCCGGGCGTGTAGCGCTTTTTAAATTGTTGCCTTTCGATATTTCGGAGCTTCAATTAGGAAGTTATTTGAGTGAAGACTATGCTGATGTTGTAGTCAAGGGTAGCTATCCAGGACTCTATGATCGTGATATTCCTTCTAAAGTTTTTTATTCAAATTACATTCAAACTTACATCGAACGCGACCTGACGGAACTTGTGAATATCAAAGACCTTTCTTTGTTTAGAAAGTTCATTGCTCTTTGTGCTGGTCGTGTTGGCCAGTTGCTCAACTTGAATAGTCTTGCTTTAGAATGTGGAATCTCACAACCTACGGCAAAATCCTGGCTTTCGGTTTTAGAGACAAGCTACGTCGTTCACTTGATACAGCCTTTTCATCAAAATTTTAATAAGAGAATTACAAAAAGTCCCAAGCTTTACTTTTATGATACTGGTCTTGTTTCTTTTTTACTAAAAATTGAAAATGCCGCTTCTTTAAAAACAAGCTCCTATAAAGGAAATCTTTTTGAAAATTTTATCATCAATGAGTTAGTAAAATCGAATTTTCATGGAAATAGGATGCGCGAATTCTATTTTTGGAGAGATCATTCTGGACATGAAATAGATGTTCTGTGGCAATCGCATCAAGGGCTTGAACTGATGGAGATAAAGGCCACGGAAACTATAAAATCTGATATGTTTAAAGGCATGGATTATTTACAAAGTATCAGCAGCACTCCAATCTCTAGCAAAACACTCGTTCATTCAGGGACTTTCAATCAATCTCGCTCGAACGGAGAGGTGCTCAGTTGGCGAAGTATCGCATAAAAAAACCGCCCTTTCGAGGCGGTTTTTGTATTCATCGCGAGCGATTATTTTCCTAATTCCTTAGCGAGTAAAGAATCGATTTTCTCTTGTTCTTCACGAGCGAGGTCGCCGTCTACCAGGATGCGACCGCTGTGTTCGTCTACGATCACTTTCTTGCGTGCAGCCACGTCCATTTGCTTTTGTGGTGGGATTTGGATGAAAGAACCAGCACTTGCTTCTCTTTCAATCGGAACCACTGCAAGTCCGTTTTGTGCGCCGCCGCGGATGCGCTCATATGCATCCAACAAGCGCTGATCAATCAACGCTTTTGCTTCGTCACTCTTCTTCAACAAGAACTTCTCTTCCTTCTCTGTTTCAGAAATGATTTCATTCAATTCTGCCTTCTTCACGTTCAAGTCGTTTTGACGCTCGTTGAGCTTTTGCTCAGCGCTGGCAAGCAATTCAGACTTCTGCGTCAATTGCGCTTTGAATTCGCGAATGCGCTTTTCATGCAATTGGATTTCTAATTCTTGGAATTCGATTTCTTTGTTCAAAGATTCAAACTCACGGTTGTTCTTCACATTGTTGAGTTGCTCTTTGTACTTCTTGATGAGTGCTTCAGCATCCTTGATGCCTTGCTTTTTCTCATTGATGTTGCCTTCAAGTCCTTCTGTATCTGCTTTGAAATTGCTGATACGTGTTTCAAGTCCTGCTACTTCATCCTCTAGATCTTGCACTTCTAGTGGTAGTTCACCGCGCATAGCGTGGATTTTGTCGATGCGAGAATCGATCAATTGAATGTCATACAATGCGCGGAGTTTGTCTTCTACTGTTACTCCTTTTTTAGCATCATCGCCTTCCATGAAGGCGAGACGCGGTGAAGTTTTACTTGCCATGTCGTCTATTGCTTCCTTATTTGTTGGTTTATCTTTTTCTACTGGTCTTTCGAGTTTCGCGATTGGCGCGAATTTAATTCCGGGCTTTCCATCAGGTCCGGGCGGGCTATACACTGGGTTTGCCACAGGCTTAGGTGCTGGAGGCGCTGCTGGTACTACTGGTACAGCAGGTTTTACTTCAGCCTTCACTTCTTTTTTCGGAAGTTCTTTCTTCGGAGCCTCCGCTGCCTTTGGAGCAGGAGCTGCTGGTTTCGCCTCTTCTTTCTTCGGACTCGGTGCCGCAGGTTTTGCAGTTGGCTTTTCTTCTACTTTTTTCGCTTCCACCTTTGGTGCAGGTTTGGCGGCCTCAGGCTTCTTTACAGGCTCAGGCTTGCTAACCTTTGCTTTAGGCTCAGGCTTCGCTGGTGCGGCCTTAGTGGGCTTCGCAGCGGGTTTCGCGGGAGCTGGCTTTGTATTTTTCGCTGCTGGCTTTGCTGGTGCTGCTTTGGTGGGCTTGGCCACGGGTTTAGCTGGCGCTGACTTTGTAGCCGCTTTTGAAGCTGGCTTGCTTGGCTTTGCTGGCGCTGCTTTCGTAGCCTTTGGTGCTGGTTTGGCAGGCGCAACTTTTTTAGCTGGAGCTGCTTTTTTAGCCACTACCTTTTTTGCAGGTGCTGCTTTTTTAGCTGGTGCGGCCTTCTTTGCAGGCGCTGCTTTTTTAGCGGGTGCAGCTTTTTTAGCTGGTGCAGCTTTCTTCGCTGGTGCCGCTTTCGTTGATTTGGGTGCAGCTTTCGCTGGTGTTGCTTTCTTCACTAATGCTGTTTTTTTAGCGACAGGCTTTTTGGGTGCAGCTACTTTCTTTGCAGGAGCAGGCTTAGCCTTAGAAGCTGCCTTCACAGGCGCTTTCTTCGCTGGGGCTTTCTTGGTGACTGCTTTCGATGACTTAGACGGCGCAGCCTTGCCTTTAGCAGGCTTGGCAGCGGGTTTCGCCTTTGCAGAAGCAGTTTTAACTGGTTTCTTCGCCATAGTTTCAGAGATAGTTAATGGGATTGGTAACCACCCCGGTTTTGTGGGTTGCGAAAGTAGGAAATTTTTCTGCGAACCAATCACTTATAAGTGCAATTGTGTATTGTTCGCCCTCAAAATGTCCAATATCCGCTATGGTGATATGTTCCTCACCATCAAAAAACTGGTGGTATTTGAAGTCGGAGCTAACGAAAATTTGAGCTCCTGATTGAATTGCTTGGGGTAACAAAAAGCTTCCGCTTCCTCCGCACAAGGCCACTCTTCTTACTTTTTGATGCTTTGATTGGGTATAGCGAACGGCTCCAGCGCCAAAGGTTTCCTTGATAAATTTCAAGGCTTCATGCATTTCTTTTTCTTCCGCCCATTCACCTACCATGCCACTTCCCACTTCCTGCCATGAATTCATGAGCGGAATGATGTCGTGCGCCACTTCTTCATACGGATGCACCGCTTTCATAGCGCGCACCACTTGATTTACCTGGTATTTTGGAAGAATAACCTCAATTCTTTCTTCTGTTTCTTGGTGTCTTTCATTGGGCTTGCCCACAAAACCTTGGCTTGATTCATTTCCCTTGAATGTGCCATAGCCTGCTGCATTGAAGCTGCATTCGCTGTAATTTCCTATATGCCCCGCTCCTGCCTCAAACATCGCTTGTCGCACGGTCTCGGAATGAGTTATAGGAGCAAAAACAACCAGTTTGCACAGCATTTCCTTTTTTGGATCAAGGATCCGCACATTCAGCAGCCCCAATTTTTCGCACATTTTGCGATTTACTCCCTCCATCACATTGTCCAAATTGGTGTGATAAGAGATAAGGTTCAAATCATGCTTGATGGCTTTCATCACCACTCGCTCGATATAGCTTTTGCCCGTTAGGCGCTTTAATCCTGAAAAAACAATAGGGTGATGGGCAATGATGGTGTTCACCCCTTTCTCAATGGCCTCATCCAACACGGCTTCTGTACAATCAAGGCTGATGATGGCACCATTGGCTATGGCCTCGGGATTTCCGACTAAAAGACCGCTGTTGTCATAGCTTTCCTGAAAGGCAAATGGGGCTTTGTTTTCAAGAAATGACAGTATTTCGCGGATTTTCATACTTTACTCTTTTTCTTTGCTGCCGCCGAAGTTAAATAAGATGTCGCCACTATCCATCATTCTTTATCCATTTAGTATGCTCTATGCGGCCATACTCTGGTTGAGGCATGGTCTCTACAATCGTGGGATCCTCAAATCTCAAAAGGGTGTTATTCCAACAATTGTGGTCGGCAATCTCAACCTCGGCGGTACTGGCAAGACGCCGCACGCTTTGATGTTTTCTAATTTTATTAAAAAGAACTTTGAAATGGCCCTTCTATCGCGTGGGTATGGCCGAAAATCAAAGGGCTTTTTTAAAGTGGATGAAAATGGAAAACCAGAAATATTTGGAGATGAACCGCTCTTGCTTCAATCAAATCTCCCCGACGTGCCAGTATTTGTTTGTGAAAATAGGGTAGAGGGAATCCATCAAATTGCTCAAATTTTACCCAAAACAGAAATCGTCCTTCTCGACGATGCATACCAACATCGCGCACTCAATGGCGATATTCAGATACTCTTGACTGATTTTCACCAACCTTTTTTCAAGGATTATCTCATTCCGTCGGGAAAATTAAGAGATATCAAGAGTAGGTGGAAGGCGGCGGATATCATCTTTGTAACCAAATCACCGGTTGAATTGACTGAAAATCAAAGGCTTGAATGGCTTTCAAAGTTTCCAGAACTTTCTGGTAAACCTATCTTCTTCAGTTATTTGGTATATGGTTCTCCCAGAGGTGTTTACACTGATGAATGGTTGTCTTTCAAACCAAATTCTGTGTTTGGATTGTCGGGCCTTGCGAACAACAAACCTTTCATGAAGCATTTGGAAACCAATTTTTCTCTTAAAAAATTCAAATCTTACGCCGATCACCATCATTTTAGTGGGCAAGATGTTACCACCCTTCGATCGGAATTTGGTACCTTCGCAGACCCATTTGACGTAGTGCTGATGACGGAAAAAGATGCCGTTAAATGGAAAAATTTGCAACAGGCAAAAGACCTTCCGCTTTATTACGTGCCCATCGAAATTCGTGTGCACGAGGATAAAGGAAAAAAATGGGAAGAAGTGTTGTCAGATTTGCTTAAAAAAATCAAGAAAAAAAAGTGAGCAGCGTTTACGATAAATACGAATTAGTAGTTGGTCTTGAAGTGCACATGCAACTTCAAACTAAAAGCAAGGCCTATTCATCTGATGCCAATCAGTATGGAAGCTTGCCGAACACCAACGTGAATCCCATTACTCTTGGTCACCCCGGCACTTTGCCGCGTGTCAACAAGAGATCTATAGAATATGCTATTCGCCTAGCTGTTGCATGCGATATGCAGGTAAATCGCAATGTTTATTTTGCTAGAAAAAATTATTTCTATGCAGACCTTCCGAAAGGATATCAGATTACACAAGATAAAACTCCCATCTGCACTGGCGGATATATTCCGATTAAAACAGAAGATGGCAAAGAAATAAAAATCAATATCACCCGCGCTCACCTCGAGGAAGACGCTGGAAAATCCATGCACGATCAAGATCCTTTTGATACCTTGATTGACCTTAATCGCGCTGGCGTTCCGCTGATTGAAGTAGTAAGCGAACCAGATATTCGATCTTCTAAAGATGCGTACAGCTACCTCACCGAATTGCGCAAATTGATTCGCTACCTCGGCATTTGCGATGGCAATATGGAAGAAGGTTCGATGCGCTGTGATGCCAACGTGAGCGTGCGATTGAAAGGTGCCGAGAAGTTTGGTACACGTTGCGAGGTGAAAAACATGAACTCCATTCGCAACGTTCAACGCGCCATCGACTATGAGATGAAGCGTCAGATTGATATAATCGAGGCCGGTGGTGTGATCGTTCAGGAAACAAGAAGTTTTGATGCTGCTAATGGCACCACATTTAGTTTGCGAAGCAAGGAATTAGCGCACGATTATCGTTATTTCCCTGAACCAGATTTGCAACCATTGGAAATTTCTTTAGAAGAAATAGAGCATATCAAAAACTCTATGCCTGCACTTCCCAATCAATTATTCAAGAAGTACACAGTGCAGTTTGGTTTGTCGGAATACGATGCTACGATGCTTACCAATGAAAAGGAAATTGCGATGTGGTATGAGTCGTTGATTCAGCACACCTCGAATTACAAGGCTGCATGCAATTGGTTGATTGGCCCAATCAAAGCATATCTCAATGAGAATGCGATTCACATCGACGATTTTAAGGCCACACCAGCGCAGATTGCAGGTATCATTACTTTGGTAGAAGGTGGAAAGATAAGTGCCTCAGCAGCGGCAGAAAAAATACTCCCAATCCTTGCGAACGATGCATCTAAGAGCGCGCAGCAAGTTGCTGAGGAGTTGAACCTTGTTCAAGATGCGGGTGAAGATGAAATCAAAAACATGGCGCGCGAAGTGCTCGCCGCGTGGCCTGATAAAGTGGAGAATTATAAAAAAGGAAATAAAGGAATGCTCGGTTTGTTCATGGGAGAACTCATGAAAAAAACAGGCGGAAAAGCCAATCCAAAAGTGGCATCATCGATTATTCAAGAATTACTTAACGAAGCATAATGAAGTTAATCACTACAGCGGCAGTAAGCCTTTTATTATTGTTCATCGGCGCCTGCACGGGCGGCGGAAGTTCTGCCATTAAAGGTAAAATAACTGGAGGTGAGGGGCAAACAATCTACCTCGAGCGTTTGGTAAACAACCGCTGGGGCAGAACTGATTCCACAGTAATTGCGGCTGACGGATCTTTCAACATGGTGCCGCAGCAATCATTGGAGCTCGATTTCTATCGCGTAGTCTTGAACGACCGTGATTTTGTAGTGCTCGTCGCTGATAGCACAGAGTCAATTGAAATTACAGGTGAAGCAGGAAAGCTCAACGGAAATGCCGAAGTGAAGGGCTCTGAACAAACACTTTCATTGAGAGAGTTTGAAAAATCAGTAGATAAATTTTTCACTGATGAAGAAGCAGCGCTGGTTGCTTTGCAGACAGAAGCATCTCCAGAAAAACAAGCGCAACTGCGTGATCAAGTGATTTCAATTAGAAAACAAAGAACCGATCATATCAAAGCATGGCTTCAATCGAATAGCGCTACTCCTCCGGCTTTAGCAGTGGTGCAAATGCTTGACCCCAAAGGCGAGCAAGCGACATTTAGAAAAGTATTGGATGATTTGAAACCAGCCATGGGTCACAGTATGCACTACAAATTGCTCAAGCAACAAGTAGATCGCTATGCCCTCAAAGGTGCCGAACCTCAGGATGAAGGTACGCCTCCTGGTGCAAAGATTTCAGTGGGTAATCCAGTGCCAGATATCGTAATGCCAGACCCGAATGGAAAGGTGAGAAAGCTCTCTGACCTCAAAGGAAAAGTAGTGCTCATCGACTTTTGGGCTTCGTGGTGTGGACCATGCCGAAGAGAAAATCCGAACGTGGTAGAAGTATATAACAAGTATAAGAAAGACGGTTTCGAAGTGTTCAGTGTATCACTTGATAAGAGCGCTGATCCGTGGAAACAAGCGATTGCACAAGATAAACTCACTTGGTCGAATCACGTGAGCGATCTCAAATTTTGGGAAAGCAAAGCCGCTCAAGATTATGGTGTACACAGCATTCCATTCCCTGTCTTGATTGACAAGGAAGGAAAGGTTATTGCATTCGGCAACAACATCAGAGGGCCGCTGCTGGAAAGTAACCTCAAACAGATTTTTGGTCGCTAGCCGACCTTTTTAGTAACTGTTGAAAGACCGCATCATTCGAAAGGATGGTGCGGTTTGTTTTTTTGTAACTTTTCACCCTGATTGGCGTCAGATACCCAACATGAATTCCTTAACCTCATGAAAAAATTATTTATCATCTCCTTTGTGTTGCTGTCTCATTGGGCATCTTCACAAAACCAATTGCCTTACTTTCAGCAAGAAGTAAATTCTACTATCAATGTAAAGCTTGACGATAAGAATCACTTCTTGTATGGTGATATCAGCATTGAGTACATCAATCAATCTCCTGATACGTTGAAAGAATTCTTTATGCACTTGTGGCCAAATGCATACAAGAATGAAAAAACCGCTCTTGCAAAACAAATGGCCCGAGATGGAAATTTTTTCCTCTATTATTCAAAAAATAAAGATCGCGGCGGTATAGACTCTCTTTCATTTACCATCGATGGCCAAGCCACTACGTTTGAATTTTTCAAAGGGTTTGAAGATATCGCGCAGTTAAAATTGAACAAACCACTTCTCCCTGGTCAGCGCATCACGATTAAAACTCCTTTCCGTGTGAAGCTCCCAAGTGGATCTATCTCACGTCTTGGGCACATCGAGCAGAGTTATCAAATCACACAATGGTATCCCAAGCCAGCGGTGTACGACCGCGATGGATGGCATCCCATCCCATATCTCACACAAGGTGAATTCTACAGTGAGTTTGGGAAATTTGACGTGAGCATCACACTTCCTGCCAACTATACAGTAGGTGCCACCGGCGATTTGCAGACAGCTTCGGAAATAGAACGACTCGACCAACTTGCGCAAGCGCCGCTACCAGCTACTTTGAACAATGAATTCCCACCAAGTGCTACGGAAACAAAAACATTGCGGTATATCCAAAGTAATGTGCACGATTTCGGTTGGTTTGCCGACAAGCGTTGGATCGTTCGCAAAGGCAGCGTTGTATTACCTAATACCAATCGCGAAGTCACCACATGGGCGATGTTTACTCCTTTGAATGCCAAGCAATGGGAAAAGGGCGTAGAATATATTAATGACGGTCTTTATCATTATTCATTGTGGGCTGGCGACTATCCTTACAATCAATGCACGGCAGTAGATGGAACCATCTCCGCAGGTGGTGGTATGGAATATCCTAACGTCACAGTGATCGGCAACTCAAGCAATGATTTCCAATTGGCAACGGTGATTATTCACGAAGTAGGACACAACTGGTTCTACGGAATTCTCGGAAGCAACGAACGCAGCAATGGTTGGATGGACGAAGGAATCAACTCATTCCTAGAAACGCTGACCTTGGAATGGAAATACAAAGACGCGAAAATTTATAATGGTATCATGGAAGAAAAGTTGGGGAAAAAACTCAACTTAGAAAAATATCCATTGAACTACCAAAACGAAGTAATGTACAATTTCGCTGCACGTTATGGAAAGGATCAGCCCATTCAAACGCACAGTGCAGACTTTACAGGAATGAACTACGGTTCGATCATGTATAAGAAGACAGGGCTTTCATTCAACTATCTGAGAAATTATTTAGGAGATGATCTCTTTAAAGAATGCATGCACGCATATTTTGAAAAGTGGAAATTCAAACACCCCGGTCCGGATGATATTCAACAGGTGTTTGAAGAAACCTCAAAGCGTGAATTGGACTGGTTCTTCAATGAGGTAATCAAAACAGATGGAGTGGTAGACTACAAAGCCGAAGGATTTAAGATGAAGGATAATAAGGCGATGCTGAGTGTATTCAACGCGGGAGATATTGCAGCACCTTTCAGTGTAACGATTATGCGTGACAGCATCGAAGTAAAAACTTTTTGGACAGAAGGTTTCGATGCAGGAGATTGGAAAACCATTGAAGTGCCTGAAGTGAATAAAGGAGATGTGTTGGTTATTAATAAGGAAAAAGGATCCATTGATATCGACCGCGGCAATAACAATATTCGCACGAAAGGCATCTTAAAAACACGTGAGCCTTTGCGCTTTGATATCGGCACTGGACTTGATGATCCGGAGTCAACACGTCTGTTTTGGATTCCACTCGTCGGATGGAATCAATATGACAATTGGATGCCGGGCATTTCATTACACAATAGAACGGTGCCATCAAGAAAGTTCGAATTTGCATGGACCCCCATGTATAGCATTACCAACAATCGCTTGAATGGATTTGCCATGGCTGCTCTAAATGGCCGCCGCGCAAGAGTAGGGGTGAGCGCGCAGTCATTTACTGGCTCTCAAATAAGATATTCAAATGCATTAACTTTTGCCCCTTCTTTCGGAGAATTCGAAATGGTTTATTATCAAATAAATCCTTTCATTGAATATCAATCTAGAACAGTTACCTCAATCAATCCGTGGAGTGTGAAGTTACGATTGGATGGATTTGCAGTGAGAGAAAATTTAAATCGAATTAGAAATGACGATACAAAAACGTTTATTGATAATAATGAGTTTTTTGGAGCCAGAGCCTCAGCGGTTGTTTCGAAAAAATGGATTGGAATAAATCTGAAAATTAATCCATCGTTTGATTATTTGGCAGGAGAGGAGAATACAGCAGCAGGAATGGCACGCCTCAGAGTCGATGCCGACTTCGTATACTTGAAAAAGAAGGATAAAAAAATATACCTTCGAGCGTTCTCGGCTAATTCTGATTTGTTTGAAGCATTCAATGCTACACTTCCAATAGGTATTGGTGGAACAAGAGGGGTACAGGATTATTTTTATCAAAACCTATTTATGGGCAGAAGTGAGTTCAATGGATTGCTTGCAAATCAAATCATCGACAATCAAGGTGGTCTGTTCTCGCCTTATGGTATTTCGAACTTCACAAATTCAACCGATTTTAATTCCATTCAACTTGAAATTGACGCACCCATAGGCCTACCACTTAGCGCTTGGGGTACCTACGGATTCGATTCGGATGGCAACACAGGATATTCTGCGGGTATCGGTGTACCGATAGTGCGCGATATCTTCCAAATCTATGTTCCATTAGTGTTTAGCAGTGAAATAAATGACGTGTTGGAAACAGGAGATTTTGGATGGCAAGATTACATCATGATGCAGATCAACCTCGACATGATGAATCCATTTGAGCTTGTAAAAAGATTGAATTAATTTGGAAGAAAAAAAGAAAATATACTTTGCATCAGACTTTCACCTCGGAGTGCCTAGCTTCGAGGAAAGTCTTGCAAGAGAAAAGAAAATCGTAAGATGGCTCGACAGCATCAAACAAGATGCTGCCGAGATTTTTCTTGTGGGAGACATCTTTGATTTTTGGTTCGAATACAAAAGAGCCGTCCCGCGCGGTTTTACGAGACTTCTCGGGAAGATTTCTGAGATCACAGATTCAGGAATTCCTGTTCATGTTTTCACAGGAAATCATGATATGTGGATTTTTGATTATCTCCCAAAGGAGTGTGGAGTAAGCCTTTTCCGAGAACCGATCGAACGTTCGTTCGGTAATAAATCTTTTCTGATTGGTCACGGTGATGGTCTCGGTCCTGGAGATTATGGATATAAATTTCTGAAAAAAGTATTTGCATCTAAAGTCTGTCAGTGGCTTTTTGCCCGCATTCATCCCAACCTTGGAATATGGATTGCCAAACGCAGCAGCGGCTACAGCCGCAGCACCACAGGCGACAAGGATCAAATCTTCCTTGGAGGGGATAAGGAATGGCTGGTGATTTACTGCAAAGAATATTTACAAAAGAAACACAAGGACTTCTTCGTTTTCGGACACCGCCACATGCCTCTAGATATACCAATTGCAGATAATAGCAGATACATCAACTTGGGTGAGTGGATGCATCATTGCACCTATGCCGTATTTGATGGAGAAAAATTGGAGTTAAAAACCTTTGAAGGTTAGATTTTACTTCCCCTTTCGAGGCAGTATTCGAATACTTTTCTCCAGCCTTTCCAATCTCCACTTTCGGTCAGTGTTTCATTGTGCCAGAGCGAAATAAAGTCGCCTTCGTATTTTTCAATTTGAGAAATCAGCACCTCTAATTTTTCAATCGCAGCCTCGGGTGTCAGCTTCATATACTTGCGGAGTGTGGAATCCATGGCAACAAATGGATGAATCATCAAGTTCGAACACTCATTCTTTTTTAAATCAAACCACAAATAGGGTCGAGCAGTGCCGGCTCTAAAGCCCGTGTGATGCGCGTATCCCATGGTGTAGTCGTGTTCAATACCTGTCGCCTTTAACAACCTGTAGGTAGTGCGAAACTTCAACATCAAATAATGTTGACGGCTGTTTTTAATCGGCTTACCAATGATAGTCTCGAGACGCGACTTTTCACGGAGCATCGTATTGTATCTTCTATGACTCGCCACTCCCGGATGAATGCCGAGGGCACTTTGCTTAGAGATACGTTTGATTAATTCTTGCAGCCCTTTGCTTCGGTGTGGCAATCCTTTGTCAAACTGCCCGAAGTCAGCAAGAAGAAAAAAGAAAATAGACGATACATTCCAACGTTTATGAGCCTCTAGAATGTAGTCGTAGGTGTCATAAGGATCTGACTGAAGCGATAACAAAACGCGGGTTCGCTGTGTGAGATTTTTAAATTGAAATTTTAGTACATCTTTCAAAAACCCGCCTACCGTGCGATAAGTACCTTTATGGAGGTAAGCGAAAGCACTATCTACATCAATCGTTGATATGTAATTACTTTTTCTTTTTTCAAAAGAAATTGAAGGCCAACGAGATTTTAATTCATCTCTAAAGGCCCAGCGCCACTCGTCTACAATTGGCCTTTCTAGGATGTCTAAAGAATTTAAAACACTTAAATCAGGCGTATATCGGCCCATGTCATCCCCCTGAAATTTCCAGTACTCTTCGTAGCGAGTGAGCAAGAAAAAAACCGCTGAAAAAAAATCGAACTTTATCCCCTCTGTTGAAACAAAAATGGCCGGAACGTCCCTCCATCTTCCTGTCGAAACTTTTACTCTATGAAAATCCCCGAAGTCAAGAATGCCAGCAGGGTAAATATGCAGATATGATCCTTTTTCGATTAACGTTTTGGTGTACGCGATAGCAGGCCCGTCAAAGCTTTTAAGTTCTTCAAAATCGCTTGTATATTGAATGACTCCTTGATAACCTTCGAGTCCCTGTTGTACAGCGTATTTTAAGCGAGGCGTTATGTTATCCGCAAAAATTAGCATTAGCCTTTAAGAAATTCCATAATCTTATTACAAATAAACACAGAGGATTGTCCATCGCCAAAAAAATCTGGCCAAGTCATAGTTCCTTCATTTTTAATTAGCGTTCCAAGGGCGTCGACAATTTTGTTTTCATCCGCTCCCGCAAGTTGGGCGTTTCCATTATCCACCAATTCGACCCATTCCGTCTGTTCGCGCATGATGACACAAGGTTTTTTGAAAAAAAATGCCTCTTTCTGAACTCCGCCGCTATCAGTGATTACAAAAGAACAAGTGCTTTCCAAGTCGATCATTTCCAAAAAAGAAAGCGGTTCAATGATTTTAATTTTCTCGTTGGATTCCAGTATCGCCTTGTGCTCTGGGGTCAAGCGGTGCAGCGTTCGCGGATGCAGTGGAAGCACAAGTGTGCAATCAAAACGCTGTGTGATAGTACCCAATGCCTTCAATATAGCTTTGAGATTCGCATCATTATCGGTATTGGTGTCTCTGTGTATAGTGCACAGTCCGAATTTGCTCCTCGAAAGCCCCAGACGCTCTATGGTATCGCGCTGAACTGTTTGGGAAAAGTGAAGGGAATTGTCGTACATAATGTCGCCACAATGAAATACCCCGGGCTTATCAAATGACCAGGGCGCAAGTTGATGACGAATACCTTCTCTTTCAAGATTGATAATTCCTTGTTTGGTGGGAGAGAATAATAGGGTAGAGCTGTGATCGCACATGATGCGATTGATTTCCTCGGGCATCCGCTTATTAAAAGAGCGCAGACCAGCCTCAATGTGAATCACGGGCACGTGAATCTTCGAGGCGGCAATGGCTCCTGCGAGTGTAGAGTTGGTGTCACCATAAACGACTACGGCATCATATTTTTTCTGTAAAAGCACATTTTCAATTCCTTCAATCATAAGCGCAGTTTGCTTTCCGTGGCTGGCGCTGCCGACCTGCAATTGATAGGTGGGGCTTGGGATTCCTAATTCACTAAAAAAAACACCCGACATATTGCTGTCGTAGTGCTGACCTGTATGAAGAAGATCTTCGGTAATACTATCTTTAAAATGCTGCGCAATGGCTCTGGAAAGCGCGGCTGCCTTGATAATTTGCGGTCGCGCCCCTATAATGGTAAGTAGGTGAATCATGGATTATCTAAAATGCCTTCATCGGCGAAGCTAAAATAACCATGCGAAGCGATAATCAAGTGGTCCAACACAGGAAGTTCTAAATCAATTCCGCACCGTCTCAGTTTTTGAGTGATTTTGCGATCCTCTTGACTTGGCTGGAGATTGCCACTGGGGTGGTTGTGAGCGACAATGATGGCACTTGCTTTTTCCTCTAGCGCCCGCGCAAAGACCTTTTTTGGATCTACGATGGTGCTATGCCAGCCCCCTTCACTGATTTTTTTGAGGGAAAGTACCTGGTTGTTTCTATTGAGATTCATCAGCCAAAACTCCTCGTGGGCGAGGTCTCCAAGATTTTGAATAAAATATTCGAATACGTCTCGACTGGATTCTATCTTCTTTTTTTGTCGTACTTCGATCGACCGGCGGCGCCTTCCAAGCTCAAAGGCCGCCACTAGAGTGATCGCCTTTGCTGGGCCAATGCCTTTTATTTTGCATAAATCCGAATACGGCATTCGGGCCAATGATGCCAAATCATTATTACCAAATGACAGAATCTTACGAGCCAAAACATCCGCCCCTTCATTCGCGCTCCCACTGCCCAAGAGAATAGTAATTAGCTCCGATTCGCTAAGCCCACTAGGGCCTTTCTCGATCAACTTCTCACGCGGCCTGTCCTCCTTTGACCAAGATTTTATAGATTGTGTCATGGGTGTTTTTTACCCAAAAATAAAAAGTCCCTCACAGGGAGGGACTTTTCATATATTCAAGAATATTCTTAGTTCAAACCATTCACAAAAGAGGCCAAACCACTCTTGAGGTTCGCTGCCTTGTTTTTGTGGATCACATTGTTCTTAGCCAACTTGTCAAGCATCGCTACTACCTTTGGAAGAAGAGCAGTTGCTTCTTTCTTTGTGGTCAATGCACGTAATTTACGTACCGCGTTACGGGTAGTCTTGTGATAATACTTATTTCTCAAACGCTTAGCGTCGTTAGAACGAATTCTCTTTATTGCTGACTTGTGATTTGCCATTGTCTCAAAAAATTGGGTTGCAAATATACGATATTTTTTAAATCCACAATCAAAAATCTCTTTTTTGTTGATTTGGAGAACTTTTTCTTGTTTCTGTCGTAAAGATAATGGTTATTTAGGACATTAACCTTGTGAATACCACCACCCTTAAATATCTATTTACAGTCTGTCTACTCTCGGCAGCCTGCGCCCTATCTGCACAAGATATGCAGAAAGTGCAAGGGTTGAAGCGTATTTTAGAGAGGGATGTCTCTGATTCTCTGTATATCAAGCTGAATATAGATATCGCTGACGAATTTATATTCAATACTCCAGACACTTCTTTACACTACACGTTGCGAGCACTTGAGCGTGCTTCGAAGGTGAAAGATTCTGTGATGATGGCAAAATCAGAGAACTATCTCGGAATCATTCATTACAGTCAAGGACACTTGCTTACAGCTCTCGAGCACTATCAAACCTCTCAACATATTTACAAATCTATTGGTGATAAAAGTGGAGTAGGTAAAGCTTCCAATAATATCGCGATTGTTTATACCAATCTTGGGGAGCATGATAAAGCAATTAAAATTTATGAAGAGACCTTCCAGACCAACCTCGAATTAAACTTGATTGATGAAGCGGCTTCCAATATTTTCAATATTGCCGCGGCATGCATCAACCTCGGTCAATACGATAAGGCGCGCTCAAAATTGAAGCAACTTGAGGAATTCAATAAACTATCACCTACCAGTATTGACCCTTGCTTCCTAATGAGTGATATATATATTCAAGAGAATAAATTGGACTCAGCTCTAATGTCACTAACTAAAGCCTACGATTTATCAATCGAGCAAGGGGATGAATTCTTTTTAGCAAGTGTGATTCTATCGCGAGCTGAAGTATATATTAAACTTAAAGACTATGAAAAAGCCAACGCCACCTTGGATGAGGCTGAAATGATCATTGAGAAAAATAGCTTTAATGATATGATGCTCCAATTGCTCGATATCAAAGCCCGCCTTGCGGCGAGTCTTGGGCAATATCAGTTGGCTTATGACCTGAACAGAGAATATCAAAGCTTGAAAGATAGCCTCGATAAAATGAATAATTTCAATCGCATTTCTGAACTCAACGCGAAATATGAATCTGAAAAACGCGAGGCAGAAATTGCTAAACAAGCGCAAGTAATTGATCAGAAAAACTCACTCTTCAAGATATCTGCCGTTGTTGCAGTGGCTTTACTATCATTACTTGGCGTGATTGCTTTCAACTTGAATAGAAAGAAGAAAATGAATAAACTGCTCAAAGAGCAGAACAATGAAATCAAGCGTCAGCGTCATAAGGTGATCGCGTCCATCAATTATGCACGTCGAATACAACGTTCGATATTGCCGGTTGAAAA
The DNA here is from genome assembly GCA_046309775.1 of Flavobacteriales bacterium. GTDB lineage: Bacteria > Bacteroidota > Bacteroidia > Flavobacteriales_D > Sanyastnellaceae > JAIXWP01. The sequence goes on from JBKCOM010000039.1 coordinate 39,662, forward strand.
CCACTTGCAACAATATTTACCAGATAGCTTTATTTTCTTTAAGCCAAGAGATATTGTGAGCGGTGATTTGTATTGGCATCAATGGATTGATGATCGTCTTTACATCGCAGCTATAGACTGCACGGGGCACGGGGTTCCTGGCGCATTTATGTCGCTCATCGCCAACTCGAGCATCAACAAAACTATCAACGAACTCAAACAGCGCGAGCCGCATGACATATTGATGTGTTTGCACAACGAAATTATACAAATTCTCAATCAAGAAAGAGATCCACAGAACGCTCAGGATGGAATGGATATTAGTTTGTGTGCTATTGATTTTCAAAAGCGCATCATCAAATTCGCTGGTGCAAATTTGAGCATTTACATGTCTTTAAAAGGAGAGCTCACTGAAATAAAGGCAGCTCCTGTTAGCCTTGGAGGAATTGTATTTGAAAAGCAATTGACAACGGGACAAAATCCATTTAAAACAGAAGAAATACGCTATGAATCTGGTGATTACCTCTTCATGTTTACTGATGGTATGCTCGATCAAATGGGATTTGAATCAAAGAAGTTTAATAAGTCACGATTCAGGGATCTTCTAGTTGCTATTGCTGCTGAATCGAATATGATTAAAGGACAAGAAATTTGTCAAATTACCCTCGATGAATGGAGAGGTGATAATCAACAAACCGATGATATTCTCATCATCGGAGCGCGACTGAAATAAGATTTTTGATTATTCTTTTATTTCGATTTGGAAAGGAATATCAAGCAAACTCTTGAGTTCTTCGCCTTTCTCTATCATCAATTCATCATCTTTGTCTACAAGCCATTTTACAGTGACTTTTTGCTGCTTCTTATGACTTTCTTCGAAGATGGTCAGCATCTCGAATATAAAGCGGCCTGAAGATGAATTGAAATAATCCAACTTGAAGGTTAGATTGGTTGACTTGCCATTTTGAGAGGTGACATACTGCTTAGTAAAGTCAATCAATGGCTTAAAAAAGTTATAAGCATTTTCCGGTAATGAGCGCCCCACTAAAGAAAAGAATCCCTCCCTTGGGTCAAAATGAACCTCGGGTGTGTCTTCTGTTCTTTCTATGTGTAGCATTTCTGTCATTATCGATAAAAAACAATTTTCGGTCGAAATTAAAAACTAACCTTAATCGTAAACAAAAAACTTTCAGCATCGAGTGGTTCAAAACTATGCTTGACCCCTAAACGCGCGGCTTTTACGACTTCTATAAGTCCGAGACCAGATTTATTCTTGTTTTCAAATTTTAGGCTGGCCTTCATGGCAGCCTTATGGAGATCTGCTAATTCTTCTTTACTAAGTGTGGTCAGATAGTCGAGATTATCAGCTACCATCTGCTTGTCAACATTCCCAAGAACATTGCCACACTGTAAATACACATGATCATCCAAAAGCCCTATCATAAAGATGCCTTCTTTTCTACCTTTTTCATCCGGACGCGAATGTTTGCTAATATTTTGAAGCAATTCAATCAGTATCTGCGCGACTTTGCGCGTCATTCCCGATAAATCTTTACCTCCGCTTACGTTCTGCTCAACGATATCTAGCAAAGGCAGAATGCTTTTTTGAGAAAAATCTCCTTTGTAAAAGAGAAGGGCGTTTTCCTGATTCATCAGTTTGTAGAGCCCTTTGGTTTCTTCAATATTTTTAATGAGATCTCCTTGAATAAAGCTCACCTGTTGGTGAAAGCGCGAATATCTTTCGTTGATTGGTTCGAACTCATATACCAGTTTTTGGCCTGACTTGCGCGCCAATTCTATCAGGCCGAGACCTGCGCCACTTTTACTGCTTAACTCGTTTTCATTCAGTTGTTTGAGGTACAATTCCTTTAATGAAGCGCCATCCAGTGAATTAACCTTCTCCACCCAATCCTTCAATGCCGATGTTTCTTCTGCTTTGAGGTGGTTGATGGAGTTGATGATAAAGCCATCCTTATCAATTTTAAATGCGAATATTCCATCATCCTCTAAGTTTTCAAGCTCCGCATTTTCCCCATGCTTTATGATGTTTTGAAAGCACTCCACCAACAAGAAGGAAACTTTTTTATTCACATTACCCGAGGTGCGATAGGTAGCACCGGCAGAAATATCTAGGATAGTACTGGTAAATTGTTCGGAGAAAGCCCCTCTATAACAGAAGGTACTGTCCTGTTTTCTGAATCTATGAAACAGTTCGGTAATGGTCTTAAAGTCCGCTTTGCCGCCGGAGTGAGGGTTCATAGAGTTATTGAAGGTATGGGTGGACATCAATATCTTGTCTGCTAACTCTTGTATACGGAATAACTATAAAGAGGTTTCAATGTCCATATTCCGCTCCTAAAATATGAAAAGCCTGGTACGTAAGGCACCAGGCTTTCATTTTTTTTGAGTAAATGGGGGTTAATGGTCTTGATCTACCGCGATGGTAGCAAGCAACGCATGGGATTCGGCAACAATGTCCTTGATCCATGTGTGATCCATATAATGAATAATTTTTTCTCCGAGCTTGGCTTTGGACTCGGTTTCGCGAAGTTGTATCAAGATTAAATCTTGATCCATGTCACGGGTGAACTTGATTTTTAAGGTCAGGTCGGCCTTGTTGCGCACCAAGATATTATCATCGAAGAGATGATAGGTGAGTTCTTTGGTGAGTTCAGAAAGCGGGTGCTTTAGCCCCTCTTCTACGATTTTGAGTTGTACGTTAACCATTGGAGTAGGATTATTAAGGATTAGATTTGCCGATTGATGAGAGATATGAATACATCCACACAGGCTTTATCACTTTTTTTGTCTTCTACGTCAGTCACTTACAACGTCACTAAGATAGTTTTTTTTCTATTTCTTTCACTCAATTGTTCATATTTATTTTCTCAGGTAGTAAATATTGAGCAAGCGCGCATTCGGATGGACACTACCGGCTGGGCGGGCATCGCCAATGGCAACTTGCAATCTCAGAGATATGAGAACCTGTTATTCTCTGCATCTCTTCGTGGAGCCGTGCAACACCGCATCGATCGCCGGGTTTGGCTCTATCTAGCCGACGCAGGATTTTCGGTTGCAGACAACGTTCAGTTCAACAATAATGCGTTGGCGCACGTACGCTACAATTACATTCTCAATGATGTTTTCCAGTGGGAAACCTTCACGCAAATGCAGCAGAATAGGCTTCTAGGACTGGATCGAAGGAATTTGATTGGTTCGGGGCCTCGTGTGACCATTGCTGATTCTGAGAGAGCAAGGGTTTATCTGGGCTTTTTGGGAATGTTGGAGCTTGAGCGTGCGAAACCTGCCCCTGGCACCTTTATCTTCGGCAGGGCGAGTGGGTATTTATCATTGAGCATAAAAGAACCCGGGAAGTTTGCTTTCACCAGCACAACATATTTCCAACCCGTATTTGATAATATTCTTGACTACAGGCTGAGCGGCCAACATGCTGTCGCCTTTGGAATTAATCAAGAATGGTCCTTCAGAGTGGAGGTGACGCATTTCTACGACTCGCGCCCTCCTGAAGGGTTTGTCAAAGGAACCTTTCAAAGCACGCTCGGAGTAGCTTATGATTTTGGTAAAATGAAAAAGGCTTCCTAAGGAAGCCTTTTATATTTTTATGAGTTTGCACTCACTTGATCTGTAATCACTTCTACCTCTGTGCGTAGCAGGTCTTCCAAATTTTCTTGACGGCGAATTAGCTTGGCTTGCCCATCGATTAATAGAACCTCTGCTGGCCTAAAACGCGCATTGTAATTGCTGCTCATAGTAATGCCATAAGCGCCCGCATTTTTGAAGCATAAAACATCTCCTTCGTGCACTTCAGAAATTTTTCGGTCCCATCCGAAGGTATCGGTTTCACAGATATAGCCAACCACCGTATAAATGCGCATTTTGCCCTGTGGGTTAGAAATATTTACGATTTCATGATACGAATCGTAGAGCATCGGACGAATGAGGTGATTGAGTCCTGAGTTGACGCCCACAAATACAGTTGCTGTCGTTTGCTTGATAACATTCGCCTTCACTTAAAAAATATCCCGCTTCGCTGACGATAAATTTGCCAGGTTCAAACCAAAGCTCGAGCTCACGTCCATATTCTTTGCAGAACTCTAAAAAGCGCTCCGATAGTGACTGTCCGAGTTCTTCAATATCAGTGGTTACGTCTTCGGCTTTGTATGCTACTTTGAAACCACTTCCAAAATCAATGTATTTCAAATCGGGAAAGTCCTTCGCTGCATCGAAGAGGATTTCTGCACCTTGAAGAAATACACCTGCATCTAGGATATCACTTCCGGTGTGCATGTGGAGTCCGCAAACATTGATTTTGTAGGTGTTGATTACGCGTAATAAGTGCCGCATTTGATAGACACTTATACCGAATTTAGAGTCGATGTGACCTGTAGAAATCTTTGTATTGCCACCGGCGAGAATGTGAGGATTCAGGCGAATAAAACAAGGCACGCTATTCCCATATTCAGCGCCGAACTGCTCGAGGATAGAAATATTATCTATATTAATATGCACTCCAAGGCTTACGGCTTGTTGGATTTCTTCAAAATCAACACAGTTGGGAGTGAAGATGATATCTGATGGCTTAAAGCCAGCCTTCAAGCCCAAAAGCACCTCATTGATGGATACGGTGTCAAGTCCAGATCCTTCGTTGCGAAGAAGTTTGAGAATATTTGAATTATTGAGCGCCTTACATGCATACATCAAACGCACCTTTACCTGTTTGAAAGCAGATTTGAGGTGGTGGTAGTTGGAAATGATTTTTGAGCTGTCATACACGTAGACAGGTGTTCCAAAATGTTGCGATGCTTGCTGAAGCTGTTCAATAATGTTCTCGTTCATTTTTTGATTTTAGAATGGATATTTATTAAAAAAACAAAACCCTCCTTTTGGGAGGGTTTTGTTTGTTTCGTAGCCCGTAGGGGAATCGAACCCCTGTTCCAAGAATGAAAATCTTGTGTCCTGACCCCTAGACGAACGGGCCGTGCTAGAAAGCGGGTGCAAATATAGTAACAGTTTTTAATCTGTCAACTTTTTTCAAAAAAAAATATTTATCTCCTCTGCATCGCGCTTTCAAACGCTTCATTTTTGGTTTTTTCAAAACCTCAAACACTTGATATTTTCACCAAATATTGCGTTTTTCGGTGAATGTATTCACCGAAATCAAGGTTTTTTGGTGAAAATGAAGCTAAAGTGAAAATGAAAACAGGGTCAACCTTTATTCCAATTAGCTTAAAAGCCACCGCCGTCTTCGAGGCTAAATCTAAAGCCCAATCTCTTTCCTGTAGCGAGCGTGTGACTTTGACTAATTGACTGAATTTGTTCGAGCGTTATCTCTTGAAGATTTTCATAAGGCGGCACTAAAAGATCAAAGTCCAAGGTGTAAAGGATTGCGCTATGAACGACTTCCTTAATTTTCTCCTTGTTCAATTCACTATTGATCATGTCGTTGAACAAAAAACCAAGCTGTCGTTTTCCCTGAACCATAAAATGCCGCTCGCGATTTACAAACACGCGACCAATCAAGTAACCAACATCCCACTGTCGTTGATATCTAATGCTATCAGAAAGGAAGTTGTAAATGTTGATGATACCTACATAAGAGTTCTTGTCATTATCCTTGAAATAACTACTCTTCCAAAGGGGATGAGTATTATCAAATTGAAACACGTTGGTGTGCATTTGAAATATCAAAATATCACTACCCACTTTTATTTCTGCTTGAAAATCTCCTCGGTCGCGATAATAAATCTCAACCCGCTTATCTGTACTACCGAAGCGTTCTGCTGTTTCTTTGATTACTTCCTGAAGTACTTCTTTAAAGTCATGAAAGGTATCAATGGTCAGGTGAAAAACATCTTGTTTCAAAACGCTCATTTCTCGCAATAAGCGATCAATTGTTTCGGCTGGAGTTGGAGTCATATAGAAGTTTTGATTGTATTAATAGGCTCTAGCAAATAGCACACGGCGTTTACTTGGCTTTCCCGATACCATACACACTCCATCTTCTTCAGGGGCGTCCAAGGGAATACAACGAATTGTCGCTTTCGTTTCTGCTTTGATTTTTTCTTCGGTCTCAGCAGTTCCATCCCAGTGCGCGGCAAAGAAACCGCCTTTTTCATCCAACAATGTCTTAAATTCTTCATAAGAATTCACTACAGTTGTTAAATTGGTTTTGCGCTCAAGAGCCTCTTGGAAAAGACTGTTTTGAATGTCTTTCAACAATTGTTCGATGTGCATAGCGCTTCCCTCAAGAGCAATAGTTTCCTTGGTTCCGTTGTCTCTACGAGCCACTTCTATGGTGCCGTTTTCCATATCCTTTGGACCCAACGCAATGCGAACGGGCACACCCTTGAGCTCATACTCTGCAAATTTCCATCCCGAGCGCTTGGTGTCGTCGCCGTCAAATTTCACAGTGATGCCTTTTGATTTAAGTTCTTGCATCAAAGGCTTCACTTTTTCCTGGATTTGATCCAACTGCTCCAACCCTTTGTATATGGGTACAATCACAACATGAATGGGAGCGAGCATCGGTGGAAGACGGAGACCTTTGTCGTCACTATGTGTCATAATCAATGCGCCCATTAGGCGTGTAGACACGCCCCAAGATGTAGCCCAAACATAATCATTAACACCTTCTTTGGAAGCGAATTTTACATCAAACGCTTTGGCAAAATTTTGCCCCAAGAAGTGTGAAGTGCCCGCTTGAAGTGCCTTTCCGTCTTGCATCATTGCCTCGATACATAAGGTATCTACGGCTCCGGCAAAACGTTCGCTTTCTGATTTTCTTCCTTTCACTACGGGCATGGCCATCCAATTTTCTGCAAAGTCCGCATACACACCGAGCATTTGTTCGGTTTCTTGAATTGCTTCTTGCGCCGTAGCGTGCGCGGTATGTCCTTCTTGCCATAAGAACTCTGCTGTTCTTAAAAACAGACGTGTTCGCATTTCCCAACGAACCACATTCGCCCATTGATTGATCAAAATAGGAAGGTCACGGTAGCTTTGTATCCAGCCTTTATAAGTATTCCAAATAATTGTTTCGGATGTAGGTCTTACAATCAATTCCTCTTCGAGCTTCGCGTCTGGATCGACCACCACTTCATTGCCAACTGTCTTAAGGCGATAGTGCGTCACCACCGCACATTCTTTAGCAAAACCTTCTACGTGTGCAGCTTCTTTGCTCAAATAGCTCTTTGGAATGAACAGAGGGAAGTAAGCGTTTTGGTGTCCTGTATCCTTGAACATTTTATCCAAAGCATCTTTCATTTTTTCCCATATTGCGTAGCCGTAGGGTTTGATCACCATACAGCCCTTCACATCACTGTGTTGTGCAAGGTCGGCCATTACAACCAATTCGTTGTACCATTTAGAATAATCTTCTGCACGCGAGGTAAGCTTTTCCGCCATTTTGTTGGTATGATTGTTGAGTAATTTTGATGCACAAAAGTAGGTGAAAATTTTTCCTTACATTTGAGAATAATCGGGTAAATCAACAAAAACATTTGACAATGGGAACACACAAACTTCTGCTTGCACTCTTTACCCTCACACTACTTTTTGCAGCGTGTAACTCTTCTCAAGACCTCAATACTGGCGTTCGCTATGAGGATGATGAAGTTTATTACCAACCAGGCGAGGCATTCATAACTGACGCATCGGTGTCTAGTTCTAATGACAACTCTGTTCCTAATAATTCACAAAATACTACTCCCTCGACAGTCGAAGAAGAGGATTATTACTCAGGTGACACCCAACAAGGAGACATCGTTAACAATTATTATGGCGATGTCAACCAAAACTGGGGAAATGGAGGCTTTAATAACGGTTGGGGTGGAAATGGCTTCAATAACGGTTGGGGCGGAAATTCTCGTTTTTACTATGATCCTATTTGGGGCTGGCGACTTGGTTTCGGTGTAGGAAACGGTTGGAATAACGGCTGGAATACAGGCTGGAACGCGGGTTGGAATAACGGTTGGAACGCTGGCTTCAATACCGGATTTTATGATCCTTGGTACGACCCATGGAACAATCCGTGGTGTAATTCATTCGGTTGGAATCAGCCTTTTTATGATCCATGGGCTTGGAACGGCTTCAACAATGGCTGGAATAACGGTTGGAACACTGGTTGGAATAATGGCTGGAATAACCCGTGGAATAATCCTTGGAACAATGGTTTTGGTTGGAATGGTGGTTTCTACAATCCATGGGTATGGGCAGGAAATACAAATGAAAACGGTGTTGTAATTGGTCAGCGTCCGTCTATTAGCGGAAATAGCGCCATTGGCAGCAGCATTATCAGCGGCACATCGCCAAGAAGAACTCGTAGCAAAGAATTTTATCTCAATCAACAAGGGCAGACTACAGATTCAAATAGTGGACTAGCTCCACGTCCTACTACTGGTACAAAAACAAATCCTGACCAAAGACCTTTTGTTGATCCTCCAAAGACGGATCCACGCGTTGGTGATACTGGAGCTCCAGGAGGAGTGGTAACAGAGCGCCCATTCAGAGAAACGGCACCAAATAGAAATGAAAGCGGCGGTAATAATGAGCGTCCGATGGTAAGTCCTCGCGAGTCGGCACCACCACAGCGCGAAAGAGAATCGAGCCCCAACGTAGCGCCTCAGCGCGAACGGGAGCGCCCGAGTGTAACTCCGCAACGCGATACGCAACCTTCTCGAGACCGCAGCGAAAGCAGACCTGAAGTGCGTCCGCAAAGAACTGAGCCATCGCGTCCGGCAATTGAGCGAAGCTCACCACCACCTTCTCGTCCAAGCCAATCTGGCGGTGGCGGCGGTAGAAGCGGCGGTGGCGGCGGAAATTCAGGTGGAACGCGTCGACGTTAATCACAAACGATATTTACCATGAATACGATATTCGGAAACCGAATAGTAGCTGCACTTGTCGCACTATTGATCGGCGTTTCCAGCACAGCCCAAAATGAGGTCGATGCTTTGAGGTACTCTCAAACAGGAGTTGCAGGCACAGCTCGATCTCTTGGAATGGGTGGTGCTTTTGGCGCAGTAGGAGCAGACAACTCCGCCTTTTGGAACAATCCCGCAGGAATTGCGATGAATAAACGCACCATGTTTGAGATTTCTTTGGGTATTCAAAACCGTGTAACATCCGCAAACCATTTTGGTACCTCAAAAGAAAACTCCGAAGGAAGAACGGTGGTACAATCGGTAGGCGTGGTGAGTGTCAAGGAATCGACACGAAATCCCAGACTGCGATGGTCCTACGGCTTCGGACTCGCAAACTTTTCAAATTACAACCAGAATATCTCTATCGAAGGAAACGCACAGAGTAATACACTACTTAATGTTTTTGCTGCACAAGCGAATGGTATCGATTATGAACAGATATCTGATGCATATCCTTTTGGCGCAGGCTTGGCATGGGAGGCTTATCTCATCGACCCTTTGGATACCACACAACTTTCTTACGTTCCCGCCGAAAACCAAGGTCGGATCAATCAACGTAAAAACATAAATCGCAGCGGTCGTCACAATGAAACAACGTTCGCACTGGGATTAGCGGTTGATGAAAAACTGATGCTTGGATTAACACTCGGACTGCAATCTGTTTTTTTTAGAGAAAGCAGCACTTATGTAGAGCGTTTCAACGATTCGGGCTATTTACTAAATTATACGTTTACCGAAGATATCAATGCGAGTGGAAATGGTATTAATATGAGATTGGGTGCAATCTATCGAATTGGTGAAAAATTGAGAGTGGGTGCGACTTGGCAAAGTCCAACTAACCTCGTGATTTCTGATGCATTTAGCACCAGTATTGTGAGCAATTTTGTAGACGGAGCGAGTTACGATTTCATTTCTCCAGAATTGATAAGCAATTACAACGTGCGGGTACCTGCACGTTATATGGCAAGTGCTGCTTTTATATTGGGTAAAGCAGGCTTAATCAGTGCCGACTATGAAACAACCAATTTTGGAAGAATAAAAATGGGGACGACAGGGTTGAGTAATGATTATGATTTTTCAATAGAGAATAAGACGATTGAAACGATTTATAGAAGAGTTCATCGCGTTCGCACAGGTGTTGAATTGCGTATCGCCGATAGTTTTCGAGTGAGGGGAGGGGTGATTTACGAATCAAGCCCGTTTGTAAATGGAGCCGCTATCAATGAGTCACGACTTACGTTTACAAGTGGTTTTGGATTCAGAAGAGACGCTTTCTTTTTTGATATCGCGGGTATATATTCCGGACAAAATAGAGAGTCTTATTGGCTTTATGATCCTTCCTTTATTCAGGAGACAGAGATTACAAATAGCCTTCTAAACATTGTAATTTCAGCTGGCCTTCGCTTCTAAAGATGAAGCGAAAGCCAGCCAGATTACTATTTTGTTTTTTGCACACCGGTCACAATGAATTCTGTTCTTCTATTCACCTGGTGTTTTTCTTCATCACATTGAACTCCATCACCGCATTCATTCAATAATTCACGCTCGCCATATCCTTTAGAAACCACGATGGAACGAGGTACGCCTCTTTTTACGAGGTAGTCTAGAACCTCTTTCGCACGCTTTTCTGAGAGTTCATCATTGAACTCATAGCTGCCTCTGCTATCGCTGTGACTTCTAATTTCGAATTTCAAATTTTGATTGTTTCGGAATAATGTCACGATGCTCTCGAGGTAAGGAATGGCATCTTCGCGAATGTCCCATTTGTTGTAGTCCCAGAAAATATTCGGAACATCATAAACACCTTTTTGTCCTTTATTGCTTCCCGTTCCTGTTCCTGTTCCCGTTCCCGTTCCCGTTCCTGTTCCCGTTCCCGTTCCTGTTCCTGTTCCTGTTCCTGTTCCTGTTCCTGTTCCTGTTCCTGTTCCCGTTCCTTTTTCCGCAATTACCACTTGAGGCATTTCTACGACCTTATTGATGGTTTTGCTTTGAGTAATTCCTTTTGTGGAGATATTGTCAGCATCGGAGAAATAACCGTCGAGATCGGTTTTTACTTTATATTCTTTACCTGGCTCTAGGTCGGCGGTGAATTTACCATCCGCGTCAGTAAAATAAACTTTCTCTGTTCCGTCTGTGAGATTTTGCACTGTTACTCGGGCACCACCAAGCGGCAACATAGATTCTTTGTCTGAAACAAGGCCCTCTACCTTAATTTCAATTTCTAAAATTTCGAAAGCATAAACACGATCTGACCCAGAGCGATCGCTACTGAGGTATCCTGTTTTTCCATCTTTATTCATTATAAAGCTGAAATCATCAGAGCCTGTATTGAGAGGATAAGAAAGGTGTTGTGGTATATTCCAAGTTCCGTTAGACTTCACTGATTTTAATAGGTCCAAACCACCTAAACTGTTGTGAGAGTCGCTGCTGAAGTAAAGTGTGTTATCATCATAAACTGATGGAAATACTTCATCGCCCTTGGTGTTGATATCGCTCCCTAAATTTTGAGGAATTCCCCATGAGCTGTCAGACAATTTTGTTTCATAAATATCAAAACCTCCTTTTCCTCCAGGCATATCGCTCGAGAAATAGAGTGTGGTTCCATCAGGCGAGAACGATGGATGGGCGTACATGTACTTCACGTCACAGAATGGGAGTATTTCTGGTTTAGACCATTTACCATCTGGGCCTATTTTGCTTTGATAAAGTTGTGTTGGACTTTCGTTTTTGTCATTTCCAGCGAGATTATTTTTCAATTGAAAACTGCGCGTGAAAATCATCGTTTGACCATTGGGCGATACGGCGGCAATCGCATCGTGCGATTTACTATTCACTCCTTCTAAAGGCTTTAAATCAGACCAAATGGCGCCGTCTTTTTTCGTATAATACAAGTCAGTGAAGCCATTGTTGGTATATGGATCTCTATCACCTTTAACAGGAGAAGAGGTTACGATAAGACCTTCTTTGTAGGGTACTGCTGAGTAGACGGGGTTCTGTCCGGGAATATTAACTGGGGTCACGCTGTAATAAGATGAGTCTTGTTTCATAGACTCATATTTTTTACAAGAGATAAGGAGTGACTTCGCCACCTCATTGCTCGGATCACGGCTTATGATACCATCAAAGATTTCTTTGGCTTGGTCATATTTACCGATTGACATCAACGACTTTCCATAGTTGATTCTTTCGTTGTCGCTCGTTCCTGTATACAATACAGTGCGTTCGTATTGTTCTGCAGCTTTGCTGTAGTTATTAATTTTAAAATAACTATCTGCTAAAACTTTTCTTGCGGATTCATCCTCTTTGCGAGCGAGTCCTGTTTCTAAATACTCTATTGCTTCTCGGTATTTTAAATCTTCGTATGCCTTTTTTCCACTAGACAAGTATAGGTTTGCACAACTACTTAGTAGAAGTGAAGCACTTGCTGTAACGATGGCTATTTTGAATGTCTTCATAATTCTTTGGTTAGTTGTTCGTGATTAGAAGTAACGTGGTGATCTTACTTTCAGGTTGACATCTTTTCCAAAGTCAACTCCCAGCATCAATTCATGTGAGCCAGTGCTGTAGTTGCCGATGTCGGTGGTGGTTAGATCATATGCATACCCCAATCGGAGCATTTCAGTGATATTCCATTCAGCCATAACGACCATTGCGTCACCCGTGCGGTAACCGGCGCCAAGCCAAAATTTATTGAAGAATAATAAATTACAATTAATATCTGCTTGAAGTGGGGCCTCTCCTTGATATTTGATAAGCACCGAAGGCTTCACAGCAAACACACTGCTGTGTTCGTAAACATAGCCAGCGTTCAAGTAAGTGTGTGATCTGAAGAAGCGTTCGTTTACAGTCACGGTCGGAAGAATTTCGTCATCCATCGCAAAGATCACGGGCATAGAAATACCTGCAAACCAATTGCGCTCGTAGTAGTATAAACCAGCGCCAAACTTTGGAATGAATTGCGATTGAATGTTAGCACTGTGTGTTGGATCATTTGCATCAAACGTCACGAGATCATTCAAACGCGCTGAGTAAAATGCACCGCCTACACGGATACCAGCTGCTAATCTTCCGCGACCTGTGCTCACTTTCGCTGAGAAGTTGACTCCAATATCCTGCTGTGATGTTACACCAATTTTGTCGTTTGAAAAATTAAGTCCAATACCCAGTCTGCGATTTGCCAAAGGACCATCAATGGCAAATGTCTGGGTGGTTGGTGCTCCTTCGAATCCTACCCATTGCGAGCGATGCAAAATGCTCGCGCCAAAATATGGGTGTGAACCAGCGTAAGCAGGGTTTAATACCAAGCCATTAAACATGTATTGGCTAATCATGATTTCTTGCTGCGCCATCGCTCCTAAACTAATTGCGATAACTGTTATGAGGGAGAATATCTTTTTCATGGTCATGTTCTTTTTTTGTGTTACTACTTTTTTCATCTTCTGTTATCTTCTTAGATCAACGTATGTTTCAAATGCGAAACTTCCGCTGGTGAATATGATAAAGTAGGTACCATCTGGGAGTTCTTCTCCATCGCTGTTTTGACCTCTCCAGTCTTGATTATAATTCGTTTTTTCATAAACGACGTTACCCCATCTATTGAAGACTTTGAAATCGTTGTTGCGATACTTTTCAAGTCCTCTAATGAAATAGATGTCGTTGAAGCCATCCCCATTTGGTGTGAGACCTGTCATCCATTCAATGACGCTTGGTTCGGTCAATACAAATGTTGAGTCGATGGTACATCCGTTTGCATCCTCCACAGTAAGGGTGTAGGAACCTGCAAGAAGATTCGCGACGTCTTGTGGCTCTGGAAGAGTTTGGATATGGTTCCAATCATAAATATACTGGCCAGTGCCACCTTCAACTTCGATATCTATTGCACCATCGCTGCCGCCATTTACGCTGACGTTGAATCCACCATCATATAAACTTAAAGTCGCCTCAATGGTAATTTGATCTGGGCTTGAAATAGTGTATTGCTCTTGACCTGTGCAGCCTGCCTCGTCTTCCCATGATAGAGTGTATATTCCTTCCGAAAGGTTTGATATTCCTTCGCCACCTGGGATCGGTTCGAGATTGTAGGTCCAATCAAATGTTGGAGTGCCTGTAGCATCTACGAAAAGGATATTGATACCCCCATCCGTCAAGCCAAAACATGAAATACCAAACACCTCTGCACTTACTGTAGGTTCGATTGACCCAGCAACTGCAACTTGAATGGTCTCTGTACAACCCGAATCATCGGTGACAGTTACACTGTAGCTACCTCCACACAAATTTAACTGTTGGATATCACCGTCGATGGTGCCAGTGCCTGTCCAATCGATGTTGTAATTACCACTGCCGCCGGTGATAGAGATGGTTATTGCACCGTTGCATGCTCCACAAGTGGTAGCCTCAGCAACTGCCGTGACTGCTATTGGGGAGAAGTTATCGGTGGTGATACAGGTGGTAGTTTCGCACCCGTTAGAGTCTGTTACCGTCACACAATACTCGTCATTACCTTCTACGGTGATGCAGTTTGTGGTTTCGTTATTTTCCCAAAGAACGCTATATGTTCCACTTCCTCCAACGATCGATGCACACAGCAAGCTTTCGCCCGTTTCGCAGTTATACTGTTCAGTGATTTCCACCAGTAGTGGTGCTGGTTCTATTAAAGTGAAGACTTCGGTGGTGGTACATCCAATCCCGTCGGTAATTTCTGCAGTATATGTGCCAGCACAAAGACCTTCTACTGAGCCAGTGTTTGTGATGGATAGCTCAGGCCAATTTACGGTATAGTCAGGTTCTCCGCCAATAATAACCAAGTTAATACTGCCATCGCACGCACCTGCGCAAGAGACGTTTACACCACCATCAAAAAGAGAAATATTCGCGTTCACTACTATCGGTGCAGGCTCAGTCAATTCAAATTGAAGTAATTCGCTACAGCCATTTTCATCTGTCACCAATACCTCATAGAATCCAGCGCAAAGGTTGGTTTGATCCTCTAGTGGATCAAGACCATTGCCATCATCCCACAAATATGTATACCCAGGTACGCCTCCTGTCACAGTAAGGTCGATAGAACCATCACATGCGCCGTTACAAGAAATATTGTAGTTGCCGGGATAATTGCTCAGCGTCGAATTGATTTCAAGAGGTGTTGGAGGCTCTGTAATATTGAAACACTCGGTGACAATGCAACCAGAAGCATCAGTAACCTCTACGCAATAGATTCCTGCGCACAAGTCATTGATGGTTTCTGAATTTCCGATTACCTCGTTTGCACTATTTGTCCAAACTATAGTAAATGGAGCCACTCCATTTGTGATTAAAGCTGTTAAGCTTCCAGTACAATCGCCGTTACAATTAAGAGTAAAGGTTTGGCCTGGTAGAACAGTGTTTGGTTGAATGAGTACCTCGAAAGAGTCTGGAGATTCCAAAACAGTCTCAAGTGAAAACTCACATCCAGACGCATCTATCACGTTGATAAAATATGTACCGTCGCAAAGTCCTGAGATAAAGCTACCATCGATGCTATTTCCGAGTTCATCCGTGATAGTTACTGTGTAGGGCGCAGTGCCTCCCGAAGGAGTAACGCTGATTGTACCATCACATTCACCAACGCATGGTGTCGGTTGAATCACATCGGCCACTGCTGTTAGTGGCTGTGGCTCATCTACGCAATATGTAAATGTTTGCTCACAGTCAAAGCTATCAATGATCGTTAACTCATAACAACCGGGATCGAGGTTGGTCAATGTTGTAGCGTCATTTGCATTGGGAGCTACCGATGGGCTCCATAGATAGTTTACAATCACACCCGAACCACCGCTAATGTTTGGAGTAATGGTTCCGTCATTCTGCCCAAAACACGAAACAGGGGTGATGATTGGATTACTTAGAATCGGCAAAGGCTCTGTGAGATTGATTGTTGTTGTTGCCAAACATCCATTAGCATCGGTTACGTTTACGGCATAGGTGCCACCAGGTAGTCCAGTGATAAATGAAGCATTAGCGTCGTTACCGTACTGGGTAACATCAACAGACCATTCGATAAAATAACATTCTGGAGCGAAGGCTACGCAGTCGGGTGTGCCGCCGCTTGCTGTCAATGATATTGAACCATCGCTGGCGCCATTGCAGCTCACGTCAAATAAACCATTCGCATCACTTGGTGTGCTCACGAATAAGGTAATGACTTGTGGAGCTTGCAAGCAGATTTCTTCTGATACCTGACAGCCTGTAGCGTCTGTAACAGTGACTGTGTAGCAACAATCAAGAAGATTATTAATATCCTGCGCAGAGTTGCCAAATATTATACATCCATTTGAAGTCCATTGATAAGTATAAGGACCTGTTCCTCCAGCGACCTCAATGTCAATGCTACCATTGTTTTGGCCAAAACAAGCAGGATTCACTACGTTAGCAATGCTAATTACTATTGGATCGGGTTCGGTAATTTCAAAATTGTAGAAGCCTTCGCAGCCGGTACCAGAAACCACTTGAAGGAAGTATTCTCCTGCACATAAGTTGGAAACATCTTCAAGATTTGAAATGACATCGCCATTAGAATTTGTCCAGACATAAGTGTATGACGCTATTGGTGTCATGGTTACGTTTATGCTTCCATCACAAGCATTTCCGCAAGTAGCGTTGACAACATTAGAGCTCAAAGAAAAGTCTTCAGTTCCTACGTTGATAGTGAATTCGCGGCTGCAACCAAGTGCATCGGTTACGACCAAAGTATAAGCACCACTATTGACACCTAACAGATCTTCCGTATTACAAGGTGAACAGCTCGGTCCGTTGTAAACATAGCTGTATGGACCTCCGTGACCACCTGTTGTTGAGTTGATTTGAATTTCACCTAATCCTGCATTTTCATTACCGCAAGGGTTAGATACAGTGGTAAAGGAGATTTGAATTTGAGGCACGCAGGTTACATCGACAGTAATTGATTCTTCGCAACCGTTGGCATCGGTGGCTGTAAATGTGTAAACACCGCATGCGAGGCCACTCACATCTTCTGTCGCAGCAATTACTTGACCAGCGCTATTAGTCCATTCAAATGTATATGGCGCAGTGCCATTGCTCGCAGTGACTTCAATTGCACCGTCTGTAGCTCCTGGGCAGCTTGTGTTAAAGCCGCCGGGATAGATTGTTACGTTATCCAAAACAACCTGCAACGGGTCAATCGGAGGATTCACTACAATGTCAAGCGTGTTTCCGCTCGAACAGCCGTTTACATCTGTGACACTTACTTGATAATTTCCTGTTGGAATATTAGCCAACACAGGCGTTTGATTTGCTGGGAAACCGGCCCATTGGTAGAAATAGGGTGAACAACCTCCTGTCGCGTCCACAGTGATAGAACCAGTTGAGGTTCCATCGCAGAGAACGTCTACTGTGCCAATTAGGTTTACAAATAATTCCTCAGGCTGTGTAATTACTACAATGTTTTCTAGTGTACAACCCGCTGCATCTGTTACTCTGAAGGTGTATGTTCCAGCGCAGAGACCGGTTGCGTTTTGAGTGTTTAAAACAACATTATTGCTAGCATCTAACCATTGGAAGGTTAGTGGAGCAACACCTCCTGAAACACTCACGTTTACAGCACCATCACATTCACCGAAACAAGAGATCGGGAAACATCCATTTAATAGGATGTCTACATCTGTGATGGTAAGAACGTTGAGTTCAAAGATTGTGACACAACCTGATGCAACACAACCTGATGCATCTTCGACTTCAACGCAATACTCTCCATCCTCAAGGTTTTGTGGGTCTTCTATATCAGAAGTGAATCCAGCTGGACCTGTCCAAGAATATGTATATGGAGGATTCGCATTCAGTACAGTCAAATCTATAGAACCATTGCCTCCGTTTGGACAAGTGACAGGATCGCTGTCGATACCTAGACTGATGAATGAAACACCAATGGTGATTTCATCTGAGGAAATACAGTTCGCAACTTGAGATGTTAACGTGTACGTTGTGGTGGTGTTTGGGCATGCGGTGGGAGTGAGTGTCGTTGGGTTTTGTAAATTGTCAAGTGGAGACCAGACAAAAGACGAACTACCTTGAACTACTGCGTTTCCAGTGAGTTCGACGCACTGTCCATTACAAATGATAGCGTTGTCTGGCTGAATGTCGACTTCTAAGAAATCTTCAATGAAAAAATTGGTACTATCCAAAAACTCCGGTGAAGAGCAAAGGGGATTTGCCAGATAAATCGTAAGGAATTCCGAACCTTCCACAATTTGATCTGCGAAGGCGTCTATGGGCACAGAAACACTTGTTTGATTTGCTGGTATTACGATGCTGATCGGCTCGCCAGGAACGCCATTGCCGAGAAGGGTGTAGTCTACACCATTGATTGCGTTTCCTCCAATGTAGTATGTTACGTTTTGTGGAAATGGAGTAGCTTCATTTCTTGAGAAAGTTATTATACCGCTATTACAGCCTTCGATCATATAGTCAACACCACCCGCAGTCGTTGTTGCCACGACTATAGGATTAGATTCAATTTGTGAAATCAATACGTTTGAATCATAAATTCTATCGCTACCATCAGCAATAACTAATGTCAAGTGATAGGTTTCGCAAGGGATAAGATTTCCAACCGCCGCTACAAGGTCAACAGTGAAGCCATCAAACTGGAAGCCTTGACCAGGAGGAGTAAAGTTGTTTACCCAATATTGCGAGTTGGTATTCGCATTCACTGTATTAATTGCTACTACAGTACTTGTATTTGGAACGAGTGCAATATTCACATCTGTGCCGATGTTTGGGCCAGAGATGTAAAATCCGAAGACGTCATTAAAAGGAGATCCAACCCATTCATTGTACTCCTCAGATGCGAATGTGTATCTGAATCGCAGAGAGTCACCTTGAGGCACAATATCAAACTCTATTTGAGCAGCATCGAATGTGTTGCGCGTTTGAGCCTGATTGAGCAGAAGGCTACCAGGAGCATTATTGTCGTAATTGGAGCAATTCAGACAAGTGAATGTTGGAGCAGGTCCGAGCTGTGGCAAGCCAGATTCGTCGTTCGGGCCAACTGCATTGATGGCTTTACCAGTAGAAAGGATAATTCCCTCAGAGGTCCCAATTTCCGTTCCCGTGATGTTGTAGTAGCCATATGCTCCGTTTGCAGCTGTTACTTGAATGTTTGAAATCTGCACGCCAGGTCCAACAAGATTTTGAACCATCTCTTGAATTGGCATTGCTGTGTCTACGCTCAAAGTTCCAGGAACCTGCTGCGCAAAGAGATTTGTACCGAGCATAAGGCTCAAAAGTGTAACGAACAACACTATACTAGATCGTAGTGTTCTTTTCATACCAAAAGGTTTATTGTGATATTATTAATTGCAATGAATTAGTTGCGTCCGTAACGCGCTGCTTGACAACGAGACATGAATCTCTCGTCGTTGAAATCTGAAAGGTGCTTTAGACTCCCTAGACCGAAGGTTGAGGTTTTCGATTGAAATGCTTCAAAAGCCTTTGCCCCCGTCAAGGACTTATCTTTAATTTTTACAGAAATTACTTTAGCGGGAACGCATGCTTCTCCAAGTTCGAATTGGCTGTTGTTCTGAAACTCTTTGAAAAGTTTGCCGTAATTATCAGCTGTTAGATTGCTACAATCGATGTAGATGATGCCGTCTTGAGTTGGTGAAGTTTGAGCGTAAGATGTTGTTATAGATACAAAAAAACACACAAAAGCCACAAGAGCTAACGTCTTTTGCATAGCGTTGGTCATTAAATTTGTTTAGGTGGGTGCGCAAATAGGCCGCACATCCGTGCAAATATCGTTAAATTAGCTCGTAGTTTCAAAATAATTGTCACATGTCTAAGTGACTTTAAAACAATACATAATAAAGGAGCTTTGTTTTTAAAGTCGTTGTCGGTTT
Organism: Flavobacteriales bacterium; assembly: GCA_046309775.1. Taxonomy (GTDB): domain Bacteria; phylum Bacteroidota; class Bacteroidia; order Flavobacteriales_D; family Sanyastnellaceae; genus JAIXWP01. The sequence goes on from JBKCOM010000039.1 coordinate 59,478, forward strand.
AGCTCAAACATGATAATTCCGGCGGCTACCGAAACGTTAAGAGAAGAGGTTTGTCCAAACATGGGTATTTTACCCAAAGCATCCGCTTTTCTGATGAATTCATCTGAAATCCCAGTGTCTTCGGCTCCCATGATGATACAAATCGGTCCAGTCATATCTACATCTTGAATGAGGGTATCCGTTTTTTCGGTGCATCCCACCAATCTGATTCCTGATGACTGTAGAATATTAATGATTGCCCCTGCAGATTTTACGCGACATACGGGAATATGAAAGAGCGCACCAGCAGAAGTTTTTACAGCATCTTCATTAATTTGAGCAGATCCTTTTTCTGGAACTATCACCGCCTGAAATCCTTGACATTCTGCCGTTCTGCAGATGGCTCCGAAGTTTCTCACGTCAGTTACGCCGTCGAGGTATAGGAGCTTCGGTGTTATGCCCTTTTCGTAGGTTTGAGCAATGATTTCCTCTACACTACCAAATGAAATAGGGGAGGTAAACCCGATGATGCCTTGATGATTGGAGCGCGTGAGTTGATCAAGCTTTTCTTGCGGTACTTGTTGGGATGGAATTTGATTATCGGAAAGTAATTTTCTAACATGGGTGTATAAGTCCCCTTTCAACCCTTTTTGAATAAGGATTTTATCGAACTCCTTACCAGAGGCGATAGCTTCTTCAATAGCTCGAAAGCCAATAATCATATTATTTCGAGCGGGCGCCGCAGGACGCGGCTTGTAATTTCTTGAATTCAACTTTTTTCCTTAATTGATGTAAATTCTTCCGTTGCGCCAAGCTGTCACCATCCGTTCCCAATGAGTTTTAAACATTGGGTCTCTGCGAAGAATGTAAACATTGTCACTCCATGCGCTTTCAGACTTAGTAAAAACAAACTTTAATCCCGTTCCATTGCTATCATCACCATAAGTCCAAGTTTGTTGAGTAGCGGTGCTTGTAATTTTAGTCGGTTCGCCAAACACCAAATAAATCATTCCTCTATCTGTTCTCCAGCCTTCGGTGTACGAATTGAAATGCGTATTTGCTATTTGAACGCGGTCGTAATATTCTGCAATCAGCGCTCGTGCCCGATCTTTACTACCGCCACATTCAATCCAAAACAAGTCGACCTTTTCTTTTGGATTTCTTGCCTTAGTAATGTTTTCGAACTCTTGTTTTGTGGTCAAATATCTAAGCGGAGGATGTAACTCACTTTTCTTTTTTACTTCAGGATAATCATGGCTAAAGGCCACGAAAGCGTACCCTGAATTTGGGGTTTCTGCCGTGCTTATTATTTGTAAATTTTGAGAAACATAATGTTCGGCAACGCCGTTTTCAAATCGCAAGGTTTTCTTAATGGCATCAGATATATTGGGCGTTTCGGGAGTGGCAATGCTGAATGGTGCTGGAGGCAGCTTGATGTCAGAATTGTATTCGAAAATAAATAGCTTCGATAACTCAATATTCCTAAGGCTCTCAATGATGATACTGTCGCCCTTTAGAATCTGCATAGGTGAAACGGCTAGACCTGTAGATTGATTTATAACTAAAAAGTTCTGCCTATTGCTTCGGTTTGACTTGTCCAGAACAATGCTGGTGGTGTATTCACTATTTCTTTGTACGTCACTGATTTTTACCTGCAAGTTGTATGTGCCCTCTTTCAAAGAAAGCATTGCTTTAAAGACCGAGGCTTTTCGCTGCTCAGAGATGACATCCTTGAAGTAAAATGTACCGCTATCTGCAAAGCTCTTGTTCGAACCTTCGAGTTTGTATAGGCTGTATTTAAACGAAACGTAGGATGTGTAGTCTTTTGTCCCCAGTTTTCTTGCGTAAAGAAGCTTGCTGGAGTTGATCGAACAATAAACTGCTGTACTGTCATCACTGGCGTGGTAGGCAAAGACATCTGCTGTAAGACTTTGAAATTGATTGCTGGGATTTGTCGCCTCACTTGAGGAGGTTTTTGATGTCGATTTGCACGCGACCATCGCACCAAAGGCAATAAAGAAAATTAGGCTATATGGAAGTGACCTGGCAATCATAACTGTGGCGAATTTAAGGATTCACAATTGCTTTTGAATTAAAAAATATTCCTAAATCCAAAGCTAATCTTTGCGTTTCGAACTAGAATTGGATTTTCAAATTGGTTACCAAGAGCATAATTAAATGTGAAAATACCTGTCTTAGTTTGGAAATTAACTCCAATTCCAAATCCAAAAGGGTCGTCGCTGTTAGTAACCCCTTCATTTACTACCGAATAAATAGCATGGTCGTAGAAACCATATACGGCGGTGTTCAAATCTAGTAACAATCGATACTCCAATGTTGCCATTGCCCAGGCGTTTGCAAAAATGCTCTCCTCGTCGATTCCTCTTATATTTCGTAAACCTCCGATGCGATACTGTTCATTGGTCAGTATTGCATTGGTGAGAATTCTATTGGCTGTACCTTGCAATACAAGTGTTTGTTTTTTGAAAGTGGGCACGTAAAAGGCAAAACGTGATTCGAGGCGATAATACTCGGAGTTGTTATTTACGGTATTGTTCTCTGTGTTTTGCAGCACATTTCTGCTTCCTGTTGCCGCCTCAAGAAATATAGACCAGCCTTTTCGCGGATTGTATTTGTAGTCCAATTTTTCAAATTGATATCCAAGTCCAAATAGTCTGAGGTTCACATCGCCAAATCGTTGACTGGAAGTATTACCCAGCCGATTGGTCTGATTTGATTCGTAGAAGAAACGAATGTAATTGCTACCTTGGAGGAGGAGCGAAATACCTCCGATAAGTCGATTTGTGGAAAATGTCGAGTCTCGTCTGTAAATATTGATGGTACCATCAATGGCAAAAGGCAAGGCAATAAAGACTGGAATTTTGGTACTAATCAATAAATCCTGCGTTTGAGGCTGAAGCCTTTTCCAAACGAAATGCAAGTCCTCAGCCTTGTTGAGAGCATTTTGAAGTTTTATTTCCACATCACCGGTGATATTTACCTGCCCAGTGATGTCATTTGGACGTATTCCAATTACCCCATTGAAATAGTTGTTTTTCTTTTTTCTTAGAGGAATGTAGACAGTGGCCTGATTATTTCGAAACACCACTTCTGGCGCGCTACTTAGCTCAATGAATGCGAGTTCTTTTATTTTCAATGGTAGCGATTGCAACTGGCTTTCGGAATATGACTTTCCTTTTTTAACTCCTAAATAGTTTTTAATGTATCGCGCAGGTAACTGCTTCTCGCTCTTTATCACCATGTCATCTATAGTAATGAAGGGACCTTTTTCTACTCGCCAGTGCACCACAAAGTGACTTGAGTCTTTTCCAGAGTTTATAGAATCGAGCGATAATGAAGCGAACGGATAGCCGTTGTTTTCAAGCAAATTGAGCTTATCCTTGGCTTCAACAAACAAGTCTAAGGATGAAAACACTCTTTTCTTTCGATATCTGAGTTCCAGTGTTTGGGATGATTCTCCGTTGAATAGGCTTTTCTCAAAATAGTATTTTGGGCCCGTATGGGTCATTACCATCAATCCTTTTTCTTTGGTAATGGTATCCAACCTTGAAAGTAAGTATCCTTCGCTTAGAAGCTCCGAATGATAAGCAAGCAATGCAGAATCTGCTAGTGAACGACTATCAAATGACTTGATTATCATCGTTTCATCCTTGTCAGACTGAAATATTAGTTGAACACTTTGTTGGGCATCACAGGGGTTCGAAAAACTCAAAACAAAGGCGAGCCAAAGCGACAATTGGCAATAATTAGCAATATTTTTTGTTAATAAATAGGACAAGTACTCTCGCTTTAAGTAATCTTCGCAGCTCTATATTTGTATCATCAAGGACATCATATGAAATTTCGCTCTTTTTGCTTACTCCTTTTATTCGTTGTTGCTATCACTGCAACATCTTGTCGCAAGCGCAAAGAATCTTGTGCTGCGTATGATCGCATCGAAACGGAGCAAACGAAGTAATATTCTACCATACGAATTCAGCGTTCACCTGAATGTCGGGGTGGATGCTTTTTGCCACAGGACATGTCATTGCAGCATTCTTGAGAATTTCTTTTTCTCGATTTGAGAAAGTCTTTTCTTCAAAATCAAAACGTATGTTTATTCCCGAAACGCGTCTTGGCTCCGAGGCCATTATTTTTTCTATACCAGCAGTTACATGGCCAATTGCAATGTCTTTTGCATTGGCCGTGATCCCCATTAGAGTCATCATACAAGCACAGAGGGAAGTGCACATCAGGTCTGTGGGGCTGAAAGCTTCGCCCTTTCCATTATTATCGGTTGGCGCGTCAGTAATTACAATATTTCCACTTTTTAAATGTTGGGCTTCGCACCGAAGTTCTCCGAGATATTTCAATGTCATTGTTTCCATGGGATCGTTATCTTTTCAGCAAAAGTAATTGAGGCTTCACAAGTAATTTTAAAACTTGAAACATTCGTGGGGTATTTAGAGTTTTTCATGTAAATTTGATAATTGATAATTTTTCGAATGTATAGACTGCTTATCACTATTGTTTCGGTGCTCAAAATGGCTACGGTGACCGCCCAAGGCGCGTTTCCCGATCAGCCCACCATTCTCTATGATAAGCAACATTACGTTGGTGGTACCTTACAATCAAACGGTTGGGGCGGATTTTTTACTTACGGTAAATATCAAAACGCTTTCAAGATAAAGCTCTTTCACGCCGATTTGCAATTCATACGTCACGAGAAAGAGTTCAAGCGGTTTAGCTCAGACCCAAACGCGAGAGGCTATGTTTATGGTAAGCTCAATTCTTTTTTTGTATTACATGCAGGCTTCGGACAAAAGAAAATAATTACGGAAAAACTACGAAAAAACGGGGTGCAATTGAGTCACAATTGGATAGCTGGACCCTCATTCGGATTTACTAAACCAATTTATCTAGAGATATTTTACCTAGCAGAAAGGGGGCCCGCTTACATTCAAGTGGAGCGTTTCGACCCTTCAAGACATTTTATTGATAATATTTACGGAAGGGCGGGTGGATTGAGAGGTTTCAATCAAATCAAATTTCACCCTGGTGGTTTTTTTAGGTGGGGACTTTTGGTCGAGTACAGCAATGTGCGAGACGGTCTAAAAGGTATCGAGGTCGGCGGACAAATCGATGTCTACGCCCGTCGCATTCCCATTATGGCAGAAAAAATTCTAGAAGCCCAATCGGGTTCGGCAAGAAATCATCAAATATTCCCTTCAGTTTACGTGAATTTCTTTTTTGGCAGAAAGTATAACAAAGTGTGATGGAAACAACAGTTACAGGCAAGATTTCAAAGCCGAAATGGCTACGTGTAAAACTTCCAACAGGCGAAAATTTTAAAAAAGTAAGAGCGCTTGTTGACGAGCATAAACTGCATACAATCTGTGAAAGCGGCAGTTGCCCGAATATGGGGGAGTGTTGGGGTGAGGGCACAGCGACATTTATGATTTTGGGTAATATCTGCACGAGATCTTGTGGCTTTTGTGCGGTGGCAACAGGTAAGCCTCTTTCTGCTGATCCTATGGAACCCATGCGTGTGGCGAGATCGATACAACTAATGCAAGTAAAACACGCCGTTATAACATCCGTCGACCGTGATGATCTAGCCGACGGTGGTTCACAAATTTGGTTTGATACTGTTGCTGCAGTTCGCAGACTTTCTCCAAGCACAACCATGGAAACGCTTATACCTGATTTTGCAGGCAAGTGGGAAAACCTTCAGCGCATTATCGAAGCGGCTCCGGAAATTGTGTCGCACAACCTTGAAACAGTACGTCGACTGACCAAACAAGTGCGTATTCAAGCAAAATATGACCGCAGTCTGGAAGTATTGTTGCGTTTGAAGCAAGGTGGAATGAGGACAAAAAGCGGCGTAATGTTAGGTTTGGGTGAAACAGAGGCAGAAGTACTCGAAACTATGGATGATTTGCGCAGCGTTGGTGTCGACATTCTTACACTTGGCCAATATCTTCAACCTACTACGAAGCATTTACCAGTAGCTGAATTTATTACTCCAGAAAAGTTTGCTGAATACAAAGAAATAGGTCTTGAAAAAGGATTCAGATATGTGGAGAGTGGTCCTTTGGTGCGTAGTTCTTATCATGCAGAAAAACACCTTTTCTAATATATGCAAAGAATGAACGTTGCCATCAATGGCTTCGGTAGAATCGGAAGAACACTTCTCAGGCTTTTACTTCAAGATAAGAATATTCGGGTTGTCGCCATCAATGATTTATCTGATGTAGCTACGATGGCGCATCTTTTCAAGTATGATAGCGTTCACGGCAGATTTTCAGGTACTGTCTCTTCAAGTGAAGGGATGCTAAATATTGATGGGATCCAGATTCCTTTTTTTTCAATTAAAGAAAAGTCGATGTATCCGTGGGCAGCCTTGGACGTGGATTGCGTCATTGAATGCACTGGTACATTTAAAAAGAAATCAGACTGTGATTCGCACATCACAGCTGGCGCTAAATCAGTGATTTTAAGCGCTCCCCCCGAGGATGATAGTATTAAAACAATAGCCATTGGGGTAAACGAACACCTTCTCACTAATGAAGACAAAATTGTTTCGAATGCTAGTTGTACCACCAATAGTGCAGCTCATTTGATTCAACTTCTTGATGAGCTTTGTGGTATCGAAAGTTGTTACATCACCACCGTTCACTCATACACCGGTGATCAGCGACTTCATGATGCACCGCATAAAGATTTGCGAAGGGGTAGAGCTGCAGTAGAATCTATCGTGCCCACTTCTACGGGTGCGGCTAAGGCGCTCACTAGGATTTTTCCACACTTAAGTGAAAAAATTGGTGGTTGCGGAATTCGAGTTCCAGTGCCCGACGGCTCATTGACAGATATTACATGCATTGTCAGCCAACCAAAGACAATTAGCGAAATCAACGAAGCATTCAAAATAGCCTCAGAAACTCGATGGAAGGGAATTCTTGAATACACCGAAGATCCTGTCGTGTCCATTGATGTCATTGATAATGCGCATAGCTGCCTATTCGATTCCAAGCTTACCTCTGTTATCGGTAAGATGGTGAAAGTAGTCGGGTGGTATGATAATGAATTTGGCTATAGCAGCAGACTGCACGACTTGATTAAGATTATGCGGGTTGTGCATTTCAGTTAATTTTGTGAAAAGTGAAACTGATTCACTCTTTCCTGCTGTATTTTCGGCAATAAATTCATCATTAATGATACATAACCTAAGCCTGCATCCATCGGTGTTCAACACATTTATATCAGAGTTGCGCGATGAGTCGATTCAAAAAGATCGTTTGCGTTTTCGCAAAAATCTCGAAAGAATAGGGGAGATCATGGCATATGAAATTAGCAAAACGCTTATTCATAGTGAAAAAGAAATAAGCACCCCCCTTGGAGCTGCTATTTGCGACACTCCTGATGAACAGCCTGTGCTTTGTGCAATAATGCGCGCTGCAATTCCAATGCACCAAGGTTTTCTTAATTTCTTTGATCATGCTGATAACGCTTTTGTTGCAGCATACCGGAGGCATCATAAGGGGGGAGATTTTGAAATTGAAGTGGACTATACCAGCTCTCCATCATTAGATGGTCGTGTTTTGATAATCATTGATCCAATGTTGGCTACAGGGTCCAGTATTGAGCTGGTGTATAAATCGCTCATGAGAAGAGGTATTCCGTCACAGGTTCACATCGCCGCTGCAATCGCAAGTACCGCAGGAATAAATCATCTAAAAGCAAAACTTCCTGAGAATACCACATTTTGGATTGGAGCGGTAGATATGGAACTTACTGCACAAGCGTATATCGTTCCAGGCCTCGGTGATGCAGGAGATTTAGCGTACGGAAGGAAAGATTGATATGGCATATATTCTTAAAGTGCTGACTTGGTGGTTGGCAAGTATTGTAAAGTTTCTTTTCACTCCATTTGTAATGATGGGTAACCCAGGTGGCTACCATTGGTCATACCTTGAGATACTTCTTATTACCTCTTCGGGTGCGGCTTTGGGGTGCTTTATTTTTTATCATTTTGGTGAAATTATTTTTTCAAAATGGCCATTTCAGTCTAAAAATAAAAAGGTCTTTTCTCCAATGAAGCGACGCATCATTCGACTCAAAATGAAATATGGTATTTACGGTTTAATGATGATTTCAGCCTTAATTTCTGTTCCTGTTTCAAGTCTCTTATGCGCCAGGTTCTATAAGCATGATCCAACGGCGCTTTCCAAGCTCATTTTGGGTTTTGGAATTTGGGCTGTGGCGTTGACTTCTCTTGCATACTCCTTTCGATTATTAGGTTTTGAATTTTGAAAAAATACAAGCATATCTTTTTCGATCTCGATGGTACTCTTTGGGATCTCTATAAAAACACCGAAGAAGCTCTTCGTCAGCTTTATGTGGAATTTGGCTTAAATGAGGATTCATTTGAGCGCTTTTACAAACGCTATCATTATCACAACGAAAAAGTGTGGGCTCTTTATCGGGTTGGCAAAATTGAAAAGGAAATTCTCAGAACAATCAGGTTTTCCAGAGCTTTTGATGATGTTTCCATATCTCAAACGGAAGCTACTGTCGAGGCTTTCGCATCGCGTTTTTTAGAAGTTTGTCCGCGACTACCACATTTGATAGACGGAACGTTAGAATTGTTGGACTTAGCGAAGACAAAAGCCTCTTTGCATATCATTACGAATGGCTTTAAAGAAGTACAAGGCTTTAAGGTTGAAGGAGGTGGTCTAGGAGGTTACTTTCAGGAAATTGTCAATAGCGAAGACGCAGGCTTTCGCAAACCAAGTAAAGAAATTTTCGAGTATGCCATGAAGAAGGCCAATGCCCTTGCCTCAGAGTCATTAATGGTGGGAGACGATTGGGATGCCGACATCATTGGAGCAAGAGATGCAGGGTTAGATCAGGCTTTCCTGACGAATACCGAACGAATGCAACATAAACTAACTGGTGAAGCTCCTTCTCGTCACAACTATCAGGCAAATTATACAATCGATTCTCTTCGAGAACTCATACCTTTGTTTCAATAAAAAATACAATTATGGAAGAAAATAAAAACCCAAATCCCAATCAATTGAATATCGAATTGGGTGAGGAAGTAGCTCAAGGGACATATAGTAATCTCGCTGTTATTACACATAGCCCTGCTGAGTTCGTGGTAGATTTCATTCGCATGATGCCAGGTGTACCGAAGGCAAAAGTGCAATCGCGCATTATTCTTACTCCGCAGCACGCGAAGCGCTTGATGCGCGCGTTGGCAGACAACATCGCGAAGTATGAGTCCCAAAACGGAAAGATATCAGAAACTCCAGGAATGGATCCGATGATGACAATGAATTTTGGAGGCCCTCAAGGTCAAGCGTAATTAGATTACCGCTAAAATATTTCCCTTTAAAGATTTATTTAAGAATGGAGAATTGATACTCTTCGATCTCCATTCTTTTTTACCGAATGTTTGCTCGGTTTCTGTTTCAAAAACAGTTAACTCCGCTTGATAATTTTCTTCGATACTGCTTATTCCCATTCCGAGTACGCGTGCTGGTCCTGTCGTGAATTTATCTATGATGGTTGAAAGGTCGACTTGATCTTGAAGATGCGTAAGCGCCACGCTGAATGCGGTTTGTATACTGCTGATGCCGAAATTAGCATATTCAAACTCCAAGACTTTATGCTCATGATCTTCGGGCTGATGGTCACTGCAAATCGCATCGATGGTGCCATCTTTTAGCCCCTTAATGATAGCTTTACAATCGTCATTCGTCCTAAAAGGAGGTAATACTTTTAAATTCGAATCGAACGTCTCCAAATCTTTATCTAAGAATGCAAGTTGATGCGCAGCAATTGCACAAGTGATATTTAACTTATCTTTTTTAGCCTTGCGAATCAACTCTACGGATTGGGCTGTAGAAATAAGAGATACGTGAAGCCTTCCGCCAGTATACCTCAATAATTCGATATCGCGCATCAACCTCAACTCTTCGGAAGTGTTCGACAAACCCTTCATTCCAGTATTCACACTTGAAGGCCCTTCATTGATAAGACCGCCGGGATTGACACCATTATCGTATGGAAACGACATCACCAATCCATGAAAGTTTTTGGCATATTCTAACGCGCGCGTCATCATTTCAGTGGATACAGGCTTTTTATCATCACAGAACGCAACAGCCCCTGCCAGCTGCATATCATACATTTCGGCTAAAACTTTACCTTCCATCTTTGCAGAGAGCGCACCGGCAGGAAGTATCTCGACCGTGTGGTGTGCATTACGTGAGGTCATGTATTCTACTTGTGATTTGGAATCCACCACTGGTTGGGTTGATGGCATCGTAACCACAAATCTAAATCCGCCGGCAAGCGCTGCATCCATTCCTGAGTGCAGGTCTTCCTTATGTTCGTCACCGGGGTCTCTAAAGTTGGCGCGCAAATCAATCCACCCAGGAGATACACAAATATTTTTACCTGAAATAATTTCCGCCTTTGTTTCATTAATTGTAGCGGCTACTTTTACAATAACACCTTTATCAATCAGAATATCTCTTTTCTTACCGTTGTGGCTTGAAGTCGGATCAATTATTAGGGCTGACTTGATAAGGGTTTTCATATTCTATTTCAAGTATTTTATGAGTAATATTTCAATTGCCAAAAATATGAGTGCCCATACGAGCATGGTGTACCACATTTTTTTACCTGTATCTAATTCGTTGGCGAATTTACCAATGCTATCGGTGTCAGCATCAATCACACTAAACATATTTAAATTCGCCTCCTTCAATTGCTCGGTGATTTCATCCGTAGAAAACGAGGCCATGTCCGATTCATTACGATCATAGTTGAACGCTACCACATCCACCACAGAGTCGCTTAATATCAGATTGAAAAGTCCCGCTTCTTTGAGTTCTGTATTAAAGAATACCTCCGTATTTCCTCCAGCGTTGCGATGTTCTGGAATTATTTCGAGCTCTGTGTTTAATCGTTTTAGTCGAAAAGTTTCATCACCAGTGATAGTTGTGTTATTGAGGCTCAAAAAGTTTTCTTTTCCCAAAGTATAACTCAATGGTCTTTGAGTAAAGCTCGATTCTGCAATGCGGAGCATTAAGGTTGGAAATAAACTATGTCCAGTAAATGTACTTGACTCTTTGCTGAGAGATACAGCAGTCATATAAGTCTTTCCAGATTTGAGCTCTGATGCAACAAAAAATGGATCCCCGCTTTGCATAGAGGATACATTTTGAACCATGCTTTGACTTGGGGCAACGAGTTTGAAATAACTACCTACATTGGGCAGGTCTAGTTTTTCATTGCTGTTGTTGCGTTTTTGAAGTACCCCTTTGAGCAGGTAATGGTCGTAATTGATATTGATAACAGGATTACCTGGATCAAATCCAAAGGCTATTTTACCGACAACGCTTCCTAGGTTTAACTTTTGAGTAAGGGCATTCAGTGCGCTAATATCAGCGTCTTCTGCGGGAATTACACAAACGCTCCCTCCGTTTGAAACAAACTTTTCTAACTCAAGGGCAAGGCCACTTCCGGGAGCACGCAATTGGTTTAGAACGATTAAATTATACTTGCCAAACGAACTATAATCCAAACTGCCCTCGCTAGCATTGGAAAATTTGAAATATGCATCTTCTGCAAATACCAATGAAACAGGGTCTGCATTCAAACCTCCATTTGGTGTAACATTTAGAATGCTTATTGAAGGGGCGACAGCAAATGAAAAATAAAAGTCGTTGTCAAATCTTACAGGCGAATCATCTATAGAAAGTACTCCGTATTTGTAACCAGCTTCTGTATTGGTAAATCCAAGTTCTACATCAACAGCTGAATTGGCAGGCACGTTAGCGCTTGCCACACTTTTTTGCTGATCATTAATTTTTAATTTGATGGAAACATTCTCACGATCCTCGTTGCCGTAGTTTTTTAGTCTTACATATAATTGCTCAACTTGATTGAGCTGGCGAATAGGGGAGTTAAACCAAACACTGTCAATGCCTACATTTAATTCTAGACTTGAGTTTCCTGGAACGATGCGATAGGAAACACTGGTGTCAGCTTTAATCATTGGAATATCTGCTGCATTGCGCTGCAAATCCGAAAAGAGATATGAAACTTTCACAGGTTGGGTCGCTTGCACAAGTACATCATTCTGTCTGGATACGACCTCCGAATATTTTCGAACGGAGGGAGAAAGCTCGACTTCTTGAATGAGTTGTACCATTTCGTCTATTCCAACCAGACGCTGGTGGCGCCCCTCAAAGTCGTTGGTCACCAACTGAAAACGATCTGAAGGTTGATGCGCTTCCACCACTTGAATCGCCTTATTTTTGGCAAGGTCTAATAATCTACCCGAGTTGCTTTCAGCCTCACTGCTAAAGCTATTATCAATATAAATACTGACAGCCTTATCACCAGCTTTCATATCGCTATCGCTGACAGGAAAATAAGGCTGGGCAAAAGCAAGAACGATGCACGTAATCGCCAAGATTCGCGATGCAAGGATCAATAAATGTTTGAGCTTGGATTTGCTTTTCGTCTCGTGTTGAATTTCTTGTAGAAAAGCAACATTTGAGAATAGAACCTTTTTGAATTTACGAAAATTAAAAAGGTGTACAATGATCGGAATCGCAATCGCCGAGAGTCCCCAAAGTATTTCCGGATGAACAAATTTCATACTGCTACAAATCTACAAAGGAAGGAGTATACAGAATCAAAGTACTTTGCCGTCTTTCATAATTAATGTTCGGTCTGCCATTTTCGCCAACTCTTCATTGTGGGTTACGATGACAAAGGTTTGTCCGAAGTCTTTTCTTAAATTGAAAAAAAGCTCATGAAGGTCCCGTGCATTTTGGGAGTCGAGGTTTCCGCTAGGCTCGTCGGCAAATATGACGTCTGGAGCGTTCATTAGCGCTCTTGCAACAGCAACCCTCTGTTGTTCTCCCCCCGAAAGCTGAGCTGGTTTGTGCTCAATACGATGTCCGAGGCCCAAAAGGTCAAGCAATTCAGTGGCCCTTTTTCGAGCCTCTGGCTCACTTGTTTTCATTATAAAACCTGGAATGCAAACATTTTCTATGGCTGTGAATTCGGGAAGAAGATTATGAAACTGAAAAATAAAACCGATATGTTTATTGCGAAACTGAGCCAAGGCCTTGTCGTTAAGGTTACTAATTTCTTGATTTTTAAATATTAATTTTCCATCGCTGGGTTTGTCCAAGGTTCCTAGAATATGCAATAATGTTGACTTTCCCGCACCAGATGCACCAACAATTGAAACGATTTCACCTTTTTCAATTTTCAAATCAACACCTTTGAGCACTTGGATGCCCCCATAACTTTTGGTCAATGCCTTTGTTTCAATCATGGGGCAAAGAAAAGCCAAAAAAAATCCCAAATTGTGAATTGAAAGTTTAAATGTTCTTTCAATCCAAAGAAATCGTGATATACATTCGCACACAAAATTTTTCAGTATGAATATTCACGAATATCAAGGTAAATCTATACTGGCAAGCTTTGGCGTTGCCATTCAGCGCGGTTATGTGGCAGAAACGCCAGAACAAGCAACCGAAGTTGCCACCAAGCTCCAAGGCGAGACAGGCACTGGCTGGTTTGTAGTGAAAGCTCAGATTCACGCAGGTGGTCGCGGTAAAGGGACTGTTCTAGAGACAGGTTCGAAAGGAGTGGTGTTGGCCAAAAACCTTGGTGAAGTAGCTGAAAAAGCAAAAGGTATCCTCGGTGGACATCTTGAGACCCTTCAGACTAAGGCTGGAGGTAAACTCGTAAGCAAAGTATTCATCGCCGAAGACGTCTACGCTCCAGGAGCCAGCGAACCAAAGGAATTTTATATGTCTATCCTTTTGGATCGCGGTCTTAGCAGAAATGTAATCGTATATTCTCCTGACGGAGGTATGAATATCGAAGATGTGGCTCATGACACGCCAGATCGTATTTTCAAAGAAACTATTGATCCGCTTACGGGAGTCACAGATTTTCAGTGCCGTAAGATTGCCTTCAACCTAGGCCTTTCGGGCAGTGCGTTCAAAGAAATGGGCAAGTTTGTGAAGTCTTTGTATGCAGCGTATCTCGGATGCGATGCAGCGATGTTTGAAATCAATCCGGTATTAAAAACCAGCGATGACCGCATTATTGCAGTGGATGCGAAAGTGACCCTTGACGGCAATAGCCTTAGCCGCCATGCAGATTACGCAGCTATGCGAGATACCACAGAGGAAGATCCTTTGGAAGTGGAAGCTACTGCTGCAGGGCTCAACTACGTGAAACTCGATGGTAATGTCGGTTGCATGGTAAATGGAGCTGGATTGGCAATGGCTACTATGGATATCATCAAGCTTTCTGGTGGCGACCCTGCTAACTTCCTCGATGTAGGTGGCACCGCAGACGCAAAGAGAGTGGAAACTGCTTTTCGAATGATTCTTCGCGATCCAAATGTGAAGGCAATTTTGGTGAATATTTTTGGTGGTATCGTTCGTTGCGACCGCGTGGCACAAGGTATAGTGGATGCATATAAGAACATCGAAAACATCAATGTTCCAATCATCGTGCGCCTTCAAGGAACGAACGCTGAAGAAGCAAAAGCATTAATCGATGGTAGTGGTCTCGCTGTACATTCTGCTATCACACTTCAAGAAGCAGCGGATAAAGTAAAGCAAGTACTCGCATAAAAAGCGGAACAATAATGGAATTTAAAATCCCTACCTTTCGGTGGGGATTTTTATTTATGAGAATTTTCTACATCATACTCATTGCAATTTTATTCAGCAAGAGATCGTTCAAGAACAGCCTGTTCCTTGCGATTAGGCAATTCTTCTTACCAGCATAAGGCCATCGCGTATGCTGAGCAATAGATTATCTACCCTTGGGTCTTGTGTCACTTTTTTGTTTAGTTCTAGAAGCGTCAAAGTCTCCACATCATTGCCTTTCACAGGCTCAACCACTTTTCCGCTCCAAAGCACATTATCAATCAACATCCACCCACCTATACGAAGGCGAGGTAAAAGCATGTCGTAATAATGAATATAGTTTTCTTTGTCGGCATCAATAAAAACAAGATCAAACAAGCCATCCAGCTTCGGGATTTCGTCTAGAGCATTACCATAAACGAACTTTACTTGCTGCCCATTTTTCATCTTATCTGCGTATTTGACATGAAATCTTTGAAGCTCGTCATTGATATCAATAGTAATCAACTCACCATCGCCTGCAAGCCCTTCGGCTAAAGACCAAGTGCTGTAAGCAGTGAATGTTCCAATTTCCAGAATCCTCTTGGGTTGAATCATATGCGAAATCATGCTAAAGAACTTGCCTTGATAGTGACCGCTGCTCATTCGCGGAAGAACCATGGTTTGCCATGTTTCTCTTGTTAAGTCACGATATGCGGGCGTCTCAGGCTTCGTGTGTTCCGAAGAATAAGCTTCTATTGCTTCTGGTAAGAAATTCATGAAAAAAACTTTGTGCAAAGGTCTTAACTTTCCTTCAGTTTTCACCAAAAATCAAATGCTACCTTTGCGGCATGAACGTGACGGAAATTTCTGATTGGATAAAATCATTTTTGACGAGCTCTTTACTCTCGCCTCAAAAAGCGGCTTACATGCATTTTGCTATTATGTTTGTTTCTTTAATTGTAGTCTGCTTTTTGATTTGGTTTTTCTCACGAATCATCATCATTCGATTTGTAAAACGTATTGTAAGGCGAAGCACAGCGACTTGGGACGATATGCTTTACAAGTTCAAAGTCTTCAGGAGCTTATCGTTTATTGTAATGGCCTTCGTGATTGGTGCCGTCGTCCCAGTTATGTTTCGAGACTTTCCCAATTGGCGCGAAATGGCTATCGCGGCTGCCAAAGTCTACATCGTCTTGAGTTTTATGTTCGCAATCAACGCACTGTTGAATGCTATTTTGGGTATTCTCGAGGGAGTTGAGTCGCTCAAGGACAAGCCGCTCCGGAGCTACAAACAGGTAGCTAAAATTTTATTCTATTTAGTGGGCTTCGTTTTGATTCTCGCGATTGTAGTGAATCAGAGTCCTGTATACATTCTTACAGGTTTTGGCGCAGTTACAGCGGTATTTCTTCTTATTTTCAGGGATCCCATTTTAGGTTTCGTAGCAAGTATACAAATGAGTGCAATAGACCTAGTGCGCGTCGGTGACTGGATCACGGTCGATAAGTATGGGGCTGACGGTGATGTCATCGAAATCAACTTAACGACTATTAAAGTGCAAAACTGGGATATGACCATCACTATTGTACCCAGCTATGCCATCGTGAGCGAGTCGTTCAAGAATTGGCGAGGCATGCAGGAAAGCCCGGGACGCAGGATAAAGAGATTTATAAATATAAAGATTTCATCAATAAAATTTTGTGATGAAGAGTTGTTTCAGCGCCTGCTAAATGTTGAACGCATTCAAGAATACTTGAAGCAAAGAGATACCGAAATTGCTGAATTTAACAGAAATAATAAGGTCAATAAAGAAGTACTTATCAATGGAAGGCATATGACCAACATTGGGATTTTTAGGGTTTACGCTGAAAAATATCTTGAGCAAAATCCTAATATCAATAATGATATGACCTTTGTGGTACGACAGCTTCAAGCTACAGAACATGGCCTTCCTCTTGAGATTTATGCCTTTTCGAAGTTAAAGGATTTCGAAAATTTTGAAAAAGTAGCTGCCGATATTTTTGATCATTTACTGGCAGCTGTTCCATATTTTGATTTAGAGATATTCCAAAGTCCAAGCGGTAGTGACATGCAAAAATTACTTTCCGAATAATCATGAAGTTCAGTATTGACGCAGTGATGCGACTTGGATTACTGACGCTTGTAGGCATGGGCGCAGTGGCACTTCTTATCAACCACTTCTCAGAAACAGTAGACATTGCATCCATGCTTATGGGGCCAATGAGCTGGTACTGGCAGTTGTTGATTGGCACTGGATATGGGGTAGCTAGCGGTTTTCTTGCAAACTTCATTATAAGCATGAGCTTTATGAATCCAGTAAGACTCAAATATGAAAGTATGTTTGCTGGATTTGACCTCAACATCTCGGAAATATGGTTTATTTCTTTTTGCGCAGGAGTGGGTGAGGAGTTGCTTTTTCGTGGAGCCATACAACCTTTGATAGGGATTCCCATTACTTCTATCGTTTTTGTAGCTATTCATGGCTATCTAAATCCTAGAGATTGGAGGATTTCGATATATGGAGTCTTTATGACAGGTATCATCTGGATTATGGGCATAGGGGCAGAACAGGTTGGCTTGTTGTCAGCCATTGTTGCGCATATGCTTATTGATGTCGTATTACTGGGGGCTTTAAACCCTAATCGCAATAATTTGGGCGCCTAATCTTATATTTGCATTATGAGTAAGCCTTTTGAATCACTCGGTGGACTAGTTTATTCTACCAACAATAACCTCCCTCTCAACAATTCTGAAGATGAGATGGAAACACTTGCTCCTCAAGAACAAGATCTTCGTGTGTGGCTCGAGAAGAACCACCGCGGAGGAAAGCTAGCATGTGTGATTAAAGGTTTTGTTGGAAAAAAGGATGATCTCGAGACTTTGGCCAAAACGCTCAAAACCAAATGTGGTACAGGCGGAAGCGTAAAGGATAATGAAATAATTATTCAAGGCGACCACCGCGAAAAAATAGTAGCACTGCTACAACAAATGAAATACAAGGCTAAGAAAGCCGGAGCATGAGACACCTATTCAACGGAGAGTCGTTTGAAATCTCCATAAAAACACTTCAACATCTCGAACCCCTGCTTAGTGAAGAGCTGCGTGCTCTCGGAGCAGACGACATTCAGGTAGGAAAAAGGATAGTACATACCAAAGGTGATTTGCGTTTCCTTTATCGTTGCAACTTGGAACTCAGAACTGCATTGCGCGTCTTGGTTCCTATCATGAAATTTGATGCACGAAATCCCGACGAGCTTTATAAAAAGTGCCTCAACTTCAATTGGGAAGCTGTTCTGGATATCGATCAAACTTTTGTTATTGACACAAGTGTTCATTCAGAACAATACAAACTGCCCCATTTTGCAGCGCTTCGAATGAAAGATGCGATTGCCGATTATTTTAAAAAACAGCATGGTCGCAGACCTGACGTCGATACAGAAGATCCAGACGTTCGCTTTTTATTACACATCGATGAACAAAAAGTGACTATCAGCCTCGATAGTAGCGGCGAATCGCTAAATAGGAGAGGCTATAGAGTTTCTGGAGGCGGGGCGCCATTAAATGAAGTGCTAGCTGCGGCTATGGTGTTGCTTTCAAAAACGGATTTCACCAAAAAAGTCTATATCCCCATGGTCGGCAGCGGAACGATAGCAATCGAAGCTGCCTACATCGCACAGAATAAGCCAGCCTTGTGGAATCGAGAACACTTTGGCTTCATGAAGTGGGAGAATTTTGAAGTGGATCTTTGGAAACAGATTTTGGAAGATTGTTTAGCTAGTTTCAAAGATATTCCTCTCACCTTTCATTGCTCTGATGTGGATCGCAAAGCGCTGACGTTGGCTGCCAGACATTTTAAAGAGGCAGAGATACAAGGTGAAATTGACCTACAACAAAAAGACTTCTTTGAATTAATACCTGAGGGAAATGAAGGCACACTGCTCTTGAATCCACCTTACGGCGAAAGAATGACACCTGATCAAGTTGATTTTTTCTACAAAAGAATTGGTGATCACTTGAAAAAGAATTGGACAGGACACACCGCATGGATTATTTCCTCGAATATGAAGGCACTTAAAAATGTAGGCCTTAAACCAACAAAGAAGTTCAACTTGATGAATGGACCATTGGAGTGTAAATTCTGCTCTTATGAGCTCTTCAGAGGTGACCGAGCCCAATTCGTAAAAGAGGTCAAGGGCATTCAAATTTAGATAAATTCACAATGTCGAAATCTTAAGTTAATACATCAATCAAGTATTCTCCCTAATTTCGTCACATCACAAAGTATATGAATATTTCGCTCAACACTATATTCCAAGCGCTGGTTCCAAAAGACAAGAAGTTTATTCCACTTTTTGAACAAGCATCTTCTAATGTTCTTCAGGCAGCAGAGTTGCTGCGCTCGGCCCTACATGCTGATAGCGTGACTCGTTTGAATGCGCATAAGCAGATAGAACATCACGAAAATCAAGGGGATGAGTTTACACATGGTATTTTAAAGGAAGCAGCAGCTACCTTCATAACGCCATTCGACCGAGAGGACATGCAGCGCTTGGCAGTGAGTTTGGATGATGTTATCGACTTTATTCATGGGTCTTCTAAAAGAATAGAGCTCTACAAAATACATCAATTAAATCCGGCTATGCTCCAAATGTCGGTTTACATACATGAGAGTACCAAGGAGCTGGACAAAATCATAAAGAATCTCTATACCCTTCGCTATACGGCTCAAATGCGCGAGTCACTTGCCATAATCAAGGATTATGAAAAGAAAGCAGATGATTTGTACGACGATGCGATTAGCAAATTATTTAGAGATAATCCAAGTCCATTGGAAGTCTTGAAGGTGAAAGAGGTGTTATCGTTCATGACAAGTGCAACAGGAAGTTTGGCCACTACTGCAAGTGTTATAGAAAACGTGTTGGTAAAGTTCTCTTGATGCGTAAATTCACGGCATTAATTCGATACCGTGAAACCTATTGCAGTTATTACCGGAGCTTCTTCTGGATTTGGAGAAGCCATTGCCCACCAGTTCGCTAAGGCAGGGTGGAATCTTATACTTCTTGCCCGACGAGAGGAAAGACTTACTTCGCTTTCAAACCTTCTTCATCAAACCTATCAAGCAGATTCACTCATCTTCGCTTGTGATGTGAGAAATTTGGATGAAGTGGAAAGTGTTTACGAACGCATTCCGATTGAATGGAAAAACTTTGAAGCTCTAATCAATAATGCAGGACTTGCGGTAGGCAAGGAATCTCTGGATCAAGGTGACATTGATGATTGGAATCGAATGATTGATACCAATATAAAAGGTTTAATATTCGTTACCCGAACGTTCGTTCGGTCTATGATTAATCAGAAAAAAGGAACCATAATAAATGTGGGCTCTATTGCTGGTAAAGAAGCATATCCAGGAGGCAATGTCTATAGCGCTACTAAATCTGCTGTGGATGCGTTAACGCGAAGCATGCGTATCGACTTTTTGGAGTACAATATTCGTGTAGGTCAAATTGCACCAGGTGCTGCGGAGACCGAATTTAGTCTTGTACGGTTTAAAGGAGACGCTAACAAAGCGGATGCAGTATATAGAGGTTATCAAGCGCTTCAAGCACAAGACATCGCAGATGCAGTGCTGTTTATGGTAAGTAGACCAGCACATGTTTGTATCAATGATATGATCATAATGCCCACAGCACAAGCTAATGCAACAACATTCAATAAAAAAAACTTATGAAAAAATTACTTTTCTCTCTCATCATAACGTTGCTACTTGGCTCATGTCATTTTGGTAATGAAAAGGTCGATTTTATTATTCATAATGCCAAGATTTATTTGATGGATGAAACAGGCACCACGGTCGATGCCGTGGCGATTAAAGATGGAATCATTGTAGCGTTTGGTCCAGAACGAGAAATCATGAATCAGTATGACGCTCCCTTGATTTATGATGCTCAGAAAAAACCGGTATATCCAGGTTTCATCGATGGTCATTGTCATTTTTTAGCTTATGGATTGATGCTTCAAGATGCTGACTTAACAGAAGCAAAGAGCTGGTCTGAAGTCATAGACATTTTACAGAAATATGCTCCCACTAGAAGTTCGGAATGGATAATTGGACGCGGATGGGATCAAAATGATTGGGGCACAAATACCGCAGTGGATGCCGATAGCACATTTACAGCAAGATTTCCGGATAAAACTGAGCTGGATAAGCTATTTCCAGAAACAGCCGTTTACCTTACACGAATTGACGGCCATGCAGTGTTAGTGAATCAGAAAGCCTTGGATTTAGCGGGAATTACGACAGTAACGAACATTGAAGGCGGCTTAGTAGAAGTAAGGGACGGAAAGTGTACGGGAATATTGATTGATAATGCGATTAGCCTAGTGGATAAAGTAATGCCAAAGCACACGAGAGCTCAAAAGGAAAAAGCATTGCTTCTTGCTCAGGAAAAATGCTTTGCTGTAGGTCTCACTACAATTGATGATGCGGGATTAATGCATGAAGACATACTTCTTATCGACAGCTTACAGAAAGCCGGAGTTCTGAAAATGAGAGTATATGCCATGTTGAGTGATGATGAAAGCAATTACAAGTACTATTTGAGTAAAAGACCGGATAGTACCAACAGAATGTTGAATGTTCGAAGCTTTAAATTGTATGCGGATGGTGCTTTGGGTTCGAGAGGCGCGTGCTTATTAAGTCCTTATGAGGACATATTAAAAGAATTGGGGCGTAAGGAGCATGGTTTTTTATTGAACACACCTTCTTACTACATGCAACGAGCGCGACAATTGGAGGCAGCAGGTTATCAAATGAATACACATGCTATAGGAGATAGCGCCAATAGGGTGATGTTGGGAATATATAAAGAAGTATTAGGAGGAACCAATGATAAGCGCTGGAGGATTGAACACGCGCAGGTGGTGGACAAGAGTGATCTCTCTTTGTTTTCTCAATATAGTGTGATACCTAGTGTTCAGCCGACTCACGCGACTAGTGACATGCCATGGGCTTGGTTGAGATTGGGAAGAACCAGAGTTGCAAGAGCATATGCATATAAGGAGTTGTTGCGGGAGAATGGAATGCTTGCCTTGGGCACAGATTTTCCTGTGGAGGGCATTTCTCCTATAGCAACGTATTATGCAGCTGTGGTAAGGAAGGATAGGGAAGGGAAGCCCGAGGGTGGCTGGCAAATGGAGAATGCGTTGAGCAGGGAAGAAGCGATGATGGGTATGACTATATGGAATGCCATCGCAAACTTTGAAGATCACTATAAAGGCAGCGTGGCCGTCGGGAAAGTCGCTGACTTTGTGATATTAGAGCGAGATATTATGAAGTGTGAAGAAGAAATGATTAGAGAGACCCAAGTGGAGGTGACGATAGTAAACGGGGAGCTTGTGTACAGGAATGAGAGAAAAATTTAATTTTTTTTTAATGTCATTATCAATACGTTAAGTAGTAGTCAAAAAAAAAGATTGATGGAGGGCTTGTGCAGACGGAATCTGTGATTACTTTTGCACCCGCTTTTCAGAAATAGAAACGTTCTTTGAGACAAACGGAAAGCGGGTTTTAGAAGTCAGGAAAAATTTTTTAAAATAAATTTGGAATGATGAGACCAGGCATATTACTTTTGCCGCCCCGATAAAGAAAGGGTGGTTGAAGTGAGGGTTTAAGGAGTAAAGAAAAATTTTTGAAAAAAGATTTGGAATGAAACGAAAGCTTGTTGTACTTTTGCCGCCCCGATAAAAAAGGGAGGGTAAACGGGACATCGGTTCTGGCTCTTGAAAAAAAAACTTTGAAATAAATTTGGAGGAAAAGAAATTTTGATTACTTTTGCCGCCCCAATCAAAAAGGGAAGGTAAATAGAAGTTAGGATGAGGTTCTGAAAAATTTTTGAAAAAAGATTTGGATTGAGAGGAAACCTGATAGTATGTTTGCCGCCCGTTTCGACAGAAGTTGTCGACACGGGAGAGTGAAAAAGTTCTTTGAAATAATGCAGCAGTAAAACAGGAAAAAGGTATAGCCAAGAGATTAAACTTTTTACAATGGAGAGTTTGATCCTGGCTCAGGATGAACGCTAGCGGCAGGCCTAACACATGCAAGTCGAGGGGT